>CAIJPE010000188.1 GCA_903822435.1 uncultured beta proteobacterium | reverse complement strand
GGGCGGCCAATGCCAGGCCGATGGCCCGGGCCGGCAGGCCGGTCAGGCACAAGGCAGCCCACAGGAACGCGGGGGGCCTGCCGGCCGATGAGAAACATCGGTCCTGGTGTTCACTCCCCCTGGGGCGGGCGGGACCTCGGAGGTCCGGCGGGCCGATTACCAGCCTCTCAGGCGTATGCGCGCATTCCGTGCGGGATGCTTGCGTGGCAATGCAGGGGGCGAATCACGAACAGGGTCAGGAACGGAAAGTCAGGCCACGCGGCGCGGGCTGGACGAGGGCGCGCGGCCCAGGTGCCGGAACGTGATCCGGCCTTTGGTCAGGTCGTAGGGAGACAGCTCGAGGGTGACGTTGTCGCCAGCGAGGATGCGAATGTGGTTCTTGCGCATCTTGCCCGAGGTGTAGGCCACCAGCTGGTGGCCATTGTCCAGGGTCACCCGGCAGCGCAGCTCGGGCAGGATCTCATTGACGATACCGTTCATCTCGATCAGTTCTTCCTTGGCCAAACGGCGCTCCTGAAGTTTTGGGGTCGCGTCTGGCGGCAGCACGCTAGCGCAGCTTAACACCCCGGACCCCCAGGGATACTGACAAGATGACCCCGGGACGCTGAGTGGTTCAGGCCAGGACGTCGTAAAGCGCCCCGAATTCCAGGCTCAGCTTGTGGCGCGGGTCGAGGTGGATCATGGGCCGAGACAGTTCGTGCGACTCCTTGATCTTCACGCTGGCGCTCAGGTAGGGCTGCAGCACCGGCAGGCCTTCGTCGATCAGCTCTTGCACGGTGCGCTGCGGCAGGCTGGCCCGCGGCTGGAACTGGTTGACCACGATGCCCTCGACCTCCAGGTCGGCGTTGTGGTCGGCCTGGATTTCCTTGACGCTTTCCAGCAGGCCGTACAGCGCCCGGCGCGAAAAATCATCGCAATCGAAGGGAATCAGGCAGCGCTCGGCCGCGATCAGGGCCGAGCGCGTGTAGAAGTTCAGCGCCGGCGGGGTGTCGATCCAGACCGCGTCGTAGTCCTCCGAAAGCTCGGCCAGGGCGTCGCGCAGCTTGAAGATCTTGTAGCGGCTTTCCAGCTTGCCGTGCAGTTCATCGAGCAGGGGGCTCGCTGCCATGAGGTGCAGGCCTTCCCAGGGCGTGGCCACGATGAAATCGGCCGTGCTGGGCGTGCGCATGCTGAACTTGAGCGTGGTCTCGAAGAATTCGGCCGCGCCGGGTTCGTTGGGGGCCGCCCCGAGCAGGTACCGGCTGGAGTTGCCCTGCGGGTCCAGGTCGACCAGCAGCGTGCGCTCGCCGCGCTCGGCCGCGATCGCGGCCAAGTTGCAGGTGATGGTCGATTTGCCGACCCCGCCCTTCTGGTTGAAAACGACGCGTCGCATGGCCGGGCTCCCCAAAGGCGGCATTGTGCACTGCAGCAGTGGCCCGGCCCGGCGGAGCAGCCGTTCAATGGGCGCGGGCTGGCCCGGGAAGGCGCCCGCGGGCAAGGTCGCGGGCGCCTTCCCGCGCCGACGTTGCTGATGGGCAGCGTGTCGCGTCGGCGGTATCGTCGCCATCGCCCGAATGGCCCCGCGTGGCCTGCCGGATCCGGATCTCTCGGCGGAAGACCGGCCGGGCCGCTGTCCCTGACCCCATCCTCACGGTTGCCCCGCAGCCCGCACGCCATGCATCCGATCCTCCCGCTGCCGCACCACGGCCGTTTCGGCTTCACGCCCATCACGCGCCGGGCCCCGTACCGCTGGCCCGGTGGCGCGGGCCTGGCCGTGTACCTGGGCTTCAATCTGGAGCACTTCGCCTTCGGGGAAGGCCTGGGCGCGGGCATCGGCCCGGCCAGCCCGCAGCCCGACGTGCTGAACTACGCGTGGCGCGAGTACGGCAACCGGGTGGGGGCCTGGCGTTGCCTGGAACTGTTCGATCAACTGGGCCTGCCCGCCGCGGCGCTGATCAACACGGCGCTGTATGACCACTGCCCCGAACTGGTGGCGGCCTGCGTGGCGCGGGGCGACGAGCTGGTCGGCCATGGCCACAGCAACGCAGCGCGCCAGGGCGACCTTTCAGAGGCCGATGAACGCGCGCTGCTGCTGCACTGCCGCGACCGGATGCGCCTTGAAAGCGGCCTGCCCGCGACCGAGCCCGCAGGCTGGCTGTCGCCGTGGATTTCAGAAAGCCGGGTGACGCCCGACCTGCTGGCCGAGACCGGGTGGCGCTACACGCTCAACTGGTGTCACGACGACCAGCCGCTACCGATGCGCACGCGAGGTGGCCGCACCCTGTGGAGCGTGCCCTACCCGCAGGAGCTGAACGACATCCCGATGATCGTGGCCCGCCAGATGGACGCCAAGGACTTTGCGCAGATGATCGTCGACAACCTCGACGAAATGCTCGACCAGACGCGCGCACCGGGCAGCCCGGCCCTGGTGATGGGCATCGCGCTGCATCCGTACATCGTCGGGCAGCCCTACCGGCTGCGGCACCTGCGGCGGGCGTTGCAGCATGTGGCTGCGGCCCGCGACCGGGGGGAGGTGTGGCTGGCGACGCCGGGCGCCGTGTGCGAGCACGCCAGGCAACACGAATCCGCACCGCCGGCGCTGGCGGTGGGCCCTTAGCCCGCGCAACACCGCCCCGGTGGGCGCTCCGGGCGCGGTGCCGTTGTTGGAAGCTCGTGATGGGGCGGTGTGGCACGTGGCTTGCGCCGAAGCCCCCCGATGGCCCACCTGCCCGACGACTCCCTGGTCACGGACCGCCTCAGCCTGCTGCTGGAAAGCACCGGAGAAGGCATCTTCGGCATCGACCTGGGCGGCCACTGCACCTTCATGAATCGCGCAGCGGCCCAGACGCTGGGGTGGCGCACCGATGATGTGCTTGGGCAGAACATGCACGCGCTGATCCACCACTCGCACGCCGATGGTGGCCACTATCCCGAAGCCGACTGCCCGATCTTCAACGCCTTCCGGCAGGGCCTGCCCTGCCGCATCGACGACGAGGTGCTGTGGCGCAAGGACGGCACGTCCTTCTGGGCCGAATACTCCAGCCACCCCATCATCGACCGCGGCGTGGTGCGCGGCGCGGTGGTGAGCTTCGTGGACATCACGGCGCGCCGGCAGGCCGAGGAACAACTGCTGCGCTCGAAGGACGAACTCGAGCGCCGCGTGGCCGAGCGCACCCGAGAGCTGCGCGAACTCACCAACCATCTCGAGACCGTCCGCGAGAGTGAGCGCAAACGTATCGCCCGCGAAATCCATGACGAACTGGGTTCGCTGCTGGTGGCCCTGAAGATGGACACCCAGTGGCTGGGCCGGCGCCTGGGGGCGGCGCCCGAGTTGCAGTGCAAGTGCCACGGCATGGGCCGGCTGATCGACACCGCGGTGGACAACGTGGGCCGCATCATCACCGACCTGCGCCCCAGCATCCTCGACCACCAGGGGCTGTGGGCGGCGTTGGAGTGGCAGGCGCAGGAGTTCATCGACAGCAGCGAGCTCGACGCCACCTTGCAGGTGCACATCGCCGCCGGCCTGGCACCACCCGAGGGCGGTCTGGCGATCGCCGTCTTCCGCATCTTCCAGGAAATGCTCTCCAACGTGGCCCGGCACGCCCGGGCGCGCAGCGTGCGCATGCAGATCGCCGTGGACGGGCCGCCAGATCCGGTGCTGTACGTGGACGTGCGCGACGACGGCGTGGGCGCCACCGCCAAGGCCTTGGCCGACCCCTGCAGCTGGGGAGTCATCGGCATGCGCGAGCGGGCCACGCACTTCGGGGGCCGCCTGTCCATCGACAGCGAACCGGGCCAGGGCACGCGGGTCAGGCTGGTGATGCCGTTGGGCGCGCAGGCGCCAGACCCGGCCGTCGGGTGGCCATGATCCACGTGCTCATCTGCGACGACCACCAGATCGTGCGCCAGGGCATCAAGCAGATCCTGGCCGATGCTGCGCAGGTGGCCGATGGCCCGCAGGCCGCCGGCCTGGAGCCCATCGAAGTCGTGGCCGAGGCCTCCACGGGCGCCGACACGCTGGCCTGCGTACGAGCCGGCGGGATCGA
Source organism: uncultured beta proteobacterium (assembly GCA_903822435.1). Taxonomy (GTDB): domain Bacteria; phylum Pseudomonadota; class Gammaproteobacteria; order Burkholderiales; family Burkholderiaceae_C; genus Rubrivivax. The sequence goes on along the minus strand of CAIJPE010000188.1, from coordinate 6,405 downwards.
CGTGGTGCTGCTGGACATCGCCATGCCGCAGCGCGACGGGCTGGACATCCTGCGCCAGCTGAAGTCCGAGAACCCGCGCCTGCCGGTACTGATGCTCTCCACCTACCCCGATCGCCAGTACGCCGTGCGCAGTCTCAAGCTGGGCGCGGCCGGCTACCTGAACAAGAGCGCCGATTCGGCCGAGTTGATCGAGGCGGTGCGCAAGGTGGCCCGCGGCAAGCTCTTCATCACCCCCAGCGTGGCCGAGTTGCTGGCCGCGGCGCTGGGCACCGAGGGCGACGACAGCACGCCCATCCACGAGCGGCTGTCGCACCGCGAGTACCAGGTTTTCCGTCTGCTGGCAGCCGGCCGCAGCGTGGGCGAGATCGCCGAGCAGCTGGTGCTGGCGCCCAATACCGTCAGCACCTACCGGGCGCGCATCCTGGAAAAGACCGGGGTGCGCAACGACGTCGAGCTGGCGCTGTTCGCAGTGCGGCAGGACATCGTCTGAACGGCGACAACGGCGGGATTCCGCGTGACCGAAGCCGCACGGTTTGCGGATCTTTACAGCCCGGACTTCAACCGCTTGCCGCGCCGCGCGTTAATGCGTCATCGGGCCTTGCGGCTCGCAGCAGGAGTACACAGATGGTCACCTCGATTTCACGTCTCGCCGGCCTGGTCGGCCTGGCCGCGGTCTCTGCCAGCATCACCGGCAATGCCATGGCGGCCGAGTACGGCACCGTGGTTTCGGCCACACCCATCACCGCGCAGGTGCCGGTGCCGCAGAACCAGTGCGTCGATGAGCAGCAGCTCGTGCAGCAGCGTCCTACCGGCGGCGGAGCGCTGGTGGGCGCCCTGATCGGCGGCGCTTTGGGCAACAGCATGGGCGCCGGCTTTGGCCGCGCCGCGGCCACCGGACTGGGCGTGGTGGCCGGTGCGGCGGTGGGTGACAACATCGAAGCCGCCAACAACCCGCCCGTGGCCACCACGGTGCGGCGCTGCAACACCGTCACTCGGTACGAGAACCGCGTCATCGGCTACGACGTGGCCTACGACTACAACGGCCAGCGCTACACCACGCGCACCGCGCAGGCCCCGGGCGAGCGTATCGCCTTGAGCGTGACGGTCGCGGCGGCCGACGCCGCACCCGCCCTGTCGGCGCCGGCGCCCGTCATGGCGCAGCAACCCGTCACCACGGTGATCGAACAGCCCGCCCCGGTGTACGTCTATCCATACCCCAGTAACTACGCCTACGGCAGCCCCGGCGTGGTGGTGGCCCCGCGGGTGATCATCGGCGGCGGCTACTACGGCTGGCACCGCCACTGGCATTGAACGGCGCGTGTAGGGCCGGCCCTACACGAACTTCCGCACCCGCTCGATAGGGCCGCGGGCGGGGCACTCCTACGATGCAGTCGAAGCATCTGCAGGAGCGCTCCGCATGAACCCCAAGAACCCGGCGAGCCCCGCCGAAGACACCGCATTCGACGGCGTGGATCCCTACGACGGCGATCGCCCGCTCAGCCTGCGCTGCGCCTGCGGCCAGCACGCCAGCAGCGCCGATCACGCCGCCGCCACACTGCGCACCCGCAGCCTGAGCGCCGCCTTCGAAGCTCGCTCGCAGGCCTTCATCGAGGCCTCGCTGGTCAAGGCGCTGTTCCCGCAGGACGCCGTGCGGCGCCAGTTCCTGCGCGCGGTCGGCCGCCGCAGCGCCGTGGCCGCCATCGGCAGCGTGCTGCCCATCGCCAGCCTGCAGGCCATGGCCCAGGACAAGCTCGGGCCCATCGAGAAGAAGGATCTGCGCATCGGGTTCATCCCCATCACCTGCGCCACGCCCCTGATCATGGCGCACCCGCTGGGCTTCTATGCCAAGCAGGGGCTTAACGTCGAGGTGGTGAAGACGGCGGGCTGGGCGTTGATCCGCGACAAGATGATCAACAAGGAGTACGACGCCACGCACTTCCTGAGCCCCATGCCGCTGGCCATCTCCATGGGCCTTGGCAGCACCGCCATGCCGATGAACGTGGCCACCATCCAGAACACCAACGGCCAAGCCATCACCCTGGGCATGAAGCACAAGGACAAGCGCGACCCCGCCGGCTGGAAGGGCTTCAAGTTCGCGGTGCCCTTCGAGTACTCGATGCACAACTTCCTGCTGCGCTACTACGTGGCAGAGGCTGGCCTGGACCCCGACAAGGACATCCAGATCCGCGTGGTGCCGCCAGCCGAGATGGTGGCCAACCTGCGCGCCGGCAACATCGACGGCTTCCTCGGCCCGGACCCCTTCAACCAGCGCGCGGTGTTCGAGGAAGCCGGCTTCATCCATATCCTGTCCAAGGAGCTGTGGAACGGCCACCCCTGCTGCGCCTTCGGCACCAGCACCGAGTTCATCCAGAAGAACCCCAACACCTTCATCGCGCTGTACCGCGCGGTGCTGACAGCCGCCGCCATGGCGCGCGAGCCGCGCAACCGTGAGCTCATCGCCAAGGTGATCTCGCCGCAGGCCTACCTGAACCAGCCCGAGACCGTGGTGGCACAGGTGCTGACGGGCAAGTTCGCCGACGGCCTGGGCAACGTGCGCAACGTGCCCGACCGGGCCGATTTCGATCCCATCCCCTGGCAGAGCATGGCCGTGTGGATGCTCACGCAGATGAAGCGCTGGGGCTACGTCAAGGGCGAGGTCGACTACAAGCAGCTGGCCGAGAAGGTCTTCCTGCTCACCGACGCGAAGAAGCAGATGAAGGCGCTGGACATGAAGCCGCCCGAAGGCGCCTTTCCGAAGTTCACCATCATGGGCAAGGGTTTCGACGCGGAGAAGCCCGAGGCCTACGTCCGCAGCTTTGCGATCAAGCGCGCCTGAACCATGCCCAGCCTGGCGCTTCGATCCACCCTCCTGTCGCTGCTTTTCCTGGGGCTGTTCCTGGGGGTGTGGCACCTCGCGACGATGGGCTCTCAGCCAGCGGCCTCCGCGGCGCCGGCGCTCACGCCGGAGCAGATCGAATACGCCAAGCTGATGGGCAAGGACGTGGGGGCAGCCGCCGCCACGCCGCCACCCAAGTCGGGGTTCCCGACCCTGGCGCAAATGGGTGCGGTGGCGCTGAAGAACCTGGCCCATCCCTTCTACGACAACGGCCCCAACGACAAGGGCGTGGGCCTGCAGCTGATGTATTCGCTGGGCCGCGTCGGCCTGGGCTATGCGCTGGCGGCCCTGGTGGCCATCCCGCTGGGCTTCGTCATCGGCATGAGCCCGCTCATCCACCGCGCGCTGGACCCCTTCATCCAGGTGCTCAAGCCCATCTCGCCGCTGGCCTGGATGCCGCTGGCGCTCTACACCATCAAGGATTCCGCGGCCAGCGGCATCTTCGTGATCTTCATCTGTTCGCTCTGGCCCATGCTCATCAACACGGCCTTCGGCGTGGCGGGCGTGCGCAAGGAATGGCTGAACGTGGCGCGCACGCTGGAAGTGCCGCCGGTGCGTCGTGCGCTGGAGGTCATCCTGCCGGCTGCTGCCCCGACCATCCTCACGGGCATGCGCATCAGCATGGGCATCGCCTGGCTGGTGATCGTGGCGGCCGAGATGCTGGTGGGCGGCACCGGCATCGGCTACTTCGTGTGGAACGAGTGGAACAACCTCTCGTTGCCCAACGTGATCTTCGCCATCCTGGTCATCGGTGTGGTGGGTATGGTGCTGGACCTGCTTTTCGCGAAGCTGCAAAAGGCCGTGACCTATGCCGACTGAGATGCCGGGCGACCGCGCCGACTTCTTGAAGATCGAGGGCCTGGGCAAGACCTACCCCGGCTCGGCCGAGCCCGTGTTCGACAGCGTCAATGTCGACCTCGCGCAAGGCGAGTTCGTCTGCATCATCGGCCACAGCGGCTGTGGCAAGACCACCATCCTCAACGTACTGGCAGGGCTCGAGAAAGCCAGCGTCGGCCACGTCTTCATGGACGGGCGAGAGGTCACCGGGCCGGGGCTGGAGCGCGGCGTGGTGTTCCAGGGCCATGCACTCATGCCCTGGCTCAGCGTGCGCAGCAACATCGCCTTCGCGGTCCGCAGCCGTTGGCCCGAATGGTCGGCCGCGCAGGTGCAGCAGCAGGTCGAACGCTTCGTGGACATGGTGGGACTGGCCGGCGCCATCGACAAGAAGCCGTCGGCGCTCAGCGGCGGGATGAAGCAGCGCGTGGGCATCGCGCGGGCCTTTGCGATCCAGCCACGCATGCTGCTGCTGGACGAGCCCTTCGGAGCGCTGGACGCCCTCACGCGGGGCACCATCCAGGACGAGTTGCTGCGCATCTGCGCCCAGACGCGGCAGACCGTGTTCATGATCACGCACGACGTGGACGAGGCCATCCTGCTGGCCGACCGCATCCTCTTGATGAGCAACGGCCCGCAGGCCCGCGTGGCCGAGATCGTGCGAAACACGCTGCCGCGCTCGCGCCAGCGCGCCACGCTGCACCACGACCCGCAGTACTACCGCATCCGCAACCACCTGGTGGACTTCCTGGTCGAGCGGTCCAAGGCCCTTTCGCACGGGCGGGCGCCGACCCATCCGCCCGAAGTCAGCCCCGGGCTCGACCCCGAGCCCCCCACCAACGTCACCCCCTTGAGGAGAATCGCATGAGCCGCCTGGATGTCACCGAAAAGATCATCACCGCCAAGGTCCACAAGGGCCTGAAGTGGTCCGACGTGGCCGCGCGCGTCGGCCAGAGCAAGGAATGGGTCACCGCGGCCTGCCTGGGCCAGATGACGCTGACCGCCGAACAGGCCGCCACCGTGGGCGAGATCTTCGGGCTGAGCGCCGACGAGCAGAAGTGGTTGATGGTCGTTCCGTACAAGGGCAGCCTGCCCACGAGCGTGCCCACCGATCCGCTGATCTACCGCTTCTACGAGCTCGTGAGCGTGTACGGCACCACGTTCAAGGAACTGATCCACGAAGAATTCGGCGATGGCATCATGTCGGCCATCGACTTCAAGATGGACCTGCAACGCGAGGCCGACCCCAAGGGCGACCGCGTGAGCATCCACATGTCGGGCAAGTTCCTGCCCTACAAGACCTACTGAAGCCCGCCGGCTGCCGCCCGGCCTGCAACAGCCGCGAAGGACCCGGCCGATGGACTGCGTGATCCGAGAGGCGACGCTGGCCGATGCGCCGGCCTTGCTGGAAATCTACCGCCCCAACGTGGAGGACAGCACCGTGTCCTTCGAGACCGTCGCGCCCACCCTGGCCGAATTCACCGCGCGCATGGCCAAGGTGGCAGCCCGCTGGCGCTGGCTGGTGGCCGAAGACCGCGGCCGCATCCTCGGATATGTATACGGCAGCGAGCACCGTGAGCGCGCGGCCTACCGGTATTCGGTGGACACCACCGTGTACATCCACGCCGATGCGCGCCGACGCGGCTTGGGCGGGCGGCTGTACCTCGCACTTTTCGAGGAACTGGCCGCACTGGGCTACTGCCAGGCCTATGCCGGAGTGACCCTGCCCAACGAACCCAGCGTGGCCTTGCATCGCAGCCTGGGTTTCGAGCCGGTGGGCGTGTTCCACCGCGCGGGGCGCAAGTTCGGGCAGTGGCGCGACGTGGCCTGGTTCGAGCGCCCGCTGCGCCAGACTCCCCTGTGCGAATGAGGGACCGACCATGAACACCCCGACAACGGCCTCCGACACCCGCCCGCCACTGCCGCCCTTCACGCCCGAGACCGCGGCGCGCAAGGTGCGCGGCGCCGAAGATGCCTGGAACACCCGTGACCCTGAAGTCTGCGCCCGCGTCTACACCGAGGACACGCGCTGGCGCAACCGCGCCGAGTTCCCGATCGGGCGGGAGCAGGTCAAGGCCTTCCTGCGCCGCAAATGGGACCGCGAACTCGACTATCGGCTGATCAAGGAACTCTGGGCCCACACCGACAACCGCATCGCGGTGCGCTTCGCCTACGAATGGCATGACGATTCGGGCCACTGGTTTCGCAGCTACGGCAACGAGAACTGGGAGTTCAATGCCCAGGGCTTCATGATGCGCCGCTTTGCCAGCATCAACGACCTGCCCATCCGGCCCGATGAAAGGCTGTTCCATTGGCCCTTGGGCCGGCGGCCGGACGACCATCCGGGCCTGAGCGAACTGGGCCTCTGAGCCCGCGGGCCCCAGGTTCAAGTGCGCGCCTGGATCTGCGCGTGGAGTTCCCTGTGCCGATGCTCCATGCGCCGCGCCAGGTCGAGCACGGCGCACACCAGGGCCGACTTGGCCCACGACAGCGCCGAGTGGCCCACACGGCACAAGTCCGACAGGCTGCGGGCGCGGGAAAGGTCGTGCTGAAGCATCAGGCGGCGCAGTGTCTGGTGGACACCCAGCCGCAGCGGGCCTGCAGGCGCACCTGAAGGCGCTTCGCAGGAGGGCAGCAGCAAGGCCGCGGGATAGCTGCGCGGGCGCTTGTAGTGG
>CAIJPE010000187.1 GCA_903822435.1 uncultured beta proteobacterium | reverse complement strand
GGTGGACCGGCAGCGATGCCAGTGGCGGTGGAGCTGCCGCCACCGCAGGTACTGCCGCAGCCGCAGCCGCAGGTGCCAGCACCGACACCCGCCGCCCCTGCCGCCCAGGCCACCCGGGCGCTGCTGCCGGCTGTCGAGCCGCGACCGCCGTTGCCCGTGGTGGTGTCGGCCCCCACGGTGGCGCCAACGCCTTCCCGCGCCGTACCACCGGCGCCGGCACCGGCAACCCCGCCTGCAACCGCACCCACCACCGCTGCGGCGGCGGCGGCCGAACCCCGGCCCATCCCGCTGGGCCAACTGAGCGCCGAGCAGCGCCGCGAGCTGCCGCCGATGGCCATCGGTGGCGCGATCTGGTCAGAAAACGCGGCCAGCCGCTTCATCATGGTCAACGGCCAGGTGGTGCATGAAGGTGAGGCCGCCGGCCCCGGTGTGACGGTGGAGCGCATCGGCCAGAAGGCGGCCGTGTTGCGCTGGCGTGATCTGCGCATCGAGGCGCCGTTCTGACGCCATCGTGGCCGCCACGGGTTGAGGCGATACTCGGCGTCGATGCCATCCAGACCCGTTTTTCATGACCCCTGAGCGCTCGCTTTTCTTGTCCCGCCGAGCCGGTCTGCGATCAGCCGGTGTCTGTTTCGGCGGCTGGCTGGGGGCCCTGGCGCTGTCCCTGGCGCTTTCACTGGTGCCAGCCGCCAGCCGGGCCGCGTCGTGGGTGGTGGGCCCCGATGGCGCGCCGATGTCGCTGGACGACGCGGTGGCGCAGGCCAAGGACGGCGACGTCATCGAGATGATCGAAGGTGCCTACCACGGTGCCCTCGTGCTGGAAAACCGCAAGCTCACCCTGCGCGGCGTGGGCACGGCCGTGATCGTCGACGGCGAGGCCAAGCTGGCTGCGGCCCTGGCGCTGTGGACCGTGCGGGGCGGACAGGTCACGCTGGAAAACATCCAGTTCCGCGGCGCCCGTTCCCAAGCGGGCGCCGGTGCCGGCGTGCGCCAGGAAGGCGGCCGTCTGACCATCCGGCGCTGCCAGTTCTTCGACAACGAGCACGGCATGCTCACCACCAACGACGAGGCCGCCGAACTGCTGATCGAAGACAGCGTCTTCGGCGCCGCGCCGCGCATTGTCGGCGGGCTGTACCACCTGCTGAACGTGGGCCGCATCGGCAAGCTCACCATCACCGGCAGCCGCTTCCAGCAGGGCTTCGAGGGCCACCTCATCCGCAGCCGGGCGCGTGAGAACTACATCGCCTACAACCTCATCCACGACGGCCAGCGCGGGGGCGCGTCGTATGAAATCGAGATCGTCGACGGCGGCATGGCCACCATCCTGGGCAACGTCATCGCGCAGGGCGCCGATGGCCAGAACCCGGTTCTGGTGGCGTACGGCAGTGAAGGCCGCGCTTGGCCGAAGAACGAGTTGCGCCTGTCGCACAACACGTTCATCAACTACGCCTGGACGCCGGCCTGGTACCTGCGCGTCTTCAAGGACCACCTGCCCGGCGGCTTCGAGGTGTTTGCCGTGAACAACCTGCTCGTGGGGCCCGGTGTGTTCTGGCTGGGCGCACCTGGCCACTTCGAAGGCAACCGCGTGGCTCTGCGCAGCATGCTGCGCGACGCGCCCACCTACTTCTTCGAACTGCCGCCCGATTCCATCTGGCGCGGCAGCGGTGTGGACCCCACGAACTTCGAAGGCCGCGACCTCTCACCCAAGGCCGAGTATGAGTGGCCGATCGGCACGCGCAAGCTCGAGCCGGGGCGCGCGCAGTGGTCACCAGGCGCGTTTCAGCGATGAGGCGGACGCCGGCCGTATTTCGGCAGCAGCAATCCATGCTGCGACAGCGATAGGTTGAGACGGCATTCTCGATCCAGCTTGTTCCAGAGCAACCGATTGAGCAATGAGGCGACAGCTCGACATCTTCGAAGACAGCCGCGACGTCGCGCTGGGCAACGATTTGGCGCAGGCATTGCTCACGGGTGACGCGGTCGCCGCGTGCCGCATCGCCAGCGCGTTAAGGGCTGACTTCGGCGAAGCCCCCATCCTGGCGCCGGCCGAGGTGCTGGTCGAACACCTGGATTGGCGCCAATCCCTGGCTGCAGACGGTCGCCTGGAGGTGGCGCGGATTCTCGATGCACGACAGCGCCTCGAGGGCCCGGTCATGCTGGCGGCGGCCGCGGTGTTCGGTGGCCCCGACGCCCGGACTTGGATGGATGCCCAGTGGTGCTGGCTGGCCGGTCAGGCAACCAGGATCGTTTGGCATCCTTCGCATGCCGATGCACATGCTGCGGCGCTCTACCTTTGCGGTCGCTCGTGGCGGCAGGCTGCCGAATCCGTGGCTCGCATCGAGTCGTGGCGCAAGATCCCCGTGCCACTGTCGTGGATGACACAGGC
>CAIJPE010000186.1 GCA_903822435.1 uncultured beta proteobacterium | reverse complement strand
GCCCCCGTTTTCGTCCAACGGCGCGATGTTGTTCTGCGAATGATGGTTCATCGGATGTGGTGTGAGTAGGGGGCGGCCACACCACAACGGAGATGACGGATAGAGGTGTGCTAGGCGTGTGCGGAAAGCTGGCCACGCCCATGGCGACGCTGAAGGCCATCTCATGCCCTTCGTGCACCACGATGTGCGTGGCGCACTTGCGGCGCAGGCCTTCCATGCGGGCATGCGCGGTGGCCAGCCCCACGCCCGACAGCAGCACCGCAAAGCGCCGGTCGTCGTAGCGGCAGGACGCATCCATGGCCCGCGTGCCGCCGCGCAACAGCCGGCCCAGCGCCTCCAGCACGCGGTCGTGGCCGACCGCGCCCAGGGCGCGGACCTCTTCGCGCAGGGGGTCGATCTCGATGAAGACGACGGAGAACTCGCGGTGCTCGCGGGTAGACAGGTCGACCTCGCGCCGCAGTTGATCCTCGAAGTGGGCGCGTCGGTACAGGCCCGAGGCCGGATCACGAAGCGCCTGGTCGGACAGTTCCCGGCGCAACAACTCGTTCGCAAGTTGCTGCTGCTCGATCTGCTCCAGCGCCAGCCGCAGCTGGGCCTCGCGCTGGCGCTCGGGCGCCAGATCGGTCCACACGCTGCAGATCAGGCGGCGCCCGGTGGCATCAGGGGACGTGGCCAGGCGCAACACCGAGAATTCGCGCCGGTTGCCGCCCCAGTCGAAACGGTGTTCGCTGACCAAAGCCTCGCCCTGGGCGAGCGCGGTCTGGTCGGCAGCCCGCAGCGCACCGGCCAGAACCGGTTCGAAAAGCTGCACATCGGTGCGCCCCACCACTTCGGCCATGGGCCTGTGCAGAAAATCGGCCATCGCCTGGTTGGCGTGCACCATGCGGCTGCTCTGCAGGTCTTTCACGGCCAGCAGGTCACCTCGGCGGGCCAGCACGGCCGACATCAAGCCCGCCAGCATGGGCTCCATACCGGCGCCGACTTCGGGCGTCGCGACACACGGATCGAGGGTGGTCATCATCGGGTACGGCTCGAAATCACAAGAACCTGCAGATCATCCACGGTAAGAACGTCCGGCGTCCCTATCTTGGTGGCGCCGTGCCCACAGATCAAGCGTTCCGTGGGCCTTCCTCGTGAATTCCACCCCCCTTTGTTCGTCGGCCACCAAAGTGGTTCAACGGCATGAAACCTGCTTGCATCCTGGCTGGCGCGATGGCGCGCCTCGGTTTGGTGCAACGGTTACCGGGCATCGCCGACGTGCACAGCGACGTGCGCAGTACCCACCCCAATCAGAGACGGCACGGCCGTCCAAGGGGTTCTGCCTGTCCGCACGGAGAAACGCCATGAAAAAGTCTCGCCTGGTTCTGGTCGGCAACGGCATGGCCGGCGTCCGCGCACTCGAAGAGCTGCTGAAAATCGCGCCCGAGTTGTACGACATCACCGTCTTCGGTGCCGAGCCCCACCCCAACTACAACCGCATCCTGCTGAGCCCCGTGCTGGCCGGTGAGCAGACGATCGACCAGATCGTGCTCAACCCTCTGGACTGGTACCGCGACAACGGCATCCACCTGCACGTGGGCAAGAAGGTGGTTCGGGTGGACCGCGTGCGGCGCATCGTGCACGCCGACGACGGCACGCAGGCCGAATACGACCGGCTGCTGCTGGCCACTGGCTCCAACCCGGTGATCCTGCCCGTGCCTGGCAAGGATTTGCAGGGCGTGGTGGCCTACCGCGACATCGCCGACACCCAGGCCATGATCGACGCGGCCGCAAGGCACAAGCATGCGGTGGTCATCGGCGGCGGCCTGCTGGGGCTGGAAGCCGCCAACGGGCTGATGCTGCGGGGCATGCAGGTGACGGTGGTGCACATCGCCCCCTGGCTGATGGAGCGGCAGCTGGACGAGACTGCCGGCAAGCTGCTGCAGCAGTCGCTGGAAACGCGCGGCTTGAGCTTTCGCATCGGCGCGCAGACCGAGGCGATCCTGGGCGACGAAGCCGGGCACGCCACGGCGGTGCGCTTCAAGGACGGCAGCACCGTGCCGGCCGACCTGGTGGTGATGGCCGCCGGCATACGGCCCAACACGGCGCTTGCCGAACAGATGGGTCTGCACTGCCAGCGCGGCGTGGTCGTCAGCGACACGCTGCAGACCGTCACCGACCCCCGCATCTACGCCGTGGGCGAGTGCGCCGCCCACCGCGGCATCGCCTACGGGCTGGTGGCGCCGCTGTTCGAGCAGGGCAAGGTCTGCGCCACGCACCTGGCGCAATTCGGCATCGGCCGCTACACGGGCAGCCAGACCAGCACCAAGCTCAAGGTCACCGGCATCGACCTCTTCAGCGCGGGCGACTTCATGGGCGGGCCCGACTGCGAAGAAATCGTGATGTCCGACCCCTACGCCGGCGTCTACAAGAAGCTGGTGGTGCGCGACGACAAGCTGGTGGGTGCCTGCCTCTACGGCGACACCGTGGACGGCAGTTGGTACTTCAAGCTGCTGCGCGACGGGCGCAAGATCGGAGACATCCGCGACAAGCTCATGTTCGGCGAAAGCAACATCGGCGACGTGGGCCACGAAGGCCACCACAAGGCCGCCGCCATGGCCGACAGCGACGAGGTCTGCGGCTGCAACGGCGTCAACAAGGGCACCATCTGCAAGGCCATCAAGGACAAGGGCCTGTTCACGCTGGAAGAGGTGCGCAAGCACACCAAGGCCAGCGCCAGCTGCGGCTCCTGCACCGGCCTGGTCGAACAGCTGTTGATGTTCACGGCCGGGGGCGACTATTCCAAGGCGCCGACCAAGAAGGCCGTGTGCGGCTGCACCGACGCCAACCACGACGAGGTGCGCAAGGCCATCCGCGACGAGAAGTTGCTCACCATCGACAACGTCTATCGCCGCCTGGGCTGGCGCACGCCCAACGGTTGCGCCAGCTGCCGGCCCGCCGTGAACTACTACCTGCTGAGCAGCTGGCCCAAGGAAGCGGTGGACGACCCGCAGAGCCGCTTCATCAACGAACGCAGCCACGCCAACATCCAGAAGGACGGCACCTATTCGGTCATTCCTCGCATGTGGGGCGGCGAGACCACGGCCGACGAACTGCGGCGCATTGCCGATGCGGTGGACAAGTACAAGATCCCCACCGTCAAGGTCACCGGCGGCCAGCGCATCGACCTGCTGGGCGTGAAGAAGGAAGACCTGCCGGCCATCTGGAAGGATATCGGCATGGCCAGCGGCCACGCCTATGCCAAGGCGCTGCGCACCGTGAAGACCTGCGTGGGCAGCGAGTGGTGCCGCTTCGGCACGCAGGACAGCACGCAGATGGGCAAGGACCTGGAACGCGCCCTGTGGCGCATGTACGCCCCGCACAAAGTGAAGCTGGCGGTCAGCGGCTGCCCGCGCAACTGCGCGGAGGCCGGCATTAAGGACGTGGGCGTGATCGGCGTCGATTCAGGGTGGGAGATCTACGTGGCCGGCAACGGTGGCATCAAGACCGAGGTGGCGCAGTTCCTTTGCAAGCTCAAGACGCCCGATGAGGTGCTGGAGTACAGCGGCGCCTTCCTGCAGCTGTACCGCGAGGAAGGCTGGTACCTGGAACGCACGGTGCACTACGTGGGCCGTGTGGGCCTGGACCACGTGAAGCAGCGCATCCTGGAAGACCACGAGGGCCGCAAGGCGCTGTGGGCCCGGCTGCAGTTCAGCCTGGATGGCGAACCCGATCCCTGGTTCGAGTTCGACAAGGCGCGGGTGGACCTGCGCCAGTTCAACCCGGTGGGGGTGGCGTGATGGCCAGCTGGAAGACCATCTGCCGCGTGGACGACATCCCCGTGCAGGGCGCCCGCCGCGTGGCCCGCGCCCAAGGCCCGGCCGTGGCCTTGTTCCGCACCGCCGACGACCACGTGTTCGCCTTGCTCGACCACTGCCCGCACAAGGGCGGCCCCCTGAGCCAGGGGATCGTCTTCGGGCACAGCGTGGCCTGCCCGCTGCACAACTGGACCATCGGCCTGGACGACGGCCAGGCCCGGGCTCCCGACCAGGGCTGCGCGGTGCGCTTCACCGTGCAGGTGGAAGACGGGCAGGTCAGCCTGGATGCCGACGAGCTGAGCACGCTGGCGACGCGCATGGCGGCCGCGTGAGAGAGACCCGGTCAACCTGCCCCTACTGCGGGGTAGGCTGCGGCGTGGTGATCGAGAGCGAGGGCCCGCAGATCACGGGCGTGCGCGGGGACCCCGACCACCCGGCGAACTTCGGACGCCTGTGCGCCAAGGGGCAGTCGCTGCACCTGACCGCGGCCGAGCCCATCACCCTGCACCAGCGCCTGCGCGCGCCGCGCCTGGACGGCCGCGAGGTGGGCTGGGACGAGGCCATGAACGAGGCCGTGCATCGATTCGGCGACATCATCGACACCCACGGGCCCGATGCGGTGGGCTTCTACATCTCGGGCCAGTTGCTGACCGAGGACTACTACGTCTTCAACAAGCTGGCCAAGGGGCTGATCGGTACCAACAACGTCGACACCAACTCGCGCCTGTGCATGAGCAGTGCGGTGGCGGGCTACAAGGCCACGCTGGGCGCCGATGCCCCGCCGGCCTGCTACGAGGACATCGACCACGCGCAGCTGCTGTTCATCGCCGGCAGCAACGCCGCGTGGGCGCACCCCGTGCTGTACCGGCGCATCGAGGACGCACGCCGCGCCAACCCGTCGATGCGGATCATCGTGGCCGACCCGCGGCGCACCGAGACCGCTGCGCAGGCCGACCTGCACCTGCCTTTGCTGCCGGGCACCGACGTGGCGCTCTTCCACGGCCTGCTGCACCTGATGCTGTGGGAAGGCTGGACCGACACGCGCTACATCGCCGCCCACACCGAAGGCTTCGATGCCCTGAAGGCCTTGGTGCGCGAATACACGCCACGCGAGACGGCGCGCATCACCGGCTTGAAGGAAGAGGCCATCCAGCTGGCGGCCCGCTGGTTCGGCGAATCGCCGGCCGTGCTGTCGCTGTACTGCCAGGGCCTGAACCAGAGCAGCAGTGGCACCGCCAAGAACGCGGCGTTGATCAACCTGCACCTGGCCACGGGCCAGATCGGTCGGCCCGGCGCCGGGCCCTTCTCGCTCACGGGCCAGCCCAACGCCATGGGCGGGCGCGAGGTGGGGGGCATGGCCAACCTGCTGTCGGGCCACCGCGACCTGGCCAACGCCGGGCACCGCGCCGAGGTGGCGCGGCTGTGGGGCGTCCCCGGCGTGCCCGACAAGCCCGGCAGGACGGCCGTGGAGATGTTCCAGGCGGCGGCCGACGGCGAGATCCGGGCCCTGTGGATCGCGTGCACCAATCCGGCCCAATCCATGCCCGATCAGGCGACGGTGCGCCGCGCCTTGGAGCGCGCCGAGTTCGTCGTCCTGCAGGAAGCCTTTGCCGGCACGGCCACCGGCCGCCATGCTCACCTGTTGCTGCCCGCCAGCAGTTGGGGGGAGAAGGAAGGCACCGTCACCAACAGCGAACGCCGCATCAGCCGGGTGCGCGCCGCCGTGGCGCCGCCCGGTTCGGCGCGGGCCGACTGGCTCATCGTCTGTGATTTCGCCCGCCGGCTCGAAGCCCGGCTGCGCCCCGGGGAACCCACGCTGTTCCCCTATGAGACGCCCGAGGCGATCTGGAACGAGCACCGCGAATCGACCCGCGGCCGCGACCTCGACATCACCGGCCTGAGCTGGCAACGGCTGGACGAAGCCGCCCAGTTCTGGCCCTATCCCGAAGGCGCCGCCCAGGGCCGGGCCCGCCTGTACGCCGATGGGCGCTTCCCGACCGACAACGGACGCGCCCGCTTCGCCGTGGCGCCCTACCGCGCCGTGGCCGAGCCTCGCGATGCCCGGTTTCCCTTCGCCCTGAACACCGGCCGCCTGCGCGACCACTGGCACGGGATGAGCCGCACCGGCACGCTGGGTCGGCTGTTCGGCCACGAGCCCGAGCCGGCCGTGGACATGCACCCGCAGGACCTGGCCCGCCTGCGCGTGGCCGAGGGCGACCTCGTGCGGCTGAAGTCGCGCCGCGGCGATCTGGTGCTCCCCGTGCGGGCCAGCGAGACCGTGGCCCCCACACAGGTCTATGTGGCGATGCATTGGGGCGACGAAACCGTCACCGGCGGCATCAACCGACTGACCTCGCCGGCGGTGTGCCCGCAATCGCGGCAACCCGAGCTCAAGCACGCCGCCGTGCAGGTGGCCCGCGCCGAACTGCCCTGGCGGCTGGTGGCCCTGTGCTGGGGCACGGATGACCAGATGCTGGCCATGCGCACGCAGTTGCGCACCCATTTCGACGACTTTGCCTTCGCCGTCTGCGTGCCTTTCGGCCGCGACCGCGCGGGGGTGCTGTTCAGGGCGGCGGCGGCTGAACCGGCAGACCCCGCCCTGGTGGCTCGCGTAGCCGCCTGCTTCGGCCTGGAAGACCCGCAGGCGCTGCACTACGTGGACGCACGGCGAGGCCAACGGCGCAGCATGCGCTTGGCGCGCGACGGCGACGAGCAGCGCCTGGAGGCTTTCCTGCTGGCTGGCGACACCCGCGCGGAAGCCTGGATCGCCCCGCTGCTGCAACAGCAGCTGCCCGCGCAGGCCTATGGCCGGTCGCTGCTGGCCGCCGGTCCGCTGCCGCCCGGCCCGGCCCTGCAGCGGGACCGTCAAGTCTGCAGTTGCTTCGATGTCGGCGAGACCCGCATCCATCGGGCCCTGGCCGCGATGGAGGGCCCGCCGGCCGAACGCCTGGCCGCCCTGCAATCGGCGCTGCGTTGCGGTACCCAATGCGGCTCGTGCCTGCCGGAACTCAAGCGGCTGGTCGAACTCCCTCGCAAGCCGGTGCTCGTGGCCTGAGCCGCCATCGCCGCGCGCGGGTCGCCGGCCCGCACACCGGGCCTGGGTCCGGAACTTGCGAAGTTGGCGGCAAGGGGAGGCACAAGGCCCATGAGCATTGCCGGATATCTCAAGGACATCGGACGCGGAGCCGCCGGCGCCCGTGCGCTGGAGGTGTCCGGGGCGCGGGCGTTGATGGAAGCGGTGCTCGATGGTCGTGCCTCGCAAGTCGAGCAAGGCGCCTTCGTCATGGCCATGCGCATGAAGGGCGAGACGCTGGATGAACTGGTGGGCTTCCTCGACGCTGTGCATGCCCGGTGCGTGCCGGTGACCAGCAGCAAGCCGGTGGTCTTGATCCCCTCTTACAACGGCTCACGGAAGTTGCCGAACCTCACGCCGCTGCTGGCCCTGTGGCTGGCGCGCGAAGGTTTGCACGTGCTGGTTCACGGCCCCCTGCTGGAAGCATCGCGCATCACCAGCGCGGCCATCCTGCACGACCTCGGCCTGGGCCCTGTCCATCACCCG
>CAIJPE010000185.1 GCA_903822435.1 uncultured beta proteobacterium | reverse complement strand
GGCCCCCGAAGAGTGCGTGACAGGACCCCGCGTAGCTTGTCGACGTAGCCAATCGGGACCCCGACACTATCTCCAGGCTGTGCGCCTTCTTTTGCTGCTTGATCGCCAAGCCCTTCGAACTGGTCAAGGAACCAGTGCGTCTTCGGAGCATTGACGTGATAGAGGGAATCGTCATGTAAATTGTTCCTAAGCCCTGCGGCAAGGTCGCCCAACCCGGATGCAGTGTAATTTACATCAAGATTTCGCATAGCTTTGTACTGGCTATCGCCAACATCATATAGTTCGGCGGCCGAGGGTTTTGCAGGCTGCGACTTAACCATTTTTGCGCCGAGGGATTCTCCAGTCATAAGGTCGCCGGTCGGGCCAAGGACAGACGCCGCATCGAGAACTCGCCCAGCTAATTCAGGCGTCCCGTGGCCCGAACTAGGATCGTCGGTCGTGATTGGGCCGTAGTCGCCGCGCGTCGCTGCCCCCGTGTCGCGTGCTAGATTCCCGCCAATGATCGGGCCGCTGAAGATGTTGTGCGCTGTGTTGTAGATGCCCTGACCGATCCGGCCAGCCTCGACGAGGCCCGCCGCTCCGACACGAGCCGCCATGTTGTGCTCAGGATTGCCGGCATAGTGGGTCCAAGTTTCCTCTGGCGCGGCCTGTGCAGCATGTTCTGCCGGCGTAAAACTTGGGTCAAGCTCATTAGACGAGCGCTCAGGGGGCTGGGCAACCGTTTTACGCTGCTGCGGTTGTTGCGGCTGCTGCGGAGGGGCGTAACCGTCGTCAAGTTCAGCCATTTCCGCCTCCGAAATACCGGAACAGACCCGGAGAGTTGTAGCTTTTCTCGATCTTCTCCTTAGCGGCTGGGTCCAGTTCTCCGTTGTGATAACGTGTGATTACCGGCTTGCCACGCCAGGTGTCTGTGAAGAAACCCTTCAAGGCCTTCTCTTCCGGCCCATAACGCTCAAGTTTTTTGTCGTCGCTAAACCCTGTCATGGCATTTGGAACAGAATAACGGTCCCCAAGAACTCCATTAGATGCGTTCGATACATACTTCTTGTAATCTTGTAGATAATTCCACTTGTCGATATCCTGCTGGTTGTCGATATATAGCGACGCCAGAACTTGCGCCTGCGACTGCGGGTCCATGTGTGCGCCGGCTGTCGCTGAACTGGCCGCCTCAAGAGCCCCGAGCGAGTTTTGGGCGTTCCCGTGAGCGCGGGCGAATTCCTGCAACGCTTGGATCTTGTTTTGCGTGAAGCTGGCGGCAACGTTATTGGGATCAATCTTTAGTCCGGCGGGGCCTCCCGTGGCGTCGATTAACGTATTCCAACGGTAGGCCGCAGCCACGCCGATATCGTGCCAAGCGCCGGGCCCGCCAACGCCTGGGGTCATAGTGGCAAGAGTTGAGGCTGCTTGATCAAGGAGTTGTTTTTGTTTAATCGCTCCCTGCGCCGAGGCTGACATTTCCGCCTCCTGCGGAACAGAAATTTTCTTCTGATCTTCACGCAGGGTTGGATTGATGGTTAGTTCGCGAAGATCGCGTTGGGCGCGCTGCATGCCGGCGGACCCGAGCGAACCAAAGGTCTGCGGCTGCGCGCCGGGCTGTCCAGGGGGTTGCCCAGGCTGACCGGGCTGGCCTGGCTGGCCAGGAGCTTGGCCCGGAGCCGGCGTCGCCGCCTGCGGACCTCCCAACCCAAGGTCGGGGACATTCGTCTTCCTCTGGGGGGCGTTTCCGGACGCCGTGTGAACCTGATGATAGGTCGGCGGCATGCCGGCCATCAGCCACTGGCCATGAAGGACATTCTTGGGGTGGCCTTGACCATCGTCGATGGTGACATAGTCATTGCCGTTGACGGAGAAGAAGTCCCCGTGAGCCTGAGCCTGCCGGGTCGCCTCGTTCGCCAGTTTCTGACCTGTCGTCTCGGTCTGCGTCTGGCCGGTCATCGCCTGGCGCGCGCGTGCGCCCTGCAACTGGTCGACGGTCGCCGCGCCGATCTGACCGCGGTTCGACATGTTGTTCTGCGTGTCTTCGTAGGCGTTGCCGTATTCCTCGAGGCCCGCTCCGAGACCTTGCCCGAGAGCCGAGCCAAGATAGCGAGAGTTGCTCGATAGAGCGGTCAGCAGACCGCGGCCGAGGCCCTTGGCGATAGGAACCCAG
>CAIJPE010000184.1 GCA_903822435.1 uncultured beta proteobacterium | reverse complement strand
CTGATCATCTGCGACGACGGCAACTACCCCGAGATCTGGCGCGACTGCGCCATGAAGGGGGCCGAGCTGATCGTGCGCTGCCAGGGCTACATGTACCCGGCCAAGGACCAGCAGGTGCTGATGGCCAAGGCGATGGCCTGGGCCAACAACACCTACGTGGCGGTGGCCAACGCATCGGGCTTCGATGGCGTGTACAGCTACTTCGGCCACAGCGCCATCATCGGTTTCGACGGCCGCACGCTGGGCGAGTGCGGCGAAGAAGACATGGGTATCCAGTACGCGGCGCTCAGCAAGAGCCTGATCCGCGACTTCCGCAAGCACGCGCAGAGCGAGAACCACCTGTTCAAGCTCGTACACCGCGGCTACACCGGACTGATCAATTCGCGCGAGGGCGACAAAGGTGTGGCGGCCTGCCCGTACGAGTTCTATGGCAAGTGGATCAGCGACCCCGAAGGCACGCGCAAGGCCGTGGAGGCCTTCACCCGCAGCACCGTGGGCACTTCGGAAGCGCCGATCGACGGCATTCCGAACGAGAAGTCCATCGCCCACCGCTGAAGACCGATGTCCGCGGCATCGCTGTTGTCTCGGCCAGTGGGCGGGGCTGGCATGGCGGCCGACCCGCTCGCCGCGTACCGCATCGTGCGCGAGCCTTACTACCGCGCGGTAGCTGACGAGATGGCACTGTTCGAAGCCGCCCATGCGCTGCGATTGCCGCTGATGCTGAAAGGCCCGACGGGCTGCGGCAAGAGCCGTTTCGTCGAGCACATGGCGTGGCGGCTGGGCCAGCCACTCGTCACGCTGGCGTGCAACGAAGACATCACGGCCGGCGACCTGGTCGGCCGCTGGCTGCTCGACGCCGAGGGCACGCGCTGGCAAGACGGGCCGTTGACGCTGGCGGCGCGGCACGGCGCCATCTGCTACCTGGACGAGGTGGTCGAGGCCCGAGCCGACACCACGGTGGTGATCCACCCGCTCACGGACGCGCGCCGCATGCTGCCGATCGAAAAGCTCAACGAGGTGCTGCACGCGCACCCGGACTTCCACCTGGTGATCTCGTACAACCCTGGCTACCAGACGGTGATGAAGGACTTGAAGACCTCGACCCGGCAGCGCTTTGCCGGCATCGAGTTCGGCTTTCCCGAAGCCGCCATCGAGGCTGAGATCGTGGCCCATGAAGCGCGGCTGCCCGCCGCCGAGGCCGCCCGCCTGGTGGCGCTGGGCGAGCGTACGCGCCGCCTGAAGGGCCACGGCCTGGACGAGGGCGCTTCGACCCGCATGCTGGTGCACGCTGGCGCGCTGATCTCACGCGGCATCGACCCCGTCACCGCCTGCCGGATGGCGATCGTGCTGCCGATGACGGACGACGCCGACATGGTGCAGGCGCTCGAAACCGCCGTGGCGGCTTCGTTCTGAAGCCGCGTTGTGGGCCTGCCTACGGTGAGCAGCGACCTGGCGGCCAGCAAGGCCAGGCTGGCCTTCTTGCTGCGGGCCTTGTTCGACATCAGCCCGGCGCTGCTGCCGATCGAGCACGGCTTGGCATCGCGCCAGCCTTTCTTGAGCAACCTGGGCCTGCACCTGCCCGAGGCTGGCCGGGCACTGCGCGGTGCGGCGGCGCGCCGCTGGTACGACGCCGCGGCGGCCCACGCAGCCGCACACCTGCGCCACTCTCGCCATCGCTTCGAACGCGGCACCCTGAAGCCGATCCAGATGGCGCTGATCGGTGTGCTCGAAGACGCTCGCGTGGAAGGCATCGCTTGCGACGAACTGCCGGGCCTGCGCGGCCTGTGGAAGGCGTTCCATCTGGCAGAGCCCGCACACGGCGCGTCTTTCGACGTGTTGATGCTGCGGCTGGCGCGCGGCCTGCTGGATCCCGCCTATGCCGATCCGCACCCCTGGGTCGTGAAGGCGCGGCGTCTGGTGGCCGAGGCCACCGAGAACGGGCGCTCCGCGCTGCAGCCTGCGATGCTGCGCGACATCGCGTCCAGGCTCGGCAACGACATCGGCCAGATGCGCTTGCAATTCAACCACCGTGACTACGTGGTCGAGCCCGCGTACCGCGACGACAACAGCCACCTGTGGCAACACGTGGACGACGCCTCGCCCGAACTGCAGCGGGTGGCCGACGAACTGCATGCGTCGCCGCAGAGTCCGACCGACCGTGAGCAGGACCGGGCGGCCGCCGACGGCAACCTTGCGCCCCACGGCCGCGAAGCGCCTGTGGGTGAACATGGCGCCGAAGCACCGCTGGCCCGGCTGCAGTACCGCGAATGGGACCGCCTGGTCGGCGACTACCGCAGCGCCTGGTGCACCGTGCTCGAAAGCTGGCCGGCGCGTGCCGACCCCAGCGCACTGCAGGCGGCCGTCGAGCACCACGCCGGGCTGCTGCAGCGCCTGGACAAGGTGTTGCGCGCCGGCACACTGCGCGAACGGGTCAAGCTGCGTGCGCAATGGCGCGGCGATGAACTGGACGTGGACGCAGCGGTGCGCGCGGCGATCGACCGCCGCAGCCGCCACCCGCCCGGCGAGAAGGTGCACCAGCGCTTCGACCAACGAGAACGCGAAGTGGCTGCGCTGGTGCTGATCGACAGTTCCACGTCGACCGCCGACCCGGTGGCCAGCGGCGGCAGCGTGCTCGACCTGGCACGGGCAGCCGCCTTGCTGACCACCCTGACGCTGGAGCGTGCGGGCGACCTCTGTGCCATCGACGCCTTCTGTTCCAACGGCCGCCACGAGGTGCGCTACGAGCGGGCGCTGGACTTCGGCGAGTCGCCGGGCGCCAGCACCATCGCCCGGCTGGCGGGGCTGCAAAGCCGGCTGTCCACGCGCATGGGCGCGGCGCTGCGCCATGCCACAACGCGGCTGGCGGCCCAGCCGCGGCGCCGCAAGCTGCTGCTGTTCATCACCGACGGCGAGCCCCACGACGTCGACATCCACGACCGCCGTTACCTCGTCGAAGACGCCCGCCGTGCCGTGATGGAAGCCGGGCGCCATGGCATCGCCGTGTTCTGCGTGACGCTGGACCCGGCCGCCGACAGCTACGTGCGCCACATCTTCGGCGCCGGCCAGTACCGCGTGCTCGAGCGCATCGACAGCCTGCCACGGGTCTTGCCGCCCATGGTGCTGCGGCTGTCGCATTGACGTCCACATCCACCCCAACCCCACCGCCCCACCGGGCAATCACCTGGAGACGACCATGAGCCCAACCCCTTCCGCGGCCACCTGCATCCACGCCGTCGGCATCGGCCGCACCGGCGCGGCCCACATCGAGGCGCTGATCCGCACCGGCGAGGTCGAAGACCTGCTGGCCGCGCCGGGCGCCCGCTTCGCTGCCTTGCTGATCGACATCGGCGACGAGGACATCCTGGTCCCCGATGACTATGCCCGCTCGCTGAAGGCCAGGCTGAAGTCGCGCGGCATCCCCGCGGAGCGCTTTCACTATGAGTCGGTGGCGCTGGCCGTGCCCCCAGCAACGGCCTTGCCCAGGCTGCCGAAGGGCGCGTCCTTGCCAAAGGCCGGCGAACACATTCCACGCGCCATTGCCAAGGCCACGCTCGGGCTGAACAGCAACGGTGCCGATTCACCCATCGGTGGCTTGCTGCAGCGCTTCTCGGACCATGTGAAGGCCGGCGAAGGCCCATCGGTCGTGCTGCTGGCGTACGGCCTGGCCGGAGGCACCGGCAGCGGCATGGCCATCGACCTGGCGCGCGACCTGGCCGGCCGGCTGCCCGCCACTGCCAGGTTGGTCGGTGTCGGCCAGCTCAGCCACAGCGGCGACGGCGACTACTTCAACAGCCCTTCTCAGTACCAGGCCATCGACGCGGTGGACACCACACTGAAAGCAGCCGACAACCCGTTCGGCGGCGGCTTCTTCGTCATTTCGTCAGAGCAGAGCTGGCAGCGCCTGTCGGCCTACACCCGCACCGGGCTGAAGGAGGTGCGCCAACGCTTCAAGCAGATGGTCACCAACCGCTTTGTCGCCGATTCGTTCATGCGCTGGGCGGCCAGTGCAGGGGGCGCCCATCTGGTGCGCGCGCTGGAAAAGAGCGGTGGCAAATGCACCCTGTTCGACGTGGCCAAGCTGTCGCACCCGGGCGTGCAGGTGCTGCCGGGTGAAGCGATCTCGAAGTGGGACGCCGTGCTCCAGCAGTGGATCGGCTTCGTGCCCACGTACTCCGGTCTGGCCGACGGTTTCAAGACCGACTATGCCGAGATCCACGTGCACGCCTCGCGCGTGATGCAGCCGGAGATGATCGACAGCGGGCTGAAGGACGTGATCGCCAGCCACTACCTGAAGAACGGCAGCGCGCACTGCCTGAGCTTCCACAACGAGTTCTTCGACGTGCTCACCGCCTATGGCAACGTGATCCTGCCTGGCGCCGGCAAGGATGACCTCACCGGTTACAAGGCCGCCAAGGCGAGCTACGAGCAGCTCGACGCCGGGGCCAAGGTGCTCGAGCAGGCTTGATCGGCTTCGATCAGGCCCCGATGCCGTGCTCGGCTTCGACCCTCCGGCCGAAGGCCACGGCCAGGTTGTCGCCGCCCGCCTCGCGCTGCGTGGCGGCCATCAGCTCGCGCAGCCGCGACTCCGGCAGTGGCCGGCGGGCGGTGGCCGACGAACGCGCGATGAGCTGATGCGCCAGCACGTCGGCCGCCGCCTCGGAGCGTTCGAGCACACCGCGGATGTGGTCGACGATCTGCTCGGTGTCGGGGTCCAGCAGCGCATCGCGAATGGCGATGAAACACGTCTGCACCCGGCCGGTATCGGGCTGGCCGCCACGCTGCAATGCGTCGAGGATCCAGTACAGGTCGATCAGGGTGTCCTTCTTCATGATGCGTCCTTGAAATCGGCTGAGATCCATCTTGAAATGGGTGATGCGTTGACGTCATTATCCTTTCCAAGTAAATTATTCCTCACGCCTTGCGAGCGTCTGAATTCATCCCCGCCGACCCATCCGCTGCGCCACCAGGAGGCTTCGTGACACCAGCTCGACACACCGCACCTGAATCCGACGCCGCGATCCGCGTCAAGGCCCTGGAGTCCCTGCTGGCCGAAAAGGGCCTGATCGATCCCAAAGCGCTGGATGCGCTGGTCGACACCTACGAGTCGAAGATCGGCCCGCGCAACGGCGCCAAGGTGGTAGCCCGCGCCTGGGTCGACCCGGCGTACAAGCAGCGGCTGCTGAGCGATGCCACGGCTGCGATCAAGGAGTTCGGGTTTTCGGGCCTGCAAGGCGAAGACATGGTCGTCGTGGAGAACACCGACGCGGTCCACAACGTGGTGGTCTGCACCTTGTGCTCCTGTTACCCGTGGCCGACCTTGGGACTGCCGCCGGTCTGGTACAAATCGGCGCCCTACCGCGCCCGCGTGGTCAGCGACCCGCGGGGCGTGCTGAAGGAGTTCGGCACCGAGTTGCCCGACAGCGTCGAGGTCCGCACCTGGGACACCACGGCGGAGGTGCGCTACCTGGTGCTGCCTCAGCGCCCGGCCGACACCGACGGCTTGAGTGAGGATGAACTGGCAGCGCTGGTGACACGCGACTCGATGATCGGCGTGACCCAACTGCCGGCACCCGCCACCGGCCAGGAGCACGGCGCATGAACGGCATCCATGATCTCGGCGGCATGCACGGCCTGGGGCCGGTTCTGGCTGAAGCCAATGAACCGGTCTTTCATGAACCGTGGGAAGGCCGCGCCTTCGGCCTCTTCGCGGCGACCTTCGTTTTT
>CAIJPE010000183.1 GCA_903822435.1 uncultured beta proteobacterium | reverse complement strand
GTGTCGATGGCTTGGTGCGCCTCGGCCTCGGTCAGGGCCACGACCACACCCTTGCCAGCGGCCAGGCCGTCGGCCTTGACGACGATGGGCGCGCCGTGGCGGGCGATGTGGTCGTGCGCAGGGGCGGCCTCGGTGAAGCTGGCATACAACGCCGTGGGGATGCCGTGGCGCTGCATGAACTGCTTGGCATGGGCCTTGGAGCTTTCCAGCTGGGCGGCAGCCTGGGTGGGGCCGAAGATGCGCAGACCTCGGGCACGGAAGTGGTCGACGATGCCCGCAGCCAGCGGCGCCTCGGGGCCCACCACCGTCAACGCAACCTTCTCGGCCGTGGCGAAGTCGGCCAGCGCGGCCATGTCGGTCAGGGGCACGTTGCGCAGCACAGGGTCGAGCGCCGTGCCGCCATTGCCAGGCGCCACGTACACCGTTTGCACGCGCTCGCTCTGCGCCAGCTTCCAGGCCAGGGCGTGCTCGCGCCCGCCGCCGCCGATCACCAGGACTTTCATCGCGGCACGCTCATGCCGCAATCAGCGCGTTGTGATAGACGTCCTGCACGTCGTCGAGGTCTTCGATCACGTCCAGCAGCTTTTGCATGCGGGCCGCGTCTTCGCCGGCGACCTCGATGGGGTTTTCAGCCCGCCAGGTGACCTCGGCCACTTCGGGCTTCAGGCCGGCGGCCTCCAGGGCGGCCTTGACGGCCTCGAAGGCCGTGGGTGGGCACAGCACCTCGATGGAGCCGTCGTCGCCCGTGACGACATCGTCCGCGCCGGCTTCCAGCGCCACTTCCATGACCTTGTCCTCGTTCGTGCCGGGCGCAAAGACGAACTGCCCGCAATGCTTGAACTGGAAGGCCACCGAGCCCTCGGTGCCCAGGTTGCCGCCGTACTTGCTGAAGGCGTGCCGGACTTCGGCCACCGTGCGCACGCGGTTGTCGGTCATGCAATCGACGATGATGGCAGCACCTCCGATGCCGTAGCCTTCATAGCGGATTTCCTCGTAGTTGACGCCTTCGAGGTTGCCCGTGGCCTTATCGATGTTGCGCTTGACGGTGTCGACCGGCAGGTTCACCGCCTTGGCCTTCTCGACGGCCAGCCGCAAACGCGGGTTGGCGGTGATGTCGCCGCCGCCCAACCGGGCTGCGACCATGATCTCGCGGATGACGCGGGTCCAGGCCTTGCCACGCTTTTCGTCCTGGCGGCCCTTGCGGTGCTGGATGTTCGCCCACTTGGAATGACCGGCCATGCGTGTACTCTGAGCTCCTCGTGTCGAAGCGCGCATTTTAGTCTGTCGCCGCAACGGGCCTGAAAGCACGGGTCCCCGACCTTGGGGGGCCGGGAAGGCGCGTGGCCGCTCGGTGGTGTCGCGCCGCGTCCAGATTTCAGCCGCCGGAGCCTCTTACCGTGACAACCTCTGCCCTGCCGGACCCGACCCCCGACCCCGTCAGCTTCGATACCTTCATGGCGCAGGCCTGGGACGCCCACGCGGGCCAGCCCGAGGTCGTGGCGGCCCGACTGGCCAGCCCCGGCACGCACCTGGCCACGACACCGGCGCAACTGGGGCGGCTGGCGGGGCTGCTTCACCACATCCACGGCACCCACCTGGGCGCGTGGGATGCGGGCACCCAGGCCTTGCAGGCCCTGCTGGCCCACCCCCAATGCACGGGGCAGGCTCAGGCCGAGATCCTGCGGGCGCTGGCCACCTTGGCGCTGTGCCGCGGCGATGCGCCCGAAGGCCCGCCGCAAAGCCTGACGGACCGCATCCGGGTGACGGCCATGGCCGCCGCCCACCTGGCCGAGCGCGACACGCCGCGCGCCATGGCCCTGTGGCAGGACGCCCTCGGCCAATGCCACGCCCTGCAGCCCGGCGCCGGCGACCCCTGCCACCGCGCGCTGGCCGTCACCGGCAACAACCTGGCCAGCACGCTGGAAGAAAAGGCCATGCGCACGCCGGCCGAGCGGCAACTGATGATCGAGGCCGCCCAGGCCGCCCGCCTGCACTGGGAACAGGCCGGTACGTGGCTGGAGGTCGAACGGGCCGAGTACCGGCTGGCCAGGACCTGGCTGAAGGCCGGCGATGCCTCCCAGGCGCGCCGGCACGCCCAGGCCTGCCAGGCCATCGTGCAGGCCCAGGCAGCCCCGGCGCTGGAGCACTTTTTCGCGTCCGAAGCCCTGGCGCTGTGCGCCCAGGCCGCCGGCGACGGCCCTGGCCTTGCCGAGGCCAGGGCCCTGGTCGAGCGTGCCTTTGCCGGACTGGCGGAGTCGGATCGCGCATGGTGCCGGCCGATACTGGAAGGTCTGGCGGCCTGATCGGCCCCGGCTTGGCCGACTAGGCTTTCGCCGCGCCCAGGTGGCGGTACACCGTGGTGCGCGAAATGCCCAGGTTGCGCGAGGTCTGGCTGACGCTGCGACCGGTGCGCTCGAACTCGCGGCGCACGGTGTCGGCGGCCACTTGCTGCAAGGTCGAGCCCAAGCCGGAAACGGCCTGGGCCGGGGCTTCGGCGAGTGCGGCAAGGGGGGGCAGCAGGCCATCGAAGTCGGGGCCGCGCAAGACGCGGCGCCCCCCGGCCAGCAGGGCCCGCGTCAGCACCGAGCGCAACTCGCGGAAGTTGCCCGGCCAGGTGTGGCGGGCCAGTCGTTCGACCGCCGTGGCGTCGATGCCCGCATGGGGGTCGATCTGCGCCAGCACATGGCGGGCGGCCTGCGCGAAGTCGCTGCGCCGGCGCAGCGGCGGCAAGTCCACCCGCACGGTGTTCAGGCGGTAGTAGAGGTCGGACCTGAAGCGGCGCGCCGCCACCTCGTCGGCCAGGTCGGCATGCGTGGCGGCCAGCAGTTGCACGTCGATGCGGCGCGACACGGTGCCCCCCACCGGGCGCACCAGCTGGTCGTCCAGGAAGCGCAGCAACGAAGCCTGCACAGGGGCCTGCAACTCGCGCACCTCGTCCAGCAGCAGCGTGCCGCCGTCGGCGCTGGCGATCAGGCCCGCACTGCCCTCACGGCGGGCGCCGGTGTAGGCGCCGCCGGCATAGCCGAACAACTCGGCCTCGAACAGCTCGGCCGGCAAGGCGCCGCAGTTGACGGCCACGAAGGCGCCCGCGCGCCCGCTGACCCGGTGCGCATGGCGGGCCAGCAGTTCCTTGCCGCTGCCGGTCTCGCCGTGGATCAGGATCGGCGCCTGGATCTGCACGGCTGCTGCGACCATCTGATAAGCCTGGGCCACCTCGATGTCCTGGGTCACGCCATCGGCAGGGCCCGCTTCGTCAACGGCGTCGGCCCTGACTGGCAGGCAGGCCATCAGGCCGGGTTGCGACGCCCTGGGGGCCGGCACCGGGCGCCGTCCCGTCCGGCGCTCGGACGGCCTGCTGACGCACGAAGCCACCAGCGAACTGCCCATGCGGTCGCGCAGGCGCACCTCGGCACCGCGGTGCAAGCGGGCCAGCAGCAGTTCGAAGGGTTCGCTGAACAGGGATTCGAAGGCCACCCCCAGGGCAGGCGACAGGCCCTGCAGCAGATGGCGCCCGCGGTCGTTCAGGGCCAGCAAGGTGCCGGTCTCGGCGAAGGCCAGCAGCCCGGCGCTCAGCGTACCCAGGAATTCCGGCCGCGGATGGATCGCCAGCACGAAGTGCGCACGCATCTGGTGGGTCAGCAGGCCGTTCTCGATGTGCGTGGCGGCCATCTGCACCAGCGCCTGGGTGTGGCGCTGGCGCGACTCGTAGTAGGACGAGGCATCCAGCGCACCGACCACCTCGCCGTGGGCGTCGCGCACCGGCGTGGCGGTGCACGAGACCTGGCCCAGTCCCAGGTAGTAGTAGTGCTCGGGGCCGGTCACGGCGATCGATCGCCCGGTGGCCAGCGCCGTGCCCAGGCCGTTGGTGCCGCACTGCAACTCGGCCCAGCAGCTGCCGGCGACGATGCCGGCGTCGTCGCCGCTCATGGCGAAGCGGTTGTCGGCGTACAGGTCGAGGATGACGCCCTCGCGGTCGGCGAAGGCCAGCAGGAAGTCCGAGCCGGCAATCTGCTGGGCCAGGGTTTCCAGTTCGGCCTGCGCCAGCCGGCGCACCACCGCGGCCTGGTCGCGCCGCCGCGCAAGGTCGGCGGCTTCGACCACGCGCTGGGGCACTGCCTCGGCCGGGTCCAGGCCGGCTTGTTGGCAGCGCAGCCAGCTGTCCAGGATCTCGGCCGAGGGCCGGCCGCCGTGGGGCAACTGCGCCCCACGCACCTGCAAGGCCAGCGCTCGCGCGGCCCGGGGGTCCTCGCCCAGGTTCGTCCTCGTCATGCCTGTCTCCTCCGGCCAGTCATCGCCGGCTCCGCGACGCGCACGGTAGCAGCGGCGCAGGGCCGCGGCAACTGACCATTTTCTGGACACGCTGGACAGGTGACGAACGGTTTCTGGCCAGACAGACGCCTGAGAACGCCCGGCCAAGGCTGCATTTCGACCGGTTTTGAGGGTGTACCCGGATTGGTACGCGCATTGCGGATACCGGTCGGCGCCCGCTGGAGGGCGCAGCCTGTCCCCGACAGTCCCACCCACCATTCGAACAACTTCCAGGAGATCCCCATGTCCCAGTCCGTTTTCAGGTCCACCCCCTTGAGGCTGCTCGCGGCGGCAGCGATGGTTTGCGTCGCCACCAGCGCCTCGGCCCAGGCCAACCTGGAAAAGCTCAAGCAGATGAAGGTCGCCACCACCGACCTGAATATCCCGCTGGTGCCGCAGACCGGCAAGAACGCCGATGCCATCAAGGCCAACCTGAAGCGGATCAAGCTGCCGCCCGGCTTCTCCATCGACCTGTATGCCGTGGTGCCCGATGCCCGCCACATGGCCGTGGCGCCCAGCACCAACATGCTGTTCGTCGGCACCCGCAAGACCACCGTCTGGGCCGTGACCAACCGCAATGGCGGCGACGCCGCCACCGAGGTCAAGTCCTTCGCACCGAGCCTGAAGTTCAGCAACCCGAACGGCGTGTGCTGGACCAAGGACGGCTTCCTGATCGTGGCCGAGCACAACCGCGTGCTGACCTTCCCCGCCGCCGAATTCTTCTACGAAGGCCCGGACGTAGCCGTCGGCGAGGTGGTGCCGCAGGGCCAACTGGTGCCGCCGGAAGAAGAGAGCTACAACCATGGCGCCCGCACCTGCCGCGTGGGGCCGGACAACAAGCTCTACGTGACGCTGGGCCAGCCTTACAACGTGCCGCCCGCCGAAAAGGTGGCGATGTACCGCAAGCTGGGCATCGGCGGCATCATCCGGATGGAGCAGGACGGCAGCAAGCGCGAAGTCTTCGCGGTGGGCGTGCGCAACTCGGTGGGGCAGGACTTCAACCCGAAGGACGGCTCGCTGTGGTTCACCGACAACCAGACCGACGGCCTGGGCGACACCGTGCCCCCGGGCGAGCTGAACCGTGCCCCCAAGGCCGGGATGGACTTCGGCTACCCGTACTGGAACGGCCACTACAAGGTGGCCGGCTCGCCCGCCGCGGCCGACCTGAAGAACTTGCCCGAGCCGGCAGGCGCGGTGTTTCCGCAGGTCGAGTTCCCGGCCCACCAGGCGCAGCTGGGCATGACGTTCTACACGGGCAAGATGTTCCCCGAGAAGTACCGCGGCGGCATCTTCGTGGCCTCGCACGGTTCGTGGAACAGCACGGTGCCCACCGGCGCACTGGTGAACTTCGTCTCGCTGAAGGGTGACGGCACCGCCGACAAGACCGAGGTCTTCGCCGACGGCTTCCGCGACGAGAACGGCATCTACCGCGGCCGACCCGTCGACGTCGCCGTGATGAAGGACGGATCGATGCTCATCAGCGACGACTTCGCCGGTGCCATCTACCGCGTGACCTACACGGCGCCTTGAAGACGGCCGCCTTCGTTCGCAGGCTGCAGGCCTGCGCCGGGGCGGCGGCGGTGGGGGCCGCGCTGTGCGGCCCCGCCACCGCCGACGAGGTGGACACGGGCCGCTCCAAGGCCCAGATCTGCAGCGTCTGCCACGGACCGCTGGGCGTGGCCGTGGCTCCCGATGCACCCAACCTGGCGGGCCAGCCTGCGCTGTACCTCTCGGCCCAATTGCGGGCCTACCGCGACGGCATCCGCAAGCACGAGGTGATGAGCCTGATGGCCAAGCCGCTGACCAACGAGGACATCACTCAGCTGGCGGCGTGGTTCTCTTCCATCCGCGTGGAAGCAACCGCCTCACGCTGAAAATGGGGCCGGGCGGCCCTTAGACTGCGCGCTCAGCCCGACGGAGACCGCGCGCATGCCCGACCCCATCCTCGTTGCCCAGCACGGCGACACGCAGTGCTTCCTGCTGCCCGCCCTGGCCAATCGCCACGGCTTGATCACCGGCGCCACCGGCACCGGCAAGACCATCACCTTGCAGACCCTCGCCGAGAACTTCAGCAAGCTCGGCGTGCCGGTGTTCATGGCCGATGTGAAGGGCGACCTCACGGGCATCGCGCAGCCCGGCACCGTCAGCCCCAAGCTGGCGGCCATCCTCAAGGAACGCGGCCTGCCCACCCCCGAAAGCCTGACCTGCCCCGCCACCTTGTGGGACGTCTTCGGCGAGCAAGGCCACCCGGTGCGGGCCACGATGTCGGACATGGGCCCGCTGCTGCTGTCTCGCATGTTGGCGCTCAACGACACGCAGGCCGGCGTGCTGAGCCTGGTCTTCAAGATCGCCGACGACAACGGCCTGGCCCTGCTGGACATGAAGGACCTGCGGGCCATGCTGCAGCACGTGGGGGACAACAATGCACAGTTCACCACCGAGTACGGCAACATCAGCGCGGCCAGCATCGGGGCGATCCAGCGCGGCCTGATGCAGATCGAGGAACAGGGCGGCGACAGCTTCTTCGGCGAACCCATGCTGGACATCGCCGACCTGCTGCAGACCCTGGACGGCAAGGGCGTGATCAACATCCTGGCCGCCGACAAGCTGATGAACGCGCCGCGGCTGTACGCCACCTTCCTGCTGTGGCTGCTGAGCGAGCTCTTCGAGCGGCTGCCCGAGGTGGGCGACCTGGACCAGCCCAAGCTGGTGTTCTTCTTCGACGAGGCCCACCTGCTGTTCCGCGACGCGCCCACGGCCCTGGTGGAGCGCATCGAACTCGTGGTGCGCCTGGTGCGGAGCAAGGGCGTAGGCGTGTACTTCGTGACGCAGAACCCGCTGGACGTGCCGGACACGGTGCTGGCCCAACTGGGCAACCGCGTGCAGCACGCGCTGCGGGCCTTCACGCCGCGCGACCAGAAGGCCGTGAAGTCGGCCGCCGACACCATGCGGCCGAATCCGAAGCTGGGCGACATGGCCCAGGCCATCACGGAACTGGCGGTGGGCGAAGCCCTCGTCAGCTTCCTGGACGACAAGGGGCGCCCCAGCGTGACCGAGCGGGTCTTCGTGCTGCCGCCGGGCACCCGGATCGGCCCGATCACCCCCGAGCAGCGCAAGGCGCTGATCGCGGGCTCGCTGGTGGCGGGCACCTATGAAAAGGTGGTCGACCGCGATTCGGCCTACGAAAGGCTCAAGGGCCGCGCTGCCGCCAGCGGCGACGCTGCGGTGGCCACGGGCAGCGCCGCGCCGCGGATGCCGGTGGGCACCGCCGGCACGGCCAGCCAGCCCACGGCCGCCGACAGCGGCGGCGGGTTGACGGGTTCGATGGGCAGCATGATGGACGGCCTGAAGGACGTGCTGCTGGGCAGCACAGGCCCGCGCGGCGGCAAGCACGAAGGCCTGGCCGAAGCCGCAGCGCGCTCGGCCGTGCGCACCATCGGCTCGTCGGTCGGCCGCGAGATCGTGCGGGGCGTGCTGGGCTCGCTGCTGGGCGGCCTGCGCCGCTGACCTGCCCAGGGCCCCGAGGCCGCACAATCGGGCCCACGGGCTCAGACGATGCAAAGGGCGGCATGGCGGTCTTGAAATGGATGTTGGTGACGATCCTGGCCCTCGCGGCCTTCGCGATGATCGCGGGTCAGATGGGCATGCTCGGCGGTAGCGCACCGGGCGACCTGGGTGTGCACGACGGCAAGCTCAAGCCGCCTTCCAGCAGCCCCAACAGCGTCAGCAGCCAGGCCGACCTGTGGCCCGGCCACCCGCGGCGCGACGATGCGCGCATCGCCCCTCTGGCGCTCATCGGCACACCCGAGCAGACGCTGGAGCGACTGAAGGCCGTGGTCCTGGCCACCCCCGGTGCCCGGATCGTGGAGGCGCGTGCCGACTACATCCGGGCCGAGTTCACCACCCGCATGATGAAGTTCACCGACGACGCCGAGTTCTGGTTCGATCCCACCGCGCGTGTCATCCAGGTGCGCTCGGCGTCCCGCCTGGGGGAGAGCGACCTGGGGGTCAACCGCGAGCGCGTGGAGGACATCCGCAAGCGGATGGCCTCGGCCGCGCCCTAGCGCCGGTTCACGGCTTGCCCGGGCGCTTTCGCGCCCAGGCCGCGCAGCCCGTCACACGACGCTGGCAAGCCCCAGGGACTGGCGGCAAAGTCCACTCCAAGCCGCCCCGCCCCGGGGCCAAGGAGACATTCGATGTTCGTCCAGATCCTCAGCCACACCCCGATCTGGGTCTGGGCCATCCTGACAGGCATCACCGTCCTGGGCGCTTCCCAGCTCCGGGCGCGGCAGTTGCCCCGGTGGCGGGTCATGGCGCTGCCGGCGACGCTGCTGATGCTGGGCCTGTGGTCGATGGCGCCGGGCTTTCGGGCCCACCCCGCCTCGGCAGTGATATGGCTGGTTGCGCTGCTGGGCATGGCCACGCCGGGCCGGCGCCTGGCCGCCCGCTCGGGCGCGGTCTGGCTGGCCGGGCCGCAACGCCTGCATCTGCCCGGCAGCACCCTGCCCCTGCTGCTGGCCCTGACCATCTTCTGCCTGCGCTACATCAACGGCGTGGCCACGGCCATGAACCCCGCGCTCACCGCCCTGCCGCAGTGGCAGTGGCCGCTGGCCATCCTGTTCGGCGGGCTGAGCGGGCTGTTCATGGGCAGGGCCCTCGGGCTGCTGGCCCTGAGCCGGCAAGACGCCGACAGCCAACCAGGCAGCCGCACAATCGACCACGATGAACGCCACCCCGATCACGTCTTCAGCCGCCGCGGCGCCTGAGCGGGCGCCCGCCGGCACCACGGCGTTGCAGGCCGCATGGGGCCGCCTGCGGTCGCGCGGACTGCGCACCGTGGGCTTCGTG
Organism: uncultured beta proteobacterium; assembly: GCA_903822435.1. Classification (GTDB taxonomy): domain Bacteria; phylum Pseudomonadota; class Gammaproteobacteria; order Burkholderiales; family Burkholderiaceae_C; genus Rubrivivax. The sequence goes on along the minus strand of CAIJPE010000183.1, from coordinate 46,109 downwards.
ACGGGCATGTGCGTGGGCATCGCCCTGCTGCTGACGGCGATGGACGGCGGGCAGTTCTGGGCCAAGCTGGTCTACTCGCTGTGCATCGGCGGGGTGTGCACTGCCATCAACGACGGCGTGCGGTTGTCCATGGCTTGGCTCAACGACCGCCTGCGCGCCGCCCGCGGCCTGCCCGTCGATGACGCGGGGTTCGGCAGCGGCTGGCGGGGCATCTTGCCCGCGGCGGGACTGGCCATGGTGGCCGGCCCGATCATCGGCCAGGGGCTGGGCGACCTGCTGACGGGGTATTCGTCGCCCAGCCTGTACAGCCTGAATTCGTCCAACAGCCGCATCACCCTGGTGCTGAGCGTGCTGGGCACGGTGATGGCGGTGGTGGTGCTGAGCACGCTCGAGCGTCTGTCCAACGCCCGTGCTCAGGCCGAGGCCGCCCAGCGCCTGGCGGCCGAGACCCGGTTGCAGCTGCTGCAGTCGCAGCTGGAACCGCACATGCTCTTCAACACGCTGGCCAACCTGCGGGTGCTGATCAGCCTGGACCCGCCCAGGGCGCAGGCCATGCTGGACCGGCTCATCGCCTTCCTTCGGGCCACGCTGGACGCATCGCGTGCATCCACCTTCGCACTGGCCACCGAGTTCGAGCACTGCGCCGACTACCTGGCCTTGATGGCGGTGCGCATGGGCCCGCGCCTGTCGATTCGCCTGGACCTGCCTCTCGAGCTGTCCAAGCTGCCCGTGCCGCCGCTGCTGCTGCAGCCGCTGGTCGAAAACGCCATCAAGCACGGCCTGGAACCCAAGGTGGCCGGGGGTCGGATCGAAGTCAAGGCGCAGCTGGACGCAGGCGCCCTGCTGTTGACCGTGCGCGACACGGGCGTGGGCCTGGCCGGCGCTGCCGCCGAGGCCGCGGCGCGTTCCCCGGGCAGCGCGGGCAGCTCGTTCGGGCTGGAGCAGGTCCGCGCCCGACTGGCCACGCTGTACGGTATCCAGGCCTCGCTTACCCTGGAAGCCTCCCGCGACGACGAAGGCGGCACCCGCGCCTGCATCCGACTGCCCCTGCCCACCGTTGCACAACCATGAACCGACTGCGAAGCCTGATCGCCGAAGACGAACCGCTGCTGGCCGCCGGCTTGCGGGCCGACCTGGCCGCCGTGTGGCCCGAGCTGGACACCACGGCCTTGGCCGGCGATGGCCTGGGCGCCGTGGCGCAGGCGTTGGCGCTGCGGCCGCAGGTGTGCTTCTTCGACATCCGCATGCCTGGCTGCAGCGGCCTGGAGGCCGCCCATGCGCTGGCCGAGGACTGGCCCGACGGCGCCGATGCGGCGAACTTCCCGCTGCTGGTGTTCATCACGGCCTACGACGCCTACGCGCTGCAGGCTTTCGAGGCCCATGCCGTGGACTACCTGGTCAAGCCGGTGGACCGCACCCGCCTGGCCGCCTGCGTCTTGCGCCTGAAGAACCGGCTGGCGGCACAGACGGGCGCCGCCGATTCCGTGCAGCAGGCCGTGGCGCAACTGCGTTCGTTGCTGGGCGCCGCGCCGGGCGCCGCGGCCGTGGCGGCGGCGCCGAGGCTGGAAGTCATCCAGGCCCAGGTGGGCAGCCTGGTGCATCTCGTGCCGGTCGACGAGGTCGTCTACTTCGAGGCGGCCGACAAGTACGTGCGCGTCATCACCGCGCAGCAGGAACACCTGATCCGCATCTCGTTGCGCGAACTGCTGCCCCAGCTCGACCCCGCGCAGTTCTGGCAGGTGCACCGTGGCACCGTGGTGCAAGCCAGGGCCATCGCAACTGCCCGACGCGAAGAGTCAGGCAAGGTCACCCTGAGCCTGCGCGGGCGGCCCGAGAAACTGACTGCCAGCCGGCTCTACGCGCACCTGTTCAAGGGCATGTAGGGCTGCGGCTACCGGGGGTCGGGCACGCGCCGCTCCGAGACCTTGAACACATAGCTCAGCGCCAGGCCGGCCGTGAGGTTGTTGCTCTGGCGCACGAGCGGGCTGTCGCGGAAGACGGCCCCCGACAGGCTGTCGGTGCGCAGGAATCCCGCCAGCCACCAGTCACCGATGCGGCGTGTGGCACTGCCCGCCAACCCCCATCCGGCCGCACCGCCCCGCGCTTCGTACGCCGGCCGGCCCACGGAGGCGTACGCGGCATCCACCCCGTAGAAGTAGGCGTGATACGCACTGCTGGCCGCCAACGGGCCGCCTTGCAGACCCAGGTTCCAGCCGCGCCACTGCAGGTCGAGGTTGAGCACCGGGTTGAGCGTCCAGCCCACCGAGCGAGGGTGCGACTCCAGCGTGGTGGCGGTTCGCACCGGCAGCCTGAGCTCCAGCTTCAGGTCGGCCGTCTTGAGCAGGCGCAGGTTCAGGTTGGGACCGAACTCCAGCGTGGCCGCCAGGTTGGGCATGCCGGCGCGGGCGGTGTTCTCGCTGCTGCGGGTGGGGGGGCTGCCATCGACGCTGAGGTCGAAATCCACGCGCTCGGTATCCAGAAGCACGGCCCGGGTGCCTTCGCGGTCCGAGCGGAGGATCTCGCCACGGTACGCGAAATAGGGAATGGGCAGGACATAGTGGTGGTTCTGGTCGCTTCCCCGATAGTGCGGGACGCTCAGGGTTCCGATGCCCGCGCCGAGCTCCCACAAGGGGCGGTCGGCGTGCGCGTGGCCGGTGCAGCCGATGAGCGCGAGGGCCAGGGCCGAAGGGTACGAGCGCGGTGTGGGGTGCATCGGTACTGCGTCAGATGGCGATGGCCACACCTTACAACGCCACGGGAGAACCCGTAGGCGCCCGATAGAATCAAGGGCTCCCGCAGCCCCGCCGAGCGCATGGCCCACGACCCGAACAGCTCCACCGCCCCCAAGCCGAGCAACTTCCTGCGCGGCATCGTCGAACGCGACCTGGAGGCCGGCACCTGGGCCGGCCGGCATTTCGGCGGCAGCCCCGGCGACGGGGCGCACCACGCCCAGGGCCCGCTGGACCCGGCCCGCATCCGCACGCGCTTCCCGCCTGAACCCAACGGCTACCTGCACGTCGGCCATGCCAAGAGCATCTGCCTGAACTTCGGACTGGCCCGCGACTACGGCGGCGTGTGCCACCTGCGCTTCGACGACACCAACCCCGAGAAGGAAGAGCAGGAGTACGTCGACGCCATCAAGGAGGCCGTGCAGTGGCTGGGCTTCGACTGGATCAGCGACGTGGGCGGCACGCCCACCAGCCACCTCTACTACGCCAGCCATTACTTCGATTTCATGTACCGTGCGGCCGAGGCGCTGGTCACGGCCGGCCTGGCCTACGTGGACGAGCAGACCGCCGACGAGATGCGTGCCCGCCGCGGCGACTTCAACACGCCCGGCACCGACAGCCCCTGGCGGGCGCGCACCCCCGAGCAGAACCTGGCCCGCCTGCGCCAGATGCGCGACGGCCTGCTGCCCGACGGCGCGGCAGTGCTGCGGGCCAAGATCGACATGGGCTCGCCCAACATCAACCTGCGCGACCCCACGCTGTACCGCATCAAGCGCGCCACGCATCACAACACGGGCGACCGCTGGTGCATCTATCCGATGTACACCTATGCGCATCCCATCGAAGACGCACTGGAGAACATCACCCACAGCATCTGCACGCTGGAGTTCGAGGACCAGAGGCCCTTCTACGACTGGCTGCTGGAAAGCCTGGCCGACCTGAGCCTGCTGGCGCGGCCGCTGCCAAAGCAGTATGAATTCGGACGGCTGAATCTCAGCTACGTCATCACCAGCAAGCGCAAGCTGCGCGAGTTGGTGGCCGAGGGCATCGTCGACGGCTGGGACGACCCGCGCATGCCCACCCTCTTCGGCATGCGGCGGCGCGGCTACACACCGGCATCGATCCGGGCCATGGCCGACGGCAGCGGCGCCAGCAAGACCAACATCTGGCTGGACTACGCCGTGCTGGACGGCTGCCTGCGGCACGACCTGGAAGGCCAGGCGCCGCGCGCCATGGCCGTGCTGGACCCGGTGGAGCTGTGCCTGACGAACTGGGCCGAGATCTACGGCAGCGACGCTCACGTCGAGCCTTGCCAGGCGCCCGCGCATCCGCAGCAGCCTGAACTGGGCATGCGGCAATTCGGGCTGGCCCGCCGCCTTTGGATCGAGCGCGACGACTTTGCCGAAGTGCCGCCCAAGGGCTTCTTCCGGCTGTATCCGCCGCAAGCCAAGCCCGACGGCAGCACCACCCCGGGCAGCAAGGTGCGGCTGAAGTACGGCCTGGTGGTGGAGTGCACGGGTTTCGAGAAAGACGCCGAAGGCCACCTGCTTCGCGTGTTGGCCAGCGTGGTGCCGGACACCCGAAGCGGCACGCCGGGCGCCGATGCCGTCAAGGTCAAGGGCACCATCACCTGGGTGGGCATGGCCGACGGCCTGCCAGCCACGGTGCGCCTGTTCGACCGCCTGTTCACCGAACCCAACCCCGATGCCGGCGGCCGCGACTACCGCGAGGTGCTCAACCCGCGCAGCCGTGAGGTCGTGCAAGGCTGGCTGGAACCGTCTTTGAAAATGGCCCAGCGCGAGCAGCGCTACCAGTTCGAGCGCCACGGCTACTTCGTGGCCGACCGGCTCGACCACGCGGCGGGTCAGCCGGTGTTCAATCGCATCACGACGCTCAAGGACAGCTGGGCGGCGTAGAGTTTGAGGTCTTCGTGTCTCACCCCAGGATCCACCATGAGCCCAAGCGTGAAGTCCCTGAAGTCACGAGTGTCAGCCGTCCGGCCTTTGCTGGCCTGGGCGCTGGCCGCCGCCGGGGTGCTCGGCCTGTCGGCGCATGAGCCGGCCCGCGCCGCCGGAACCGTCACCGTCGACTGGGTGAAGCCCGAGCAGTACAGCGACGCGGGCCGGGGCCCGCTGGAGCGGGAGCGGACGCTGAAGACCCTGACCGAGTTCTTCGCAAGCCTGGGCCGGGACCTGCCGGACGGCCAGGCGCTGAAGGTCGAAGTCCTCGATCTCGACCTGGCCGGCGAGCTGCGACCGGCCGGCCTGCAAGAGGTTCGGGTGATGCGCGGCGCGGCCGACTGGCCGCACATGAGCCTGAACTACACCCTGACCCAGGGCGGCCAGACGCTGCGGTCAGGCAAGGCCAAGCTGGCCGACATGAACTACCTGCAGGGGCTGTTGGTCAGCGAAGTCTTCGACGGCGGCATGCCCTACGAGCGCCATATGGTCCGCCAATGGTTCGACGAGACTTTCCCCCACCCCAAACCATGAATATCAAGACTGCATCGACGCTTGCTTCCTTCGTGCTGGCGGCCCTGGCCGCCCAGCCCGCCCGGGCCGCCGACGCGCCCGCCCCGCCCCAACCCCTGGCCAAGGCCGCGGCAGAAAAGGGCGCCGTGGTGACGCCCAGCGGGCTGGTCTACCTCTCGCTGCGCGACGGCAAGGGCATGAGCCCACTGGCCGCCGACACGGTCCGCGTGAACTACCGCGGCACCTTCCTGGATGGCCGCGAGTTCGACAGTTCCTACAAGCGGGGCGTGCCGGCCACGTTCCCGCTGAACCGTGTCATCCCCTGCTGGACCGAGGGTGTGCAGATGATGAAGGTGGGCGGCAAGGCCAAGCTGACCTGCCCCTCGGCCATCGCCTACGGCGAGCGTGGCGCCGGCGGTGGCGAGATTCCCCCCAACAGCATCCTGCGCTTCGAGGTGGAACTGCTGGGCATTGCCGGCAAGTGACGCGGCAGCCCGGCAGCCTCCGGGCCATTACCGCTTCAAACGGCCGGCCGCCCCTTCGGCGGCCTTCACCGCGGCCAGCACGAGTGCGCCTGCCAGCACGCCCGCCAGCGCGTTGAGCAACGCGGGCACCAGCATGCGCAACCAGGGCAGCGTTTGCGGCGCGAGGCCCTCGATCGCGTGGTGCAGGGCGGGCACCCCATGCACGAGGATACCCCCGCCCACCAGGAACATGGCCGCGGTGCCGGCCACCGCCAGCCCCTTCATCAGCCAGGGCGCGGTGTTCAGGAGGCCCTGCCCCACGGTGCGCGACACGGCGCCGGTCCTCTGCATCAGCCACAGCCCCAGGTCGTCGATCTTGACGATGCCCGCCACCAGACCGTAGACGCCCACCGTCATCAACACGGCCACACCCGCCAGCACCAGGAACTGCGTGGCCAGGGGCTCCGCGGCCACGGTGCCCAGGGTGATGGCGATGATCTCGGCCGACAGGATGAAATCGGTGCGCACCGCACCCTTGATGCGGATTCGCTCCAGGCCCGGGATATCCACCGGCACGGCTGGCCCGCCCGTCGCGGCGGCGACCGGGGTGGCCTCCTCGGCCTCGTGCAGCCAACGGTGGGCCAGCTTTTCGAAGCCTTCGAAACACAGGTAGGCGCCGCCCAGCATCAGCAACGGGGTGACGAGCACCGGGGCCAGCGCACTCAGCGCCACGGCCACCGGCACCAGGATGGCCTTGTTGACCAGCGAGCCCCGGGCCACCGCCCAGACGACCGGCCACTCGCGGTCGGCCGTGACGCCCGACACCTGCTGCGCGTTGAGCGCCAGGTCATCGCCCAGCACGCCGGCCGTCTGCTTGGCGGCCACCTTGCTGAGGGTCGCCACATCGTCCAGCAGGCTGGCGATGTCGTCGATCAGGGCAAGCAGGCTGCTGGCGGGCATCGGCCGATTCTGCCGCGGCCGCCGCGACCGCCTGGAAGGCACCCCTTCCGGGCGTGATCAACCGTGCAAGGTGCCTCGCACCGCCGGCACCGCGTACTCGCGCCCGACCACGGCGCGGGCATACAGGTAGTTGCGGCGCGCGGGTTCGCTCAGCGCGTCGAGCATCACCTGCCCTCGCTCGTCGCAGGGAAACACCAAACCGCGGCCGGGGTGGAAGAGCGACTCGAACAAGAGTTCGAAGCGCCGGCTGGGTGGACCGTTGAATGACATGTCGGACATCGTTGCCAAGGGTTTGTGCTGAGATGAGACAAACATAGGCGAGCCCATGGCATCCTGCCTGGCCTGCGCAACCACGCTGTCTGTAGGATTGCGGATAGTGGATCTGTCGGTGCACCACTGACACGCCATCCGCCACGGAGCGGACACACGGGCCCGCGGAATGCGAAGATCATGCCGCCATGCGTGACGCCTTTCTCCTCGACCCCGATATCGTCTTCCTGAACCACGGGTCTTTCGGGGCCTGCCCGGCGGAGGTCTTCGAGACCTACCAGCGCTGGCAGCGGGAACTCGAACGCAACCCGGTCGAATTCCTGGGTCGCCGCTCGGCCGGCCTGCTGCACAACGCCCGCGAACGGCTGGCCGCACTGCTGGGCGCCAGGGCGGCCGACCTGGTATTCGTGCCCAACGCCACCACGGGCGTGAACATCGTGGCCCGCTCGCTGCAGTTGCAACCTGGCGACGAGGTGCTGGCCACGGACCACGAATACGGCGCCTGCGACGCCACCTGGCAGCGCGCGTGCCAGGAAGCCGGCGCACACTACCGTCGCGTGGCCATCCCCCTGCCTTACGACGCGCAGGCCTGGGCCGACCAGGTGATGAACGCCGTGGGGCCTCGCACGCGTGCGATCTTCGCCAGCCACATCACCTCGACCACCGCGCTGATCTTCCCCGTGGCCGAGCTGTGCGGCCGGGCCCGCCAGGCGGGCATTGCCACGCTCATCGACGGTGCCCACGCACCAGGACACGTCGCGGTCGACCTCCGGTCCATCGGCGCGGATTTCTACACCGGCAACTGCCACAAGTGGCTGTGCGCCCCCAAGGGCTCGGCCTTCCTCCACGTGCGGCCGGAACGACAGGCCGCCATCGATGCCACGGTGGTCAGCTGGGGCTACGTGGCCGAAGGCACGGGCGGCGGCCACACTGGCTTCGATGCCTATACGGGCGTCACGCCGCTGGAGCGGCGGCTGCAATGGCAGGGCACGCGCGACATCGCAGCCTACCTGGCGGTGTCGGCGGCCATCGACTTCCAGGCCCGCCACGACTGGCCGTCGTGGCAGGCCCGCTGCCACGCCCTGGCCTGCGAAACGCTGCACCGCATGCGCGGCCGCAACGGCCTGCCGCCCGCCGCCCCCGACAGTGCCTACGGCCAGATGGTCACGATGCCGGTGAGCGCCACCGACGGCGAAGCGCTGCGCCGCTGGCTTTTCGAGCAACACCGCATCGAGGTGCCGGTGACCATGCACGGTGGCGCCGTGTTCGTGCGGCTGTCCGTGCAGGTCTACAACTCGCAGGCTGACCTGGATGCGCTGATCCACGCCCTGGCCGAAGCCGGGGTCTGATCAGCGCGGGCCTTCAGGCGCGACGGCGCCAGGCCATCAGGCCCACGATGCCCGCGGCCAGCATCAGCGTGCTGGAAGGCTCGGGGACGGCGCTGAGCATGGCCGAAGCGATCAGTGCCTGCCCAGCCGAGGTCGGGTGGATGCCGTCCCAGAACAGCGAGGTGGCCGGATTGCAGCCGGCGATGGCGCCGCAGGCATTGGTGACGTTGGCCAGGCCAAAGTCGGCCGGATGGGCCACGATGTTGTCGGTGATGCCCGCGATGTCGAAGATCGACACGCCGGCTTCGCCATTCATGCGGGCGACCAGCGCCGCGTTGAAGGCCTGCGAGATGTTGGTGCTGAGGGCCGCGAAACCGGGGGGCGCCGACAACGCTGCGGGCGTCAGGCCCACGTCGGGGGTGTCCCAGACCACGATGCGCGCCGCCCCCTTGGCCTGGAGGGCGTCGACCATGTTGCCCACGGCCGTGGCGTAGGCCGCTGCCTGCGTGGCGATGATGCCCGGGCTGCCGCCCGTAGCGACCGCAGTGGCCACATCGCGCACATCGTTGCCGCCGATGGCGATCACGAACAGCGCCGAGGCGGGGACGCTGGACTTGCCGTAGAGGTAGCCGCCGGGAAATGTCGGGGAGACGGGGGCACCGGTCAGCTGCGTGGTGGCGCTGGGCGGGAAGTAACCCAGCAGCGAACCATCGGTGGCCGCCGTTGCGCCACCGTAGGCGTAGTTGCCGCCACCGGCCAGCGAGGCGGTGCCGTAACTGGCCAGGCCCAGGCCCGCGGTGAAGGCGGTGACCCAGGTGTTGGCGTTGGTGTAGGCGCCCAAGCCGTAGGGCTGGCTGGGGATGTAGCTGTCACCGGTGATGACCTGCGCCCCATTGGCCCCGATCAAGGCGGCGTTGTTTCCGCTGTCGGAAAGGCTGTCGCCGAACACATACACGCTGCTGAAGGAAGCCGCGTGGCCGGACAGACTGGCGGCCAGCAAGGCCACGCCCGCGGTGATTTGCCGCATCGATAATGACTTCATGAACGCTCCTGATACGGATCAAATGTCGATCGTGGAACGTAGCATGACCAGGCGTCTGGCGACATCGGGGCCGCCGCGCAACCCGGGCGGCGACCCCGCGTTCAGGGGGGGGCACCCCCATCGCGCCTACTTCTTGGCGGCGGAAGCGGCAGCGTCTGCAGCTTTGGCCTTCTTCTTGTCCTTGGCGCCGGCCTTGTCGGCTGCTGCATCGGCCTTGGCCTGCGCCTTGGCTTCGGCCTTGGCCGCGGCCTTCTCCTTCTTGGTCATCTTGTCGGTGGCCTTGGCATCGGCGCCAGCTGGCGCTGCGGCGGTGGCCGTCGCAGCGGCGGCCGTGGCAGCCTTGGCGGCCGGCGGGGCAACGGGTGCAGGCGCCGGCGCGGGTGCCGGCGCAGCGGCCACGGCCGGTTTGGCGGCGGCGGCAGGCTTGGCCGCGGGCGCAGCCGGTGCACCCTTGTAGGTGGCCCCGTTGACCGTGAGGCCGCCATCGGAGAACTTGGCAGCGGTCTTCTCGCCGATGCCGTTCACGCGGGAGACCAGGTCGTCCCAGTCCTTGAAGGGCGACTTGGCCCGCTCGGCGGTGATGCGGGCCGCGATCACCGGGCCGATGCCCTTGACGGCATCCAGTTCGGCCGAGGTGGCCTTGTTGACGTCGACGGCGGCGAAGGCCGACATCGCCAGGAAGGCCAGCAAGGCAGCCAGCAAGCGTTTGACCATGTTCTCACTCCAGTTTGAACTGTGTAGCCGGGGATGAGGGCCCGGCGCCCGCCCGAACCGGTTGGATCGGAGACCCCACAACGAATGCGGGGTTCTTTGGTTGACCACAGACCACCGCCGGCAGGCCCGGCGAAAGGTCAGGGCCGCGGTTTGCGTGGCCGAGGCGCCGCGGCCAAGCCTGGGCGCGGCGGCAGTCCGGTGTGCTGCGTGAGCAACTGCCCGCGGCGCACCTTGGCCGGCGCCACCTGCGTGCCCGGCGGGGTGGAGTTCTTGCGCCGGGCGCTCTGGTAGCCGCCGTCACCGGCCGGCTGGTAGGTGGGAATCAACTGGTGCTTGCCGTTGCCGATGAGGTCAGCGCGGCCCATGTCCTTCAGCGCCTCGCGCAACAGCGGCCAGTTGTTGGGGTCGTGCCAGCGCAGGAAGGCCTTGTGCAGCCGCCGGCGGCGCTCGCCGCGCACGGTGCTCACCCGCTCGGCCCGGGCCGGGTCGCGGCTGATGCCCTTCAGCGGGTTGAGGTCGGTGTGGTACATCGCCGTGGCCGTGGCCATGGGGCTCGGGTAGAAGGTCTGCACCTGGTCGGCCTTGAAGCCGTTGCGCTTGAGCCAGATGGCCAGGTTCATCATGTCTTCGTCGCTGGTGCCCGGATGGGCCGCGATGAAGTAAGGGATGAGGTACTGCTTCTTGCCCGCCTCGGCCGAGTACTGCTCGAACATCTGCTTGAAGCGGTCATACGTGCCGATGCCCGGCTTCATCATCTTCGACAGCGGGCCGCCTTCGGTGTGCTCGGGCGCGATCTTCAGGTAGCCGCCCACGTGGTGCGTGACCAGCTCCTTCACGTACTCGGGTGACTGCACGGCCAGGTCGTAGCGCAGGCCGGAGCCGATGAGGATCTTCTTCACGCCGCGCAACGCCCGCGCCCGCCGGTACAGCTTGACCAGCGGGCCGTGGTCGGTGTTGAGGTTGGAGCAGATGCCGGGGTAGACGCAACTCGGCTTGCGGCAGGCGGCCTCGATGGCCGGGCTCTTGCAGCCGATGCGCCACATGTTGGCCGTGGGACCGCCCAGGTCGCTGATGACGCCGGTGAAGCCGCGCACCTTGTCGCGGATGTCCTCGATCTCGCGGACGATCGAATCTTCGGAGCGGCTCTGGATGATGCGGCCTTCGTGCTCGGTGATGGAGCAGAAGGTGCAGCCGCCGAAGCAGCCGCGCATGATGTTCACGCTGAAGCGGATCATCTCCCAGGCCGGGATCTTGGTCGTGCCGTCGTGGCCGCCCTGTTCGTCGGCGTAGCTCGGGTGCGGGCTGCGGGCGTAGGGCAGGTCGAAGACCAGATCCATTTCGGGGGTGGTCAGCGGGATCGGGGGCGGGTTGATCCACAGGTCGCGGTCGCCGTGGGCCTGCACCAATGCCCGCGCGTTGCCGGGATTGGTCTCCAGGTGCAGTACGCGGTTGGCGTGGGCGTACAGCACGTTGTCGCTCTTGACCTGCTCGTAGGCCGGCAGGCGGATCACGGTGCGCTCGCGCGGCGGCATCTTCACGGCCACGGCCTTGCGGCTGGTGGGCATGGCCACCACGGCGGTGCCGGCGGCCAGCGAGGCCGTGGCGGCATCGGCCAGGCCGCCCCCTTCATCGTCATCCTGCGCGCAGGCCTGGCCCTGCGAAGCCGCGGCCTCGGCGGTGGTCAGGTAGGGGTTGATGTGTTCGTCGATGCGGCCGGGCCGATCGACCTCGGTGGAGTCGATCTCGAACCAGCCCGGCTGCGGGGCGCGCACCATGAAGGCCGTGCCGCGGATGTCGGTGAGGCTGGCCACCGGCTGGCGCGCGGCCAGGCGGTGGGCGATCTCGACGATCGCACGCTCGGCATTGCCGTACACCAACAGGTCGGCCTTTGCGTCCACGAGGATCGAGCGGCGGACTTTGTCCTGCCAGTAGTCGTAGTGCGCGATGCGGCGCAGGCTGGCTTCGATGCCTCCGATGATCACCGGAACATCCGGGAAGGCTTCCTTGCAGCGCTGCGTGTAGACCAGCGTGGCGCGGTCAGGCCGCCGCCCGCCAGCGCCACCGGGCGTGTAGGCGTCGTCGCTGCGGATCTTGCGATCGGCGGTGTAGCGGTTGATCATCGAATCCATGTTGCCCGCGGCCACGCCGTAGAACAGGTTCGGTTTGCCCAGCGTGCAGAAGGGCTCGGCGCTTTGCCAGTCAGGCTGGGCAATGATGCCCACGCGGAAACCCTGCGCTTCCAGCACGCGGCCGATCACGGCCATGCCGAAGCTGGGGTGGTCGACGTAAGCGTCGCCCGTCACCACGATGATGTCGCAGCTGTCCCAGCCCAGGGCCTCCATCTCGGCGCGGCTCATCGGCAGGAAGGGTGCGGTGCCGAAGCGCTTGGCCCAGAACGGCCGCCAGGCCGACAAGGGCTTGGCGGGCGGGGCAAGGGGGGTGGGGACGGTCGAAGACAAGGCGATGGCCCCGGCGTGGTTAACCCTCGATTGTGTCCGGAACTTCGAATCGCCGCCAGCGAGACACTGCAATCGGGTCTTGCGGTCGATTCGGGCGTCCACCGGACTCAAGCCCTGCCACAGAGGGCCGATATGCCCCACATGAACGCTGTCGTGTCATGGATCGTCCAATGCCTCGCCGCCCTGCTCTTCATGGCCGTGGTCGTGGCCTGGTGGGAACACCTGGGTCGCGCCGAGCGCCGCCGTGAGGCCGATGCCGATCTGGATGGTGGTGCGCCCGCTGCGCCCCGCGTGATATCGGTCGACGTCGACCTGGACGCCACCCCCGCCCCGATCGTGCTGGAGGGCGACGCAGCGACCCGGCGCGAGGTGCTGGACGGCGCGATGAGCCGGATGAGCCGTGACGGCTCCACCGCCGCCACGCGCAGTGCCTGGATCGACACCGCCCCCATGGTCGGGCAAGGCATGGGCAAGCCGGAGGCCGAGCCGGCAGCGGCGCCGGCTCAGCACGCGAAAACGCCCTGAAGGCAGGCGCCCCGCGGCTCAGGCCCCTGCGACGCCCGAGATCGCGCGCGCGGGCGCAGCGGCCGGCGGCGCCGGCTCGTCGTCCACCTCTTCGCCCAGGAAGCCACCGCTCTGATGCGCCCACAGCCGGGCGTAGATCCCCCCCGCGGCCAGCAGGCCCTGGTGGGTGCCGGTCTCGACGATGCGACCCTGGTCCATCACCACCAGCCGGTCCATGGCCGCGATGGTCGACAGCCGGTGCGCGATGGCCACCACGGTCTTGCCCTCCATCAGGCGGTACAGGCTTTCCTGGATGGCAGCCTCGACCTCGCTGTCCAGCGCGCTGGTGGCTTCGTCCAGCAGCAGGATCGGGGCGTCCTTAAGCATCACGCGGGCGATGGCCACGCGCTGGCGCTGGCCGCCGCTGAGCTTGACGCCCCGCTCGCCGACGTGGGCGTCGTAGCCCTTGCGGCCCTTGGGGTCGGTCAGGGTGGCGATGAAGTCGCCGGCCTCGGCACGTTCGGCGGCGCGGTGCATCTCGGCCTCGGTGGCATCGGGCCGGCCGTAAACGATGTTGTCGCGCACCGAGCGGTGCATGAGCGAGGTGTCCTGCGTGACCATGCCCACGTGCTGGCGCAGGCTTTCCTGCGTGACCCCGGCAATGTCCTGGCCATCGACGAGGATGCGGCCGCCCTCCAGGTCGTACAGGCGCAGCAGCAGGTTGACGATGGTGCTCTTTCCCGCACCCGAGCGGCCGACCAGGCCGATCTTCTCGCCCGGGCGGATGACCAGGTTGAAGCCTTCGACCACCTTGCGCTTGCCGCCGTAGGCAAAGGTGACGTCCTCGAAGCGCACCTCGCCCCGCGGCACCACCAGCGCCTGCGCGCCCGGGCGGTCGACCACCGAACGGGTCCGCGACAGCGTGGCCATGCCGTCCTGCACGGTGCCGATGTGCTCGAAGAGGGTGGCCATTTCCCACATCACCCAGTGCGAGATGCCGTTCAGCCGGAAAGCCATGGCGGTGGCGGCCGCGACCGCCCCCACGCCCACGGCCGTCTGCGTCCACAGCAGCAGGCTGACGGCCGCGGTGGCCGCGATCAGGCCGACGCTGAGGATCTGGTTGACCGTCTCGAAGCCGCTGACCAGCCGCATCTGCCCGTAGACCGTGCCCTGGAACTCGAGCATGGCGCCCCGGGCGTACTGGGCCTCGCGCTGGCCGTGCGAGAACAGCTTGACCGTGGCGATGTTGGTGTAGGCGTCGGTGATGCGGCCGGTCATGAGCGAACGGGCATCGGCCTGGGCCTGGGCCACCTTGCCAAGGCGCGGCACGAAGTACCACAACGTGGCGATATACAGCAGCAGCCAGCCCATGAAGGGCGCCATCAGCCAGGCATCGAAGGCACCCACCACCGCCACCATGGTCACGAAGTAGATGACCACGTACACCAGGATGTCGGTGAAGATGAGCCAGGTGTCGCGCACCGCCAGGGCCGTCTGCATGACCTTGGTGGCGATGCGTCCCGCGAACTCGTCCTGGTAGAAGGCCATGCTCTGGTCGAGCATCAGGCGGTGGAAGTTCCAGCGCATGCGCATCGGGAAGTTGCTGAACAGCCCCTGGTACTTGAACAGGGCCTGCAGCGTCGAGAAAGCCACGCTCACCACCAGGATCGTCGCCAGGATGGCCAGCGTGTGGCCGTGCTCGGCCCACAGGCGAGCCGGCTGGGTGTGGCCCAGCAGGTCGATCACGTGGGCCATCATGCTGAAGAGCAGCGCTTCGAAGGCACCGATGGCAGCCGTGAAGAAGGCCACCAGCAACAGGTAGCGGCGCAGCCCGCGGGAGCATTCCCACAGGAAGGCGAAGAAGGTGCGCGGCGGCGGCGTGGGCAGGGCGTCCGGATAAGGACGCACCAGGCCTTCGAAGATCTGGAACACGTGGTACTCCCGGTGTCGGCTTCGGGACTCGCGGCGGATGGCCGCTGTCCCGGCGGGTGGCGAGGATCGTCGGCACCCGGGCAGCCCAGCCTCCGATTATCGGTTGCCGGCCCCGTCGTTGCCCAGTGCGCGGAAGATCCTGAGAGCTATGCCCAAAGAGGGATGGCGCACCTCCGGCTCGGGGTGGGCTGGCTATCATGGTCCGCAGGAGATAGGCCTGAATGTTCGACTACATCGTCGTGGGTGGCGGATCGGCTGGCTCGGTGCTGGCTTCGCGGTTGAGCGAAGACCCCGCCGTGAGTGTGTGCCTGCTCGAAGCCGGCCCGGTCGATCACAGCACCCTGATCCACTGCCCTGCCGGCGTGGGCCTGATGGCCCTGACCGGAACTGCGAACTGGGCCTTCCAGACGGTGCCCCAGACCGGCTTGAACGGCCGCCGGGGGTACCAGCCGCGCGGCAAGGTCCTGGGGGGGTCGAGCTCCATCAACGCCATGGTCTACATCCGCGGGCAGCGCGAGGACTACGACCACTGGGCCGAAGCCGGAAACCCCGGATGGGGCTGGGGCGACGTGCTGCCGTATTTCCAGCGGTCGGAGCACAACGAGCGCGGCGCCGACGCCTGGCATGGCACGGGCGGCCCGCTGAACGTGATGGACCTGCGCCAGCCCAACCGCCACGGTGCCGCCTTCGTGCAGGCCGCCCTGCAGGCGGGC
This sequence comes from uncultured beta proteobacterium, assembly GCA_903822435.1. Classification (GTDB taxonomy): domain Bacteria; phylum Pseudomonadota; class Gammaproteobacteria; order Burkholderiales; family Burkholderiaceae_C; genus Rubrivivax. The sequence goes on along the minus strand of CAIJPE010000183.1, from coordinate 30,523 downwards.
TGCATGGCCAACCCGGACTTCAACGCCGCCACCCAGGAAGGCGTGGGGCCCTACCAGGTCACCCACAAGAACGGCGAGCGCTTCAGCGCCGCCAAGGGCTACCTCAAGCCGCACCTGGGCCGCAGGGCCAACTTGCAGGTGAGCACCGGCGTCCAAGTGACCCGGGTGTTGATGAAGAACCGCCGCGCCGTGGGCGTGGAGATCCGCCAGGGCGGCGCTGCGCGCGAGCTGCAGGTGCGGCGTGAGGTGCTGCTGTGCGCCGGCGCGCTGCAATCGCCGCAGCTGCTCATGCTGTCCGGCGTCGGCGACGGTGCGGCACTGCAGCGCCTGGGCATTCCCGTGCAGCACGCACTGCCCGGCGTGGGCCGCCAGCTGCACGACCACCTCGACGTGGTGCAGGTCGTGGACACCCCGAAGGTGAAGGACCTGTTCGGCCTGTCGCTCGCCGGGGGCTGGCACGTGCTGAAGGGCGCGCTGGACTGGCGCCGGGACCGCACCGGCGTGCTGACCACCAACTACGCCGAAGCCGGCGCCTTCCTGCGCAGCGGCCCCGACGCCGCCACGCCCGACCTGCAGTTGCACTTCGTCATCGGCAAGCTCGTCGACCACGGCCGCAAGCCGCTGTTGGGCCACGGCTATTCGTGCCACGTCTGCCTGCTGCGGCCCAAGAGCCGGGGCAGCGTCACGCTGGAAAGCCCCGACCCGTCGGCCCTGCCAGCCATCGACCCCGGATTCCTGACCGAGCCCGAAGACCTGGACCGCATGGTGCGCGGCTTCAAGCTGATGCGCCGGATCCTGCAGCAGCCTGCCCTGGCCGCATTGGGCGGGCGTGAACTGCCGGCCAGCGCAGGCGCGCAGACCGACGGCCAGATCGAGGCCTTCATCCGCGGCCATGCCGATACCATCTACCATCCGGTGGGTTCCTGCCGCATGGGGCCGGGGCCCGACGACGTGGTCGATGCCCGCCTGCGCGTGCATGGCGTGGCCGGTTTGCGCGTGGTGGATGCCTCGGTGATGCCGCGCATCGTGTCGGGCAACACCAACGCACCCACCATCATGATTGCCGAGAAGGCCGCCGACTTGATTCGATCCGATGCCTGATATCCGCCTGTCCGTGCTCGACCAGTCCGTATCCTGCGCCGGCCGCGACGAAGGCCATGCCCTGCGCGACACGGTGGAGTTGGCCGTGGCCTGCGAGCAGCTGGGCTACGAGCGCTTCTGGGTCAGCGAGCACCACGCGCTGCCCACCATCGTGGGGAGCGCACCCGAGGTGCTGATGGCCGCGATCGCGGCGCGCACGTCGCGGATCAGGGTGGGCAGTGCGGGGGTCATGCTGCCGCATTACTCGGCGCTGAAGGTGGCCGAGCAGTTCCGCGTCCTGGACGCGCTGGCGCCCGGGCGCATCGACCTGGGCGTGGGCCGCGCTCCAGGCGGCGACATGCGCACGGCCATGGCGCTGAATCCGAACGCCACGCATGCGGCCGATCAGTTTCCGCAGCAGGTGGTCGACCTGCAGGCCTGGACGGCCGGCCTGCGGCACCAGGGCATCAGCGCCCACCCGCTGCCGGCCGCGGGCGGGCAGACGCCCGAGATCTGGATCCTGGGCAGCTCCAATTACGGCGCACAGTTGGCGGCGCATCTCGGGCTGCCCTACGCATTCGCCTATTTCTTCATGGACGGGCAAGGCGTCGAACAGGCCCTGGACCTGTACCGCGAGCTGTACCGCCCGAGCGAGCGCCACCCCAAGCCGCGGCCGACGATCTGCGTGTGGGCGCTGGCGGCCGACACCGAGACCGAAGCCCGGCGGCAGGCGCTGGGCCGCGAGCGCTGGCGCCTGGACCGGCAGCGTGGCGTGCTGGGGCCGCTGCAGGACCCGTCCGTGCTGCAAGCCCAGGGCTTCACGCCCGAGGAAGAACACGCGCTGCAGGGCTTGCGCAAGCGGGCCCTGGTGGGCACGGGCCCACAGGTGGCCGACGGCATGCGCACCTTGGCATCCACGCTCGGTTTGGACATGCTGGTGGTCAACACGTGGGCACACGACCCCGCCGTACGGCGCCACTCGTACGCGTTGCTGGCCCAGGCCTTCGGCCAGGCCCCGCTCAGCGCGGCGCCATCAGCGCACTGACCAGGCCTTCCACGCGGGCTTCCACCTCGGCATCCATGCGGATGGTGCGGCCCCATTCACGGGTGGTCTCGCCCGGCCATTTGTTGGTGGCATCGAGTCCCATCTTGCCGCCCAGCCCGCTGACCGGGCTGGCGAAATCCAGATAGTCGATGGGCGTGTGCTCCACCAGCGTCGTGTCGCGCACCGGGTCCATGCGGGTGGTGATGGCCCAGACCACTTCCTTCCACTCGCGGATGTCCACGTCGTCGTCGGTGACCACGATGAACTTGGTGTACATGAACTGGCGCAGGAAGCTCCACACCCCGAACATCACCCGCTTGGCGTGGCCCGGGTAGGCCTTCTTGATGGACACGATGGCCAGGCGGTAGCTGCAACCCTCGGGCGGCAGGTAGAAGTCGACGATCTCGGGAAACTGCTTCTGCAAGATCGGCACGAACACCTCGTTCAACGCCACGCCCAGCACGGCGGGTTCGTCGGGCGGCTTGCCGGTGTAGGTGGAGTGATAGAGGGGGTCGCGACGGTGCGTGATGCGCGACAGCGTGAACACCGGGAACCAGTCCTGCTCGTTGTAGTAGCCGGTGTGATCGCCGAAAGGGCCCTCCAGCCCGTGCAGGTAGCCGTTCTTCTCCTTCAGCGGGATGCCGTGGAGGGACATGCCCGTGAAGCCCGGCTCGGCCGGCTGGATATGGCCCTCCAGCACGAACTCGGCGCTGGACGGCACCTGCAGGCGCAGGCTGCCCTCGCCAACGCCCGATTCCACCAGTTCGGTCCGGCTGCCGCGCAGAAGGCCGGCAAACTGGTACTCCGACAGCGTGTCGGGCACCGGGGTCACCGCGCCCAGGATGGTGGCGGGGTCGGCGCCCAGCGCCACCGCGATCGGGAAGGGCTGACCCGGGTTGGCGCGGGCGAACTCGCGGAAATCCAGCGCGCCGCCGCGGTGGGCCAGCCAGCGCATGATCACCTGCCGCGGTCCGATGACCTGCTGGCGGTAGATGCCCAGGTTCTGGCGCATGCGTGGCGCGGCCACGGGCTGCGCCCCGGGCCCGCCGAGCTGTCCCTGCGGCCCGCGGGTGATCACCAGCCCCCAGGTGATCAGCGGCCCGGCGTCGCCCGGCCAGCAGGTCTGCACCGGCAACTGGCCCAGGTCGAGGTCGGCGCCTTCCAGCACCACCTCCTGGCAGGGCGCCTGGCGTTGCAGCGCGGGCTTCATGTCCCAGACGGCCTTGGCCATCTGTAACAGCTTGCCGGCGTCCTTCAGGCCCTTGGGGGGCTCAGGTTCCTTCAGCGCGGCCAGCAGCCGGCCCACGTCACGCAACTCGTCCGCCGAGGTGGCTCCCATGCCCAAAGCGACCCGCCGGGTGGTCCCGAACAGGTTGATGAGGCAGGGAAATTTGTAACCGACCGGGGCCGTGCACAAGACGGCCGGGCCGCCCGCCCGCAGCAACTTGTCGCCGATTGCCGTCATTTCGAACCGCGGAGACACCGGTTCGTGCAGTTTTCGGAGCTCTCCCAGACGTTCTAACTGGGCCGTGAAATCGCGCAGATCCCGGTACTTCATGCTTTTGAGATCTCAAAACACCGTTTTATATTCTTGACCGAGTATGAGTCGGTTTCTAGAATGACTGCAGTCCTGAAGATTCAGGGTTAACCCGTGTCTGCCGTGATGGAACCGCGACACGAGGCACAACCGCCCTGGCAGAACGCACACGGCCCCAACGAGGGCCCGGGTCCGCCAGATGATTATGACCGTGGTGCCTGCTTGCCTCCTGGCGAGCATTCGGCGTCCGCAGGTATCAGGAGAGAGACTCTATGCGAGCAGTTTTCATGCTTCGCCAGGCAGGCCGGGCCACCGGCCGATCGATGTCGGTTTTCGTGCGTGACATCGGGTTCGGTTTGATGGAAGTCGGGCACAACACGTTGGCCCTGGTGGGCCTGGCCGCGGTGGCCGCTCTGATCTTCGTCAGTGGGCGCGCCGACATCCGCGGCCAGATCGAGGTGGTCGCGCTGGACTGGCTGCAATCGCGCCAGGAAGCGCGTGACGTGGCCTCCGGCAATGTGCCGGCCGACGACCAGACCACCGTGGCCCAGGCAGAACCCGAGGGCGTGGCCCGTGCCACGGCCGCCGACCTGAACGCCCTGACCCGCCAGCAGGCCACCCTGGCCACCTGGATCGCTCGCCGCTACAAGGTGGCGCCCGAGCCCATCGGCGCGCTGGTCAAGGAAGCCTGGGCCATCGGCAACCGCGCCGGGCTGGATCCCACCCTGATCCTGGCCATCATGGCCGTGGAGTCGAGCTTCAACCCCTTCGCTCAGAGCGCGGTGGGCGCGCAAGGCCTGATGCAGGTCATGAAGCGCGTGCACGACGACAAGTACGTGGCTTTCGGCGGCACGCACGCGGCTTTCGACCCCATCAGCAACCTGCGGGTGGGCGTTCAGGTGCTCAAGGAATGCATCTCGCGCGCCGGCAGCCTCCAGGAGGGCCTGCGGCACTACGTGGGCGCGGCCCTGATCGAGGGCGACGGCGGCTACGTGGGCCGCGTGCTGACCGAGCAGGCGCACATGCGCAGCGTGGCCGATGGCAAGCAAGTGCCGGTCAATGCCACCGCCTCGGCCCCGGTCAATCACGAGAACAGGGATACTCAGCCCCGCCGCGCGCCGGGCGAATCCACCTCCGACCCGCAGGCCGCACCGCAGACGCCCGAGACCGTGGCCCTGCTTCCTTGACCGACCGGGAACCCCATGTTTGACCGTACCGCTTCCACCCTGGCCCAAGTCGACCCCGAGATCTGGGCCGCCGTCGAATCCGAGAACGCTCGGCAGGAACAGCACATCGAGTTGATCGCCAGCGAGAACTACACCTCCCCGGCCGTGATGGCCGCGCAGGGTTCCCAACTGACGAACAAATACGCCGAGGGCTACCCCGGAAAGCGCTACTACGGCGGGTGCGAGTACGTCGACGTGGTCGAGCAACTGGCCATCGACCGCGCCAAGCAGCTGTTCGGGGCGGCCTTCGCCAACGTGCAGGCCAACTCGGGCTCGCAGGCCAACCAGGCCGTCTTTTTCGGCCTGCTGCAGCCCGGCGACACCATCATGGGCATGAGCCTGGCCGAAGGCGGCCACCTGACCCACGGCATGCCACTGAACATGAGCGGCAAGTGGTTCAAGGTGGTCAGCTACGGCCTGGATGCGCAAGAAGCCATCGACTACGACGCCATGGAGCGCCTGGCCCACGAGCACAAGCCCAAGCTGATCATCGCCGGGGCCAGTGCCTACAGCCTGCGCATCGATTTCGAGCGCTTCGCCAAGGTGGCCAAGGCCGTGGGCGCGGTCTTCATGGTCGACATGGCGCACTACGCCGGCCTGATCGCCGCGGGCGTCTATCCCAACCCGCTGCCCCATGCCGACGTGGTCACCTCCACCACGCACAAGAGCCTGCGCGGCCCTCGCGGCGGCATCATCCTCATGAACGACGAGGCGGTGGCCAAGAAGATCAACAGCGCCATCTTCCCCGGCATCCAGGGCGGCCCGCTGATGCACGTCATTGCCGGCAAGGCGGTGGCCTTCAAGGAAGCGCTGGACCCTGGCTTCAAGGTCTACCAGCAGCAGGTGGTGAAGAACGCCCGCGTGCTGGCAGAGACCCTGATCGAACGCGGCCTTCGCATCGTGAGCGGCCGCACCGAAAGCCACGTCATGCTGGTCGACCTGCGTCCCAAGGGCCTGACCGGCAAGGAAGCCGAGACGCTGCTGGGCCATGCGCACATGACCTGCAACAAGAACGGCATTCCCAACGACCCGCAGAAGCCCATGGTGACCAGCGGCATCCGCCTGGGCACGCCGGCCATGACCACGCGCGGGTTCAAGGAAGAACAGGCGCGCTTGACGGCCCACCTGATCGCCGACGTGCTGGACAAGCCGCACGATACCGACCACATCGCGGCGGTGCGTGCCAGGGTCGCCGCGCTGACGCGCGACTTCCCGGTCTACCGCTGACCCGGCTGGCAGGTCTGGCCCGCCGCGCCGGATGCGCTGCCCCTACTGCGCCCACGACGAGACCCAAGTCGTCGAGACGCGTGAATCCGACGAGGGCGACGTCATCCGGCGGCGGCGGCGCTGCACGCATTGCGAAAAGCGCTTCACCACGTACGAGCGCACCGAGATCGCGATGCCCTCGGTCGTCAAGAAGGATGGGGCCCGGACCGAATTCGACCCCGCCAAGCTGCGCGCCTCGATGATGCTGGCGCTGCGCAAGCGCCCCGTGAGCGTGGAGCAGGTAGACGCCGCGATCGAACGCATCCAGGACAAGCTGGTGGCCACCGCGGCCAAGGAAGTGGCCAGTTCGCGACTGGGTGAACTGGTGATGCGCGAACTCAAGCGCATCGACAAGGTCGCGTACGTGCGCTTCGCATCGGTCTACCGCGAATTCGAGGACGTCGATGCGTTCCGGCAGTTGATCCGCGACATCTGAGCCCGGCAGCGCCCGCAAAGGGGGTGTGGGGGCACCCTTCATGACCGGCCACGGCCCCACGCAAGGGGGTCGCGCGGGAGATGGCGGCTTTCTAGAGTGGCAGCCTGCACTTCCTGCACGGAGCCCACGTGAATCGCCACCACCCCTATCCGCAAGGCCTCCCTGCCGGCCTGACCCTGATCGAAAGCCTGATCGTCCTGGCCATCGTGGCCATCGGGATGGGCACGGCGCTGGCCGACTTCAGGCAGCTGCGCGAGCGGCGGCAGCTCGAGGCCGCCGCCGCCCAGCTCGAAACCGACCTGATGGCCACGCGCAGCCTGGCCGTGGCGCGCAATCACAACGTGCGCGTGGGCTTCGAGTCATCCACTGACTACAGCTGCTATGTCGTCCACATCGGCGCGGCCGATGACTGCCATTGCACCGCCGAAGGTGCGGCCACCTGCCGGCCGGGTGCCGAGGCCATCCGCACCGTGATGTTCCAGGCCTCGGGCCCGGTGGCGCTGCGGTCCAACGTGCGATCCATGCTGTTCGACGGCACCAAGGGCACCATCACGCCCACTGGCACCCTGCGGCTGATCACCCGCGACGGCACGGCCATCCACCAGATCGTGAACATCATGGGTCGCGTGCGCTCCTGCAGCCCGCCTCTGGCCAACGGCGGGCGCCTGGCAGGCTACGCCGCGTGCTGAAACTGGACCCCCCCTCTTTTGAGGGTACGGCTGACCAGCGGCATGCCGGTCGGGACAAACGGACGTGACAGTCGCAAGGTCTTGCAGATAATCCGTGAATAATGCAACGAACGATGCGCCACCGCCTTGGACACCGGCTTGGATGCAGTCCGGGCTTCACCCTCGTTGAATTGCTGGCAGCCGTCGTCGTCCTCGGCGTCCTGCTGGCCGTGGCACTGCCCTCGTTCAACAACTCCCTGCGCAAGAGCCGCCGCTCGGATGCGGTGTCGGCCCTCACGGCCGTCCAGCAGGCCCAAGAGCGCTGGCGCAGCCTGCATCCGGCCTATGCCGCCGACAGCGATCTGTCGGTCGCAGCCCCGACGGGCCTGGGCCTGTCGTCCACCACCTCGTCCGGTGCCTACGGCATCGCGATCACCTCATTCGACCCCCCTGACAACGCCATCGGCTACATCGTCACCGCCGCGACATCCAGCACGGGGCCTCAGTCCGGCGATGCCGCCTGTGCCAACATGGGTGTGAAGGTGCGCAGCGGCAACATCCAGTACGGCGCAGCCGCGGCCGCCATCGACTGGTCCGCCACCGATCCCGATCCCAACCGCTGCTGGAACCGATGATGCAGCGCCTTCGCGGGTTCACGCTCATCGAACTGATGATGGTCATCGCCCTGGTGGCCATCCTCGTCACCCTGGCGGCACCCTCCTTCTACGACCTGATCCTGCTGCAGAGGCTGAAGAGTGTCACGGCCCAGGTGATGACGGACCTGCAACTGGCACGCACCGAGGCGGCTGGGCGCAACCTGCCGGTTCAGGTTCGCTTCTCCAGCAACACCGCCGAGACCTGCTACGTGCTCTACACGGGGCATCCGAACGACTGCAACTGCGTCAACACCCCGGTGTGCACGGTTTCGCCCCAGCAGGAGGTCCGCACGGTCCATGTCCCGGCAAGCACGGGTGTGTCGGTGCGGACGGTGTTTGCAGAGACCAACCCCTTCAGCTACGACCCGGCCACGGGCGCGTTGACCCTGGCCGCGCAGGACACCGGCGTGGACGCCACCACCCCGATCCGGATCAAGTCTTCGCTGGACAGCCAGCGGGTTCTCAACGTGCTGGTGAAGTACTCGGGCCGTCCCACCCTGTGCGCGCCCAGCGGGTCCACCGTCACCGGGATGACCGCATGCTGAACCTGCAGCGCACGGTCCGTGGCCAGCGTGGTCTGTCGCTGGTCGAGCTCATGGTGGGCATCGCGGTGGGCCTGATCGTCGTCGCCGCCGCCACGCTGCTCGTCACGTCGCAACTGGCCGACAACCGGCGCCTGTTGCTGGAGACCCAGGTCCAGCAGGATCTGCGGGCCACCGCCGACATCATCACCCGCGAATTGCGGCGCTCGGGTTCGTCGGCCACCGCCGAGTCCTACGTGGCCAACGCCGTGTTGCCGCCGACCTTTCCGGCCGGCACGGGGGCACCCGTGCAGAACCCCTACCTGGGCCTGACCCTGTCCACGGGCACGCAACCCGAAGTCGACTACCAGTACAAGCGCCGGGACGGATCGGTGGGGCCCTACGGCTACCAACTGGTCGGTGGCGTGATCAAGACCAACCTGACGGCCGCCCAGACGGGTTGGCAGGACCTGACCGATTCCAACGTGGTGGTCATCGACCAGTTCGTCCTGACCCCGGATTCCTCGGCGCCGGTGAAGCTGCCCTGCGCGAAGCCCTGCCCCGTGGTGACAGGGCAGCCGCTCGACCATTGCTACCCGAGCATCGAGATGCGCAGCCTGACGGTCAAGATCGTGGGCCATTCGCGGTCGGACGCCAACATCACCCGCACGATCGAGAGCAAGGTGCGCCTGCGCAACGACAACGTGCAGTTCAACTTTGCAGGCTCGCCGAACCCCGCGGGCCCGGCGTGTCCTGCATGAAGGCGCGCGGCACATCCCTGCAGTCCCGATGAACAGCGCCCTCCACCACAGCAACCACCGGTCCGCCGTGTCACGCCAGCGGGGCGCGGCCACGCTCATCATCGTGATGCTGCTGTTCTTCGTGGTGGCCATGGTGGCGGCCTACACCAGCCGCAACCTGATCTTCGAGCAGCGTTCTTCGGCCAACCAGGCACGTTCCACCCAGGCCCTGGAAGCCGCGGAAGCCGGCGTGCAGTGGACGCTGGCCATGCTCAACGGCGGCCGCATCGACGAATCCTGCAACCTGACCGCCGACGCGACCTACAGCACCTTCCGGGCTCGCTACATCAGCACGATCGACGGCTACAGCACCGTGGTGCTGCGCAACCGCAGCAACGGCCAGCCGCTGATGCCGGCATGCGTCTACAACGCCGGGACAAGCCAATGGAGTTGCCAGTGCGCCATCGACAGCGCCGCCTCGCTGCCCACCGTGGCCGGAACCGAGGCCAAGCCGATGTTCCGCATCCGGCTCATGCTGCTGCCGGCCGGCGCGCGGCAAGACGTGGTGAACATCGTCTCGGTGGGCTGCACACGCCCGGATGCCAGCTGCCTGGATCCCGACAACCCCGCAGCGCCTGCCGGTGACGCCATGGCCGTTGTAACGGCCATGACCGCACTCAAGAGCAGCCTGGTCACCCCACCGGGCGCCGCAGTGACGGCCCGCGTGGACATCAGCGGCGGCATCGGCCCGCTGCGGGGCACCAACACCGACCGCGCCACCGGCGGCATCACGTTCAGGGCCGGTTCGGGCATCTCGGGCGTCAACCCCATCAGCCTGGCGGGCTCGCCGGGCAGCAAGTCGATCCTGACCAACGACCCCGTGCTGGCCGGCATGAGCGACGGTGAGCGCATGTTCGCCGTGGTCTTCGGCATGCCCAGCAGCATGTACCGCGAACAGCCCGGCACGGTGGTGATCGGATGCACCGGCGGATGCAACGCGGCCACCGTGAACGACTTTGCGCAGAAGAACCCGGGCCGGCCCCTGTGGGTGGAGGGCGATCTCACGGTCGATGGCGACATCGGAGCCGCCTTCACGACCAGCACGCCCGAGACGCAGACCCTGCTCGATTCCGAGGTCCCGCCCACGGGCCCGGTGACTCTCATCGTCAATGGCCAGGTCACCCTGACCAGCGGGACCGTCTACGGCCTCTTGTACGCGCGGGCCAGTGACTGGGATCGCGGCGCCGGCACGAGTTCGGCGGTTCAGGGCGGCCTCATCGCCGAGGGACGCCTGAGCGGCATCGGCACCCAGCAGGTGGTGTACGACCCGCAGATCCTGACCCGTTTGCGTACCCGTCACGGCACCTTCGTGCGCGTGCCTGGCGGCTGGAAAGACTTCTGATGCGCCCGCGCAGATCATCCGGCCTGGCACTGATCGAAGCCCTGATGGCGCTGGCCGTGATGGCCTTCGGCCTGCTGGCGCTGGTGGGCGTGCAGTCCAATCTGCGGCAGAACGCCGACATTGCCCGGCAGCGCTCTGAAGCCATCCGCATCGCGCAGGAAGAGATCGAGAAGTGGCGGGGCTTCAACTCGCTGCACGGCAGCAGCGGCGTGGTGTACGGCACGCTGCAGTCCGACACCTCGGGCTACACGGTGTCCTCCGAGTACGGGCTGACGGCACAGTTCATGGTGGCCAAGACCGTCTTCCCGGCGAGCAGCGCGACCACGCCGGATTTCAGCGTCAAGACCCTGACCGTGGACGTGACCTGGCTGGACCGCAACAACGTGCCCCAGCGCGTGCGCCTGTCCACGGCCCTTCATGGCGTGGCGCCTGAGTTGCCCGGCACGCTGGCCGTCCTGCCCGAAGGCACGCCCACGTCGCAGCCCGGTGGGCGCAACCCATCCGTGCCATGGGACGCCGTGCCTCTGGACGGATCCAGCAGCGCCTGGCGCCCGCCCCAAGGGTCCGACGGCACGGTGGTCTGGAAGTTCAGCAATGCCAGCGGAATGATCGTGGGCGCCTGCACGCTGGCCGCGGGCCTGCCGCTGACCAGCGCCAACCTCCAAAACAATTGCACCGAGCAGTTCGCCCAGTTGCTGTCGGGCTACGTCGACTTCGCCGACAGCAGCACGCTGGCCACGGCCTCGCAGGCCATGGCGCCCACGGGCACGGCCTTCAGCGCAGAAGTCTGGGTGCACAAGACCTATCCGGTGGACGAGCTCGTGGCCCCGGGCTCGGGCTGCTTCACCGAGACGCCCTCCCCGTCGCGGTCCTATGTGGCCTATTACTGCGCGGTGCCTGTCAGCTCGGCGATCAACGAGCCTCGGAACTGGTCGGGTTACTCGTACGTCACCGGCGGGGCCATCAACGGCGCCGTGGGTGGGCTGACCGTCTGCCGCTACACGCGATACCGGGACGACCGCACGGTCAACGGCACGCCCTCCATCCAGAACATCGAGCATCCGCGGGCTTACTACCTGGTGGACAAGCCGCTGTCGAACCAGAACTTCCTCACGGTGGGCGTGTTCTACGACCCCGACCCCACCGGCCTGAACTGCCCGGACGGTGCACCCCTGCCGGTCGATACGACCACCTACCCGCAGCCCGCCACGCCCCCGGCCTGAGGTCCGGGTCCGGCGGGGTGCGGCCTACACTCCCGGGCCATGCCGCCGTCCGAAAGCGATGCCCTCCGCCTACAGCAGGCGCTGACTCTGGCAGAGTCCGCCATCGGCCTGAGCGATCCCAACCCCCGCGTGGGCTGCGTCATCGCCACGGCCGACGGGCGCACCCTGGGCACCGGGGCAACCCAGCAGGCCGGTGGCCCGCATGCCGAGGTGATGGCGCTGAGGGATGCCCAGGCCCACGGCGACGACGTGCGCGGCGCCACCGCCTGGGTCACCCTGGAGCCCTGCGCCCATCACGGCCGCACCCCGCCCTGCTGCGACGCCCTGATCACCGCGGGCATCGGCCGGGTGGTGGTGGCCGTGCAAGACCCGTTTCCGCAGGTGGCTGGCGCTGGCATCGCCAGGCTGAGGGCCGCCGGCATTGCCGTGGACGTGATCGACGGCCCGCTGGCCGATGCGGCGATCGCCTTGAACATCGGCTTTTTTTCGCGCGTGCTTCGGGGCCGGCCATGGGTACGGCTGAAAGTGGCGGCCTCGCTGGACGGCCGCACCGCCCTGGCCGATGGCCGCAGCCAGTGGATCACGGGCCAGCTGGCCCGCGCCGATGGCCACGCGTGGCGCCGCCGGGCCGGAGCCGTGCTCACGGGCATCGGCACCGTGGCGATGGACGACCCGCGGCTGGACGTGCGGCTCGTCCCCACCACGCTGCAACCCCTGCGCGTGGTGGTCGACTCCCAGCTCAAGCTGTCGCCGCAGGCCAGGCTGCTGGCGCCGCCCGGCCGCGTGCTGGTGGCGACCCGGGTGGATGCACCCCCGGCGGCCGGGCCTCTGGAAGCGCAAGGCGCGGAGGTGCTGCGCCTGAGGGGCGGCGGCGGCGGGCGGGTCGACCTGCACGCCTTGCTGGCCGAGCTCGGCAGGCGGGGCGTCAACGAACTGCACGTGGAAGCCGGCGAGCGGCTGAACGCGGCCCTGCTCGAAGCCGATCTGGTCGACGAGTGGCTCGTGTACCTGGCACCCCTGATCATCGGGCCGGGTCGTGGCATGGCCGCCCGCAGCCCGCTGGCCGACCTGGGTGATGCGTCCCGGCTGAGCTTCATCGAATGCATCCCGTGCGGTGCGGACCTGCGCATCCGCGCGCAGGCACCCGGCCGGGCCGGCTTCGTCGGACAGGGCGGATAGCCGCTCGGGCGGGCCCGGGAAATACCCCGGAAGCGCTGTCGGGATATTTGACGTTCAACACCCCACTCGAATGCGGGGTTGGCACGCAAGTCCCTGACAGGCCTACTACTTTCCGGATTGGCACAACGATTGCAGCCACAGCCTCGAATGACGCTCAGGCGTCCGCACGAACCCCCTCTGGAGTTTTCAATGATCAATAACACCCTGTCCGCCGCCTGCCTCGCGGTCTTGTCCCTGATGGCTGCGACGGCCGCCCATGCCGCCCCGACCGTCTACTTCGGTGAGAACCAGAACCCGGCGGGTGTGGTTTCCGGCGCCCCGCTGACTGCACGCACGCAGTTCCTGTCTACGCTGTCCGGCGTCAGCAGCCAGGGCTTCGAAGGCTTCGCGGTCGGTGCCGCTGCCCCCCTGTCCCTGGACTTCACCGGCTCTGGCGGCAGCACACTGAGCGCCACGCTGTCGGGCGACGGCGCGATCGACAACTCCACCGCCTTCGGCCGCTTCAACACCACCCCGGGTGGCAGCAAGTGGTGGGACGTCGGCGGCGCCTTCGTGCTGAACTTCGCCACCGCGATCTCGGCCTTCGGCTTCTACGGCACCGACGTGGGTGACTTCAACGGCCAGATCACGATCGATCTGCTGGACACCTCCGGCGCCCACACCACCTACACGGTGCAGAACACCATCAACGGCAACAACGCCGCCCTGCTGTTCTGGGGCTTCGTCGATTCCGCCAAGTCCTACACCCAGATCACCTTCGGCAACACCAGCGGCGCCGGCGTGGACTTCTTCGGCTTCGACGACATGGTCATCGGTGACATCAGCCAGGTCTGCACGGTCAACTGCGGCACGGTGCCTGAGCCGACCAGCCTGGCCCTCGTCGGCCTGGGCCTGTTCGCCGCCGGCATGACTGCCCGCAAGGCCCGTCGCGCCTGATCAGGCGCCAAGTCTGCTGAAAAGGGCGAGCGCCTTCGGGCGGCTCGCCCTTTTTTTCTGGGGCATGAGCGCCCCGCGCGGGCCACCTACAATCCCGCCATGTCGATCGCCCCTGTTCCAGAGCTGGTCGCCGAACTCGCCGCTGGCCGCATGGTGATCCTCGTGGACGAGGAAGACCGGGAAAACGAAGGCGACCTGGTGCTGGCAGCCGACCATGTCTCGGCCGAAGGCATCAACTTCATGGCGCGCCATGCGCGTGGCCTGATCTGCCTGACCCTCACCCGGGAGCGCTGTGAGCAATTGCACCTGCCGCCCATGGTGGCCCGCAATGGAACGCAGCACGGCACCGCCTTCACCGTTTCCATCGAAGCCGCCACCGGCGTGACCACCGGCATTTCGGCCGCCGACCGAGCCAGGACGGTCCAGGCGGCCGTCGCCCGGGACGCCAGGCCTTCGGATCTCGTCCAGCCCGGCCACATCTTTCCGCTCCAGGCCCAGCCCGGCGGGGTGCTCATGCGAGCCGGCCACACCGAAGCCGGCTGCGACCTGGCCGGCATGGCCGGCCTGACGCCCGCGGCCGTGATTTGCGAAATCATGAAGGACGACGGCACGATGGCCCGCCTGCCGGACCTGCAGGTCTTCGCACGTGAACACGGCCTCTTGATCGGCACCATCGCCGACCTCATCGGCCACCGCAGCCGCAACGAGACCCTGATCGAGCGCATCGGCAGCCGCCGCCTCCAGACACCGGCCGGTGCCTTCGAGTGCGTGGCTTTCACCGACCCGGGCGCGGGCCTGCACCTGGCGCTGGTACACGGCCAATGGCAATCCGGCGACGTGGTGCCCGTGCGTGTGCACGAGCCCTTCACGGTGCTGGACCTGCTGGAGGTGGACAACGGCCGGCACGCCTGGCCGCTGGGCGCAGCGCTATCCCACCTGCACAGCGGGCCCTGCGGCGTGGCGGTACTGCTGAATTGCACCGGACAAGCGTCGGCGTTGTTGCCGTGGCTGGCCCCACGGAACGATCGGTACGTCCCGCCGCCGCAGGCGCACCCCCCGATGGACCTTCGCACCTATGGCGTGGGTGCCCAGATCCTCAAGCACGTCGGGGTGCGGCGCATGCAACTGCTGGGCAGCCCCCGGCGCATGCCCAGCATGGCCGGCTACGGGCTCGAGATCACCGGATTCACGGCCGCCCCCGGCCAGAAAGAGACTGCATCATGAAAGACGCCGACAAAGGCAGCGCTGGGGAACTGGCTGGCGAAGGCTTGCGTATCGGCATCGTGCGCTCGCGCTTCAACGAAGCCCTGACCGACAAGCTGGCCGAGGCCTGCCTGGCCGAACTCGACCGCCTGGACGTCGAAGAAGGGGACATCCGGCACGTCACGGTGCCGGGGGCCCTGGAAGTGCCCGTGGCGCTGAAGGCCCTGGCCGAATCGGGCGACTACGACGCGCTCATCGCGCTGGGCTGCATCATCCGCGGTGAGACCTACCACTTCGAATTGGTGGCCAACGAAAGCGGCGCAGGAATCATGCGCGTGTCGCTGGACCACTCGGTGCCGGTGGCCAATGCCATCCTCACGGTGGAGACCGAGGCGCAGGCCTGGGAGCGTGCCGAAGAAAAGGGACGCGACGCGGCCCGCGTGGCGGTCGAGATGGCCAACTTGATGGAAGATCTCACGTGAACCCCGCGCCCGAACACCCGGCCGACGAGCACACCGTGCTGGCGGACGCCGGCGCGGCCAAGCCCATCCCGGCCAAGCGGCGTGCGCCGCCCAAGTCCGCCCGCCGCCGTTCGCGCGAACTGGCGATGCAGGGCCTGTACCAATGGCTGCTGGCAGGCGGCGAGCCCGCCGCCGTGCTGATGACCATCCGCGACATGGACGGATTCGACAAGGCCGACCGGGTCCACTTCGACGCGTTGCTGCATGGCTGCATCGAGCAGGCCGCCGATCTGGACGCCGTGCTGGCCCGCCACGTGGACCGCAAGACGAGCCTGCTCTCGCCGGTGGAGCACGCCATCCTGATGATCGGCGCCTATGAGCTGATGCACTGCGTGGAGATCCCCTACCGCGTGGCCATCAACGAAGCGGTGGAACTGGCCAAGTCCTTCGGCGGCACCGACGGCCACAAGTACGTCAACGGCGTGCTCGACCAGTGCGCCGGCGAATTGCGTCCCCACGAAGCGCGCACGCAGCGCGAACCCCGCACGGCTGGATGACCGGCGGCTGCCGGGCCCTCAGAACCCGGCCCGCAGTTCCACGAAGGCCACGTCGTTGCGGCGCAGCTGCCCCCACAGGCTGTGGGCCGGGCCGCGAAAGTGGTCGGTGCCGGCACGCCACTGCAGCCGGTCGTCCACGGCATAGGTGATCCGCGTGCGCCACAGGCTGCTGGCCGGGCGGTCCAGGACCACGCCGTTGGCTTCGGCCAGCAAGGTGTCGTTCAGCCACCGCCCAGCCAGCCGCCACACCACCCCTGCCTGCGTGGCGCCGGTCTGGTTGGACACGGCGGCCTGTCGCCAGGCGATCTCGCGCTCGACCGGGTTGGCCAGCGCGTCGGGGCTGCGATAGCCTTGCACGCGCTGCAGGGTGGCCTGCAACCCCAGGGTGAGGGCACCGGCCAGCGGAAACTCCGCGCCCGCCACCAGCCACTCCCGCGGCTTCTTTCGGGTGAAGTCGTCAGGCCCCGCGCTGTCGCCGTGCATCAGGGCAGCCTCGGCGCGCCAGACCACCGGGCCGCGGCTCAGGCTCACGTCGGCGCCGAGCACGCGCAGCGGGTTGTTGCGCACGGCCACGCCGACCCCTTCCGGCCCGACGCCTGCCACGCTGAGGTCCGGCATCGGATCATGCCCCTGGAAATACGACACGGAGCCGTCGATGCCATCGCCCGCCATGTCGAACTTCAAGGCCCATTGCGGCGCACGGGGTGCTGCTACCACCAGGTAGACTGCCTGCGGCATCGCCTCCAGCGGCAGGGTATGGCTGGCCCCGTGCGCGAACCACAAGGCCGTCAGGGTGCCGGCACCCGTGTCCAGACCCAGTTGCACGGCGTCGTTGCCGCGGCGCTGGTCGTTGTCGTCAGCGGCCCGCAGCGTGAAGTCGCGCGGGCTCAGGTTGTCGGTGGGGTTCCAGCCGTCGGCACGGCCCCACACGATGAGCTGGCGGCCCACCTTCCAGTCCCACGGCCCCTGGCTGGCCTGCCAGTACAGCTCACGGGTGCGGCAGCAGGCAGCGGGTGCGTCGGCACCGGATTCCGCCGCCAGCCAGCCGTCGGCCACCACCTTGCCGGCCGCGCCCAGCCCCAGCCGCGCGTGGCCCCAGGCGCTGGCGCGCGCGGTCGCGCCCGCGTCGTCCAGCCGGCGAGAGCCGCTCCAGGCATCGCCGCGCAGTGAGACCGTCGCATCCAGCGCCTCGGCGGCGTCTGCATGGAAGCCCGGCGCCCAGGCCAGGCATGCCGCCAGGGCCGACAGTGCCGCGAGCGGCAGGCGCATCAACGCTCGAGCTCCTTGGGCGTGAACAGGTTCGCCGCCAGCTTGCGGTCGGCCTCGAAGCCTTCGAAGACGATCTGCGTGCGGTGGCCGGTCTGCAGGTTCTCGGCGTCGGTGCGCATGGCCTGCCAGCGCTTGTTGGAGCCCACGGCCTGGATGTCGGCGGCCTTGATGCGCTTGAGGGGTTGCATCGAGGCATCCCAGATATCGATGCGCAAGGCCACGAAATGGGTCTTTCCGATCCAGCTCACGCGCTTGCCGTAGCCCGTGTTCTGGCGCACGGTGTCGTCGGCGGGCAGCGACTCCACCACCACGCAGGGCGTGCCGTCCAGAGTCTCCTCTCCCGTGATCCGGTGCGTCCACTGCTCCGGCTTGTAGCCGATCACGTCGGCATAGCTGAAGTCGGTGCCCACGAAGCCGTCCTTCTTGTTGGCGGCCGACAGACGCCGCACCTTGCCCAGCGCGGGCAGGTACAGCCACATGTCGTCGTCGGCCTGCGCATGTTCGACGAGCAGGATCGAGGTGCCCTTGATGTCGGCCGGCGACTGGAAACGCACCAGGCGCATGTTGTCGTCGCTGCCATCCTGCAGCCGGGTGGACCCGGTGGTCTGCCGCACCCGCGTGGCGCCGTCCCTGCCGATGAGGGTGAAGGTGGCATTGCTGACCGAATCGCGCACCTTGGTGGCTGCGGCGTTCTTCTGCATGATGGCCAGCGCCGTGTCGGGTGCTGCCTGGGCGTGCACCAGGCGCGGTGCGGCCAGCCCGAACGCCGAGCCCAGCGTCAGCAGCGCCAGCAGCCGCCAGGACATGCCGCCGCGGGCGGGGCTGCGCAGCACGAAGGCCGGCTGCCAGACCATGACGAGGCTGGGCACCAGCAGCAGGGCCGTGAACACGCTCACCACCATCGCCAGCACGATGAACAGCGACAGCCACAAGTGCACGTTGTAGCCCACCGACAGCGCCAGGACGCCGTACCCGCCAGCCACCGCAGTGGCCACGAAGAGCGCCGCCTTGCCGGCCGTGGCCAGCGACTGGCGCACGACCTGCTCCAGGTCGTATCCCTGACGGGCGAGTTCGCGCATGCGGTAGAGCAGGTAGATCGCATAGTCGGCGCCGATGCCCACGGCCATGGCCGAGATGAGCGAATTGGGCACGTTCATCGGGATGCCCAGGCCGCCCATCACGCCGAACACGGCCAGGACCGCCATCGCCAACGGCGCCAGCACGATCACGCCCGCCACCAGCGAGCGGAAGACCAGTGCCGAGATGGCAAACACCGCCAGCGCCATCTGCGCGATGTTCAACAGCTTGCCCCTGATCAGTGTGTCGCTCAGCGCGATGGTCTGCGCGGCCTCGCCGCCGAAGCTCACCACCACCCCCGGGCCGAAGGCCGTGCGGGCGCGGGCCTGCAGCTTGTCCAGCAGGGTGCGGACCTGCGCGCTGCCGCCGTTCTTGAGCAGCAGCGTGATCTTGAGCGTCTTGAAGTCGTTGTCGATATAGGCGTCGAAATCGCCCGGCTCGCCGCTCATCGAGTACAGCAGCAGGTACTGCGAAATGAGTTCGCGGCTTTGCGGCAAGGTGTCGAAGGCCGGGTCTTCGCCGTGCATGGCCCTGTTCATTCGCTTCAGGTAGTCGACGATGGAGGTCGTCTTGCCCACGTTGGGCAGGCTTTCGGCGTAACGCTGCAGGCCCTGGACGGCCCTCAGGACCTCGGGCGCCTTCATGGCGTCGGCGGCAGTGCCCTCGACCATGATGTACAGCGGATTGGTGCCGCCCAGGCTGCGGTTGAGGAAATCGTCGTCGTGCTGAAGCGGCAGGAAATCGGCGAAGAAGGTCTTGCTGTCGCTGTTGACTTGCACGCTGGCGGCCCCGGCCAGGCACAGCGCAGCGAAGGCACCCAGCCCGGCCAGCAGGCGGCGGCGGCGCGCCGGGTTCAGCACCGCGCCGGCAATGGCATGGGGCACGCGGTCCCAGATGCGCGGTGCGGCATCGGGCCGGGGCGCCATGTCCCTGGGCGGGGCCAGCAGCGACCGCACGGCCGGGATGAAGGTCATCTCCAGCACCACGGCGCTGAGGATGCCGATGCCGGTGAACAGGCCGAAGGTGCGGATGGTGGCGATCTCGAACACCATCAGCGAGAGGAAGCCCAGTGCCGCCACGCCGCCGGCGATGATCATCACCGGCCCCACCCCCACCACCG
This sequence comes from uncultured beta proteobacterium, assembly GCA_903822435.1. Lineage (GTDB taxonomy): Bacteria > Pseudomonadota > Gammaproteobacteria > Burkholderiales > Burkholderiaceae_C > Rubrivivax. Next base: position 10,921 of record CAIJPE010000183.1, on the reverse strand, counting down.
AGCGCACCACCGCCTCGCGGTTGGCCTGCTCGGGACTGAGTTTGCCTTCACGGCGCAAGGCTTCGTACGCCTCGTAATAGCGCTTGAGCAGTTGCACCGCATGGCCTGCGGCCACGGCCAGGATCAGGATGGGCGTGGGCGAGTTGAAGATGTCCAGCGGCTGGTGCAGCAGGCCCATCGCACCCAGGCCCCACAGCACGGCCATCAGCGCCGTGACCAGCGGCAGCACGAAGCCCTGCCGCGTGCGGAAGGCTTCGTAATGCAGCAGCCCGATGACCAGCAGTGCCACGGGAAAGAGCCACAGCATGCGGTCGGCATAGCGTTCGGTGGTCGCCATGTAGACGGGGCTGCCCGAGGTGCGAATGACCAGGCCCTCGCGCGCCTCGGCATCGATGATGCGCTGCACCGGCTCGACCATCTTGCGGAAGCCGTCCGAGCGTTCCTTCAGTTCGACCAGGATGGCCGCCGTGCGGAAGTCGGGTGATACCGCAGCGCCGAGGTAGATCGGGTTGGCCTGGATGGCGGCCTTCAGCGCGGCACGGTCGGCTTCCGTGACCGGCAAAGTGCCCAGAAGCGGGCGGGCCTCGAAACTGTCGCCCGTGCCGCCAATGGCCTTGGCCTGGGGTGCGGCCAGGCTGACCAAGGTGGCCCGCACCACGCCGGGGGTCGCCTGCAGGCCCCGGGTCATGCGCTGCACCGACGCCAGCACGCCCGGGCTGAACACATCGCCCTGCGTGGGCGTCACGCCGATGACCATCATGTACTTGGAGCCGAACTTCTGGTCGATGCGGTTCGTGGCCTGCACGTAGGGGTGGTCCTGCGGTGCCATCGTCACGGGGTCGATGACGATCTTCAAGCCGGCCGCAAAGCCTGCCAGCACGGCCGTGGCCAGCAGCGTGGCGACGATGACCGCGATGCGGCGGCGCAGCACCCATTGGATGTAAGCGTTCATGGTTGTTCCTTGGTCAGACGGGTGCCGACATGCAGCATCCGCGCGCGGCGCTGGGCCACGGGACCCAGCGGATACAGGGCCACTCGATAGGCCTTGCCGTCGAACAGCGCGTGCAGGGCGGGCAGGCGATAGAAGGGCACGCGGGGATACATGTGGTGCTCCACGTGGAAACCGATGTTGGCCCACAGCACCCCCACCAGGCGGCTGCTGACGGTCACCGTGTTGTGGCGCAGGTCGCGCCGGGCCGGGTCACCCGCCGGCAGCTCGGCCATCGGCTGGTGCTCGAAGCCACGGGAGATCGGGTTGAAGACGCAGGCCAGCCACAACAGCGGCAGCGCCCAGCCCCAGACCAGCAACTGCGTCTGCCCCAGCAACAGCAGGCCGGCCACCACCGCCGCATGCACGGCCGTGTGAGCGCCGAGCTCGGCCCATACGCGGCGGCGCACGTCGCCGGCCGGCAGCCGCGTCAGCGACAGCACGATGAAGCGCGGCATGAACAGGCACTCGCGCAGGTAGAGCCAGGACTTGCCGCCCTCGTAGAACCACTCATCGGGATCGCCGTCGGCCTCGCCCAGGAAGCCGTGATGGCGCCGGTGCAATTCGGTGAAGGTGGTGAACGGCATGTAGACGAAAACCGCCAGCAGCCGCCCGAACCACAGGTTGGCCGACGCCGAACGGAAGGCGCTGCGGTGGCCGCAGTCGTGCTGCAGCACGGTCAGCGCATGCAGCTGGCTGCCCAGGAAAGCACTGACCAGCAGCAACGCGAGCGGCGCCTGCACCACCGCCGCCAGCGCCACGCCGGCAGCCCAGGCCGCCAGGTACAGCGCCGCCAGGCCGAGGAAGACCCGGCCGTCGGGCTTGCACAGCTGCTCCAGGCGCTCGGCGTGCGCAGCGGAAAGGGCCAGCGCCGCCCGTGAATGGTGGCGGGCCGTGGGGCCGGACGGCACCGCGCTCACGGGGACTCCTTGGACGGGGGCAGGCCGGCCCTCAGCCACAGGCGCGAGGCGCTGCGGCTGCCGTTGCTGCCGCGGGCGTGGAAGGCGCGCTCTTCGAGCAGCCAGGGGTGGTCGACGGCCAGCCCGAGCGCCCGGCTCGAGAGCGTGCGCACCGTGGCGTCGCGGGGGGCCGCCGTGCCCATCAGGTGATCCATCCACAGGGTCCACGGCGCCACCGCATAACCATGCCGTTCGCTGGCATGGTGATGCAGCAGGTGCTGCGCGCGCACGTGGCGCCAGATGCGGCTGCGCGGCACGAAGGGCACATGGCACAGCAGATGCGACCACTCGAACACGATGTAGCCGATCAAGGCGCCGCAGAAGGCCGCCCAGAAGGCACGCGCCTGCGGTGTCAACGCCCACAGCAGCGCCACGTTGGCCGCCAGCATCGGCAGGGTCAGCCACAACGGCATGTACATCAGGTCGTGCCGGCGCGGCAGGTCGTGGTGGCCGTAGTGCAGGCGGTACATCCAGCGGTAGGCATGCCGGCCGCGGGGCTGCCGCGCATGGAGCACGTGCACATGGGTCAGGTACTCCTGCGGGATGAAGACCAGCACGCCGCAGGCGAGCCACAGGGCATCATGCCAACCGGGGCCGGTGAGCAGCAGGCCGGCGGCGATCGCCAGAGCCGGGGCGATGAAGACCCAGTTGTCGGCATGCGACGCGAACTCGGCATGCACATCCATCCAGGTGATCTTGCGGGAGGCCAGCGGGGCTTGCGCGGCCGGCAGTCGGGCTTGTTCCATGGCGGGCTGCCGCTTCAACGCCGGATGCCCAAGGTGGCCAGGCGCTGGGTGTGCTCGTCACGCACCTCCTTCAGAAGCAGGCGCACCTGGTCTTCCTCGCTCAGTTCGGCCATGCGCCGGCCCGGGAAGATCATGATGTCGCCCATCAGCGGCAGGTGGGCGTTGGCGGCCGCCTGGTACAGGCCGATGTAGTGGTCGATCACGGCTTCGAACACCCCCGTCATCAGCCGTTCGAAGTCGCGCAGCAAGCCGTCCACGCGGTTGCGCAGCGCCACGTCGCCCTGCAGCAGGCTGCGCACATAGGCCTCGCCGTAGGACACGTGGTGCACTTCGTCGGCAAAGGCCCCCTGGATCATCTGGGCCAGGCCGGCGTCCAGGCGCGACCAGTACTTGATTTCGTAGCGGTAGACCGGGTAGGCCATGCCTTCGAGGATCACGTTGTGGGCGATCAGCGCGGCCACGTAGTCCCCGCGGTCGACCTGCTCGCCGATGAGGTCGTAGAACTGGCGCATCTGCGGCGTGGTCACCCGTTGCATCAGGCCGTGCCGCTCGGCGGGCGTCACGCCGAAGTCGGCCATGCGGCGCGAGAACACCTCGAAATGGCGCGCTTCGTCCAGCGCCTGCGTGGCCATGAAGACGCGGCTGGCCTCGTCGGGCGCCAGCGAGACCATGCGCGAGATGCCGTCCACCGAAACTTTCTCGGCCGTGAGGAAGGTGGCGATGTCCAGCTTGTAGATCTGGTTGAGCAAGGGGTCTTCCCAGACCAGTTCGCTGGGCGGGGCGATGTCGGGCTGGCAGCCGTACTGCGAGCCGCGCAGGGTGCGCCAGGGCGTGCGCTCCAGCCAGGTCTGCACGCCGAAGGTGCCGTTGTCCCAGGGGCCGGCGGTGAAGTGCGGAGAGGTGCGTTCAAGGACGTTCATGGTGGGTTCTCGGGTTGAAGTCAGGCCGGGCGACCCAGAGGGGCACCCGACGATCCAGTGGCGGCGGTGGTCCGCCGATGAAGAGCCCGGGCCGTGAGGGCGCAGACGGTGCAGACCGCGGCAGCCGCCACCGTGGCGGGCCAGGCGGCGGCGTCGCCGCCCATGGCCAGAAGCAGCAGCGCCATGGCCGCCAGGGCCGCAGACTCGATGCCGATGGCGCTGGCCGAGGCGCCCTGCGGCTGCCGCCTAGCCAGCACCAGGCTGGCGGCCAGCAAGCCGGCGTAGCACAGCGCGATCAACACCGCGGCCACGCTGCCCAGCAGGTCGGTGGCCCGCAAGGCCCCCGCAGCCAGGCTCGCGCACAGCGCCACGCCCACGGTGAGCCCGATGGCGGCCAGCGGCACGGCCTGGGGGCCCTGGGTGCGGGTCAACACACGCGGCAGGCAGCCTTCGCGGGCCAGGCCATAGACCAGGCGCGAAGCCCCGAGCACGCCGGCATTGAACGACATCAGCACGGCTGCGGTGCTCAGACCCAGCATGGCCCAGCGCCCGGCCGGGCCCCACAGCAGCCCGGCCATCAACATCTGCGGCGTGCGCGTGGCGGCCAGTTGGGCCGCGCTCAGCTGCAGCAGGGCCGCCGAGGCAAACAACAGGTAGACACCCCCCAGCACGCCCACCGCCACCAGCAGCACGCGGGGCAGTTGCGCGGCCGCCTTGCGCGAGGGCGGCTGGCTGCTGGTGACCCACTCGAAGCCCACGAACAGGAAGAAGGCGGTCACCGCAGCCGTGGGAAGTGCGGCCAACTGACCCGGGGCATCGACAGGCGGCCACGCGGCAGGGCCCGATCGCGCCACCCCGCACACCGACAGCGCCACCAGCCCGCCGAGCATCGACGCCACCAGGAGCAGCTGCGCCTGCCGGCTGGCTTCATGGCCGAAGGCATTGATGGCAAAGACCGCCGCGAACACGCCGACCAGGGCCGCCCGGGCCGGGACGGCCGGGATCGCCTGCTGCACGATCGCGGCGTACAGATTGCTCTCCACGCCCGCCACCCCCACGATCATCGCCAGGTAGAGCAACACGAAGAACAAGGAAGCCGCGTTGCCGAACGCAGCCTTGATGTAGGTGCGCACCCCCAGCGCCGAGGGGAAGCGGCGCGCCAGCCGGCCGATGGCATGCGCCACCGCCAGGGCCACCAGCAGACTGGCCCCGATGGCCGGCAGCAGCCACCAGCCCGCGCGCGCGGCCAGGCCGGCAATCAGGCCCAGGCAGCTGCTGGCCAGCGCCATGCCCACGCTCAAGGCCAGGCTGCGCGCGAAGTGCAGGGATGGTTGCATCTCATGCACCCCAGAGGACCAGGGCAATGACATCCAGCTTGATCTGGTCCTTGGTCTGCCCATACACCTCCAATTGCCCGTCGGTGTAGGCGCCCAGCGGGCTCTGGCGGCCGCTGAAGACACCTTCCAGCACCTCGGTGTCCGCCCGCAGCAGCAGGGCGTCGTCACCGGGTTCGGCGCGGGTGGGCTGCACGGCCTGCACGCTGCCGCCTGCGATGCAGACCTGGAACGTGTCGCCGCTGTCGCGGGCCTGGATGTAGAACGAAGGGTTCCAGCCGGCCAACGTGCTGCGCAGGCTGGCGGTGGTGTTCACGCGCTCGGCAAAGCGCCCCAGGACGCCGTGCAGCCCGTTCACAGTGCACCCACCGCGACGGCGGCTTGCGGGCGGGGCTCGGCGGCCAGGCGGGCGGGCTTGGCGTGGAAGGGCTGCCCGTCGACCAGCACCGCCGAGGCAAAGCCATGCTGCCGCGACTTCTCGAAGATCTGCAACGCCTCGTCGTACTCGATCATGTTGCCGATGCTGTGGCTGCGACGCGCCCCATCCATGGCCAGCACCATCGTCTCCGAGAGGCAGGCCAGGTTGATGCCGCGGGGGTATCCCAGCACGTTCTGCGCGCCGAAGGCGATGTGCTCGGGCAACTGCATCAGCCCGCCCTCGTAGACGAAGACATCGCGGCGCTGCTCGCGCACCGTGCCCAGGATGTCCAGCGGACGCGCCACGTCGCAGACGATGCTGCCCTCGGCCAGCAGCATCGGATCGACGAAGGACTTGCCCGCGCCCGAGGCCGACAGCACCACGCCGGCACGGCCCAGTTCGGCCTTCAGGTCGATGGACACCGTGATCGGCGCACGGCGGATGCCGCAGGCCCCCAGCCGCTCTTCCACGGCTGCCTTCAAACGCCGGTGGTCGTGGGCGGGAATGTGCTCCAGCAAACGAACGATCTCGGCCACACCCAGGGTCTCCAGCAGCAGGGCCGGCAGGCCTGCATCGGCCTGCAGCAAGGCCAGGTGCGCCGCCTTCGCGTAGACCTCGCCGGCAATGGCGTTCAGGGTGTCGATGGAGGCCGGGTTGGCGGGGTTGCCCAGCAAGATCAGGCGGCGGGCATGGCGCCCGGCGTGCAGCGCGGCCAGGCGGCCGATGGAGCCGGCCGCCCCGATGACGGCCACGGTCTCGTCCACGAAGTCGCGTCCTTGCGCGACGGCCACGCTGCGCAGGCTCTCCACGCTGGCGATGGCCGTCAGGCTGTTCCCGGTGGTGAGGTTCACGCCCTGGTCCATCACATCGACACCGCCCCGGGCGATGACCGATGTGAAGGCGCCCATGCCGGTGATATCCACGTTCAGCTCCCGGGCGACGTCGATGTAGGCCGTCAGCAGCGCGGTCTTTTCTTCCTTGCGCAGACGCATCATCTGCATCGGCGTCAAGGGTGCAGCGATGAGCCAGCCCTCGACATAGCCACCCTGGCGCGAGCGCAGGGCCGGCAGGTGGTGCACGGCCGCCGGCTCGTGCATGCGCTTGAACCACGAGGCCATCCAGGCGCGCCACGAGGCCTTGCGCGTGGTGTCGAACTGCTCGAATTCGCGCGGCAGCGTGCCGAAGAGCACGTCGTCGTCGGTGGGGTGGATCAGGAAGGCGAAGCTGCCACGGCGCTTTTCCCAGGCACGCGGCGGCTTGTGCGTGGGCTCGTGGCGCTGGCGGCGCAGCGGCAACGGGGCCGGCGTGGCGCCCGCGGGCTCGGACACGAACCGCAGCAGCCCGGCGAAGTCTTCCTCGGAGATCAGCCGGCCGGCAGCATCCAGCGCCTGCAGCAGGCGGTCGATCTCCTGCGCCTCGATGGTCAGGGACGGCTCCAGGCGCAGGGTGGCATTCTGGTTGAAGACCGGTGCGGTAACGATGCGGTGGGCCGCCAGCAGGTAGCCCGAGAGCAGCGGCACCGCGTAGCCCTTGCGGCTGGCGTGGGCGGTGAAGTAGCTGCACTCTCCGCTCCAGGGCGCCAACACCAGGGCCTGCATCAGCCCGCGGCCCTGGCGCTGCACGAAGGCCTTGGGGTGACGCGCCACCAGGCGGTCCAAGCCGGCCTGCAGGTGCTCGCCCATGGCCTTCGCGTGGCGCACGACGGCCTGGTCGTCGGCCGTCAGCAGATCCAGCACCGTGCTGCCGATGGCGCAGGTGAAGCCGTTGTTGGCGAAGGTGGAACTGTGGAAGAAGCCGAAGGCCTCGGTCCAGGCCGCCTGCGTGCACAGCATGGCCCCCAGCGGCACCAGCCCGCCGCCCAGCGCCTTGGCCAACAGCAGGATGTCGGGCTGCAGGCCCGGCTCGGCCTCGGCCGCGAAGAGCGTGCCGGTGCGGCCCAGGCCGGTCTGGATCTCATCCAGGATGAACAACGCGCCATGCTCGCGGCACAGCGCGGCGGCGCCCGTCAGGTAGCCGGCGCTGGGCACGCGCATGCCGCCTTCGCCCTGCACCGGCTCCACCAGGAAGGCCGCCACGCCGCCTTGCACCAGGCGGGCACGCAAGGTGTCCAGATCGTCGAAGGGGATGCGGTCGAAGGCCGTGGTGTCGAGGTGGAAGGGCATGCGGTACATCGGGTTGTCGGTGGCCGACAGGGCCCCGAGGGTCTTGCCGTGGAAGCCGCGCACCGTGCTGACGATGCCCTGGCGGCCGGTCCTGGCGCGCGCCAGCTTGATCGCCGCCTCCACCGCTTCGGCGCCGCTGTTGACGAAGGTCACGTAGCGCATATCGCCGGGCGCCAGGGCCACCAGCCTTGCGGCCAGCGACTCGGCCATGGGCGAGACCAGGGGCTGCACGAAAGCCGAGTGCTTCTGCTGGCCGTGCGCCTGCACCGCGTCCCAGATCGCCTTCGGGTTGTGACCGAAGGGCACCGCGCCGTACTGGGCGAGGAAGTCGAGGTAGTCCTGCCCGGTGTCGTCGAAGTATCAGTGGCCCCGGGCCTTGACGATGCGCTTGTCGAACCCGATGTGCTTGAGCAGGAAACGGCGTTCGGGGTTCAGCGCGCTGGTAGCGCTGCCGGCGCCGGTGGCGCCGACGTCGATGGTGTGGCTCATGCAAGGCTCCCTGGGGTGTCTGAGGTGCGGCCCGCCGATCACGGATCGGGCGGGCAGCCGGTGGGCTTCAACAACTGCCGCGATGGTGCGCAGCAACAACCCCCGGCCCTATGCGGCGCGACAACCGCCAGATGTGACGTATTCACACACGCACTGACGTATCGTCCCGAGATTCGCGCCGGCAGGCGCTGCAGCGGGAACCCTCGACCCATGAAACTGGCCAGCCGCATGGGGTCCATCGACCCCTTCTACGTGATGGAATTCGCCAAGGCCGCTGCAGAACTGGCGCACGGGCCGGCCTGCGATCCGGCCCGCGGTGGCGAGCCCATGGTCTACCTGAACATCGGCGAGCCCGACTTCACGGCCGCGCCGCGCGTGCAGCAAGCCGCCGCCGCCTGCCTGCAGGCCGGTCACACGCAATACACCCAGGCCACGGGCCTGCCGGCCCTGCGCCAGCGCATCGCAGCCTGGTATGGCACGCACTTCGGGCTGGACATCCCGCCCGAGCGCATCGTGGTCACGGCCGGGGCGTCGGCCGCCCTGCAGCTGGTGTGCCTGGCGCTGTTCGAGCCGGGCGACGAGGTGCTCATGCCCGACCCGTGCTACCCCTGCAACCGCAATTTCGTGGCGGCTGCCGGGGGCACGCCGCGGCTGCTGACCACCACCGCCGACAGCCGCTACCAGCTGGATGCCGCCTCGGTGGCGGCGGCCTGGAACCCGGCCACTCGCGGCGTGGTGCTGGCCTCGCCCAGCAACCCCACGGGCACCTCCATCACCCCCGAGGAGATGGCCGCGATCGTGGGCGTGGTGCGTTCACACGGGGGCGTGAGCATCGTCGACGAGATCTACCTCGGCCTGAGCTACGAAGAGCGCTTCGGCCACAGCGCGCTGACGCTGGGCGAGGACATCATCAGCATCAACAGCTTCAGCAAGTATTTCGGCATGACCGGCTGGCGGCTGGGCTGGGCGGTGTTGCCGCCCTCTCTGGTGGAGGCGGTGGAGAAGCTCGCCCAGCACCTCTACATCTGCCCCAGCACCCTGGCTCAGCGCGCGGCGCTGGCGTGCTTCGAACCCGACTCCCTGGCCCTGTATGAGGAGCGGCGGCAGGAATTCAAGCGCCGACGCGACTTCATCGTGCCGGCGCTGCAGAGCCTGGGCTTGCCAGTGCCCGTGCAGCCCGACGGCGCCTTCTATGCCTGGTTCGATTGCTCGGCCTACAGCCCCAGCAGCTGGGACTTCTGCTTCCGGCTGATGCGCGAGGCTCACCTGGCGCTGACGCCGGGGCGCGATTTCGGGCCGGCGCAGGCCGACCGTTTCGTGCGGCTGTCCTTTGCCAATTCGATGACCCAGCTGGAACAGGCCGTGGACCGCATGGGGCGGATGCTGCGCGGCGCAGGTGCGTCGCCGGCCCAGGGCGGCCGGGGCGCTTGAAGCCGCCAGTCCGCGGGACCGTGCATGAGCGGCCCATGCGCTCGCCCATGAACTCAGCCAGAAAGGCCCCTCTTTTGGGACGGCTCGGCAGCCGCCGGGCGCTTAAGCTGCGGCACCGTGGGCTACAACCTCTTTCAAAGACGCAGCAAGAGCGACGCGGCGGCGAGTGAGTTCGCGCCCACCGTGCTGTCGCTGCCGCCTGGCAGTGAATCGCTGCCCCCCGAAGCCGACTCGCCGAGGCTGAGCGACGACTCGCGTCCGTCGAATCTGGACTCGCGCCCGTCGAACCTGGACTCGATGCCTTCGGCCATCGATTCCAGCCCGGCCGAGCTGGCGCCCGAGCCCGGCGCAGACAGCCTGCCGGCTGCGGCCGAGGCGGCGGTCGAACACCGGCCCACCCTCTCGCACGTCGGGCGCTACGCTCTCAAGGGCCTGCTCGGCCAGGGCGGCCTGGGCCAGGTGCACGAGGCCTGGGACCCGCTGCTGTCGCGCACCGTGGCGGTCAAGACCCTGCAGCTGGACATCGACGCGTCCTCCCGCGCGCAACTCGACGAGCTCTTCCTGAACGAAGCACGCGCCGTTGCTGGCCTGTCGCACCCCAACATCGTGACCGTGCACGACGCCGGCTTGTCGGACCACGGCGTGTACATCGCGATGGAGCGCCTGCACGGCTGCGACCTGCGCCAGAAGCTGGCCGGCGGCTGGCAGCCCACGCCAGGGCAGGCCGCGCAGTTGGTGCGCCGCGTGGCCGACGCACTGGCGTACGCGCATGCCCGGGGGGTCGTGCACTGCGACATCAAGCCCGCCAACATCTTCCTGACGCGGCGCGACAAGCCCAAGGTGCTGGACTTCGGCATCGCCCGCGTCGCGCATGGCTCGGCACTGCCCGCGCTGGATGGCGCGATCATGGGCTCACCGCACTACCTGGCACCCGAACAGCTGCTCGGCGGCGCCGTCGACCCCCGCACCGACATCCACGCGCTGGGCGTCGTCTTCTACGAGCTGCTGGCCCTGCGCAAGGCGTTCAGCGGCGACAGCGTCGAGCAGATCACCACGGCCGTGCTCGCGCACAACCCGGCCCCCGCCCACGAGTTGCGCGTGGGCATCCCCAAGACGCTGTCGGGCATTGCAGCCAAGGCCATGGCCCGCGAGCCCGAGGCCCGCTGGGCCCACGCCGGCGAGCTGGCCTCGGCCCTGCGCCGCTGGCTCGAGCTCCATAGCGCCAATGAACCCGTGGTGCTGGAGTCCGAGCGCGTGGCGGCCCAGCAGGCCGACGCCAAGGCCACGAAGGCAACGACCGCCAACCGGGCTGCCGGCCTGGCCACACGCGGCGCCTGGATGCTGGGTGGCGGTTTGCTGCTGGTGGGCGGTGCGATCGTGACCCAGGCCTTGCGCACGCGCCCCGCACCGGCGCCGGCGGCAGCACCCGTGCCCAGCGCGGCCGCGCCGGCACCACCGCCCGCTGCGGCCGTGG
>CAIJPE010000182.1 GCA_903822435.1 uncultured beta proteobacterium | reverse complement strand
GGCGACCCTGATGGCTTCGCGGCCCCGGGGCATCCTTACATGAACAGGTGCTCGCCGGCGTTCTCTCCACCCAGAACGACGTAGTTCACCTTTTTCAGGTCCCCCAGCACGCGGCCGCCTGCATAGCTGATGGAGCTTTGCAGGTCTTCGTGCATCTCGCGCAGCGTGTCGGCCAGGTGGCCCTTGATGGGCTCGAGGATGCGCTTGCCCTCGACGTGCTTGTACTCGCCCTTGTTGTAGTCGCTGGCCGAGCCGTAGTACTCCTTGTAGCGCTTGCCATCGACTTCCACCGTGGCCCCGGGTGATTCCTCGTGCCCGGCGAACAACGAGCCCACCATGACCATGGAGGCGCCGAAACGCACGCTCTTGGCGATGTCGCCGTGGTGCCGGATGCCGCCGTCGGCAATGATCGGCTTGGTGGCCACGCGGGCACACCACTTCAGCGCGCTGAGCTGCCAGCCGCCCGTGCCGAAGCCGGTCTTGAGCTTGGTGATGCAGACCTTGCCCGGGCCCACGCCCACCTTGGTGGCGTCGGCGCCCCAGTTTTCCAGGTCGATCACGGCCTCGGGCGTGGCCACGTTGCCGGCGATCACGAAGGTGTCGGGCAGCCGCTGCTTGATGTGCAGGATGGTCTGGTGAACGCTCTCGGCATGACCGTGGGCGATGTCGATGGTGATGTAGTCGGCGCCCACGCCCTCGGCGGCCAGTCGGTCGATCACCGCGTGGTCCTGTGGCTTGACGCCCGAACTGAGCGAGACGAAGAGCCCCCGTTCGCGCATGCGCCGGGCATAGGCCACGGCGTCCAGGTCGAAGCGGTGCATCACGTAGAAGTGGTTTCTCTGGGCCAGCGCCACGCTGATCGGCTCGTCGATCACGGTCTTCATGTTCGAGGGCACCACGGGCAGCTTGAAGCGGCGGCTGCCGAATTCGATCGAGGTGTCGCATTCCGCCCGGCTGTCCACGCGGCACTTGCGCGGCAGCAGCAGGATGTTGTCGTAATCGAAGATTTCCATGGCTGCTCCCAGTACCCGATAGAGCCCTGATTTTACGCGTGCGGGTGCCTTGCCAGGGCGGGCCGCCAGGCTGCTCCTAGAATGCAGGATGCCTGCCGAAGTCGACACCTCTGCCGCTGCTGCCGTCGCCGGCGCATCGGGCCCCGCGGGGTTGCTCCACCGGCTGAACCCCGAGCAGCTCGCAGCGGTCACGCTGCCGGCCGTTCCCGCATTGATCCTGGCCGGCGCCGGATCCGGCAAGACCCGCGTGCTCACCACGCGCATCGCCTGGCTGCTGCAGACGGGCCAGGTCTCGCCCGGCGGCGTGCTGGCCGTGACCTTCACCAACAAGGCCGCCAAGGAGATGCTCACGCGGCTGTCGGCCATGCTGCCGGTCGCCGTGCGCGGCATGTGGATCGGCACCTTCCACGGCCTGTGCAACCGCTTCCTGCGGGCCCACTGGAAGCTGGCCGGGCTGGCCCAGGGCTTCCAGATCCTGGACAGCGGCGACCAGCTCAGTGCGGTCAAGCGCGTGATCAAGGCGCTGAACCTGGACGAAGAGCGTTTCGTGCCCAAGCAGGTCACCTGGTTCATCGCCGGCAGCAAGGAAGAAGGGCTCCGCCCGCGCGACGTGGACGTGCGGGACGAGCAGACCCGCAAGCTGGTGGAGATCTACCAGGCCTACGAGGACCAGTGCGAACGCGAAGGCGTGGTCGACTTCGCCGAACTGATGCTGCGCACCTACGAGCTGCTGCGCGACAACGACCCGCTGCGCGAGCATTACCGCCGCCGCTTCACCCATGTGCTGGTGGACGAGTTCCAGGACACCAACAAGTTGCAGTACGCCTGGCTGAAGATGTTCGCCCCGCCTGGTACGCCCGGGCAGAGCGTGATCGCCGTGGGCGACGACGACCAGAGCATCTACGCCTTCCGCGGCGCCCGCGTGGGCAACATGGCCGACTTCGAGCGCGAGTACCGCGTGCCCAGCGTCATCAAGCTGGAGCAGAACTACCGCAGCTTCGGCCACATCCTGGATGCCGCCAACGGGCTCATCGGCCACAACACGCAGCGCCTGGGCAAGAGCCTGCGCACCGATGCCGGCGCCGGCGAGCCGGTGCGGGTGTATGAATCCACCAGCGACTTCGCCGAGGCGCAGTGGCTGCTGGAAGAGGCCCAGGCCCTTCACCGCGCGGGCACCCCGCGCAGCGAGATCGCGCTGCTGTACCGCAGCAACGCCCAGAGCCGGGTGCTGGAAAGTGCGCTGTTCAATGCCGGCGTGCCCTACCGGGTGTATGGCGGCCTGCGCTTCTTCGAGCGGGCCGAGGTCAAGCACGCACTGGCCTACCTGCGCCTGCTTGAGAACCCCAACGACGACACCAGCTTTCTGCGGGTGGTCAACTTCCCGGCCCGCGGCATCGGCGCGCGCAGCATCGAGCAGCTGCAGGACGCAGCCCGCGCCAGCGGCCGCAGCCTGGCCCAGGCCGTGGGGGCCGTGCCGGGCAAGGCTGGCGCGAACCTGCAGGCCTTCGTGGCCCTGGTCGACGGCATGCGCACGGCCACCCACGGCCTGACGCTGCGCCAGATCATCGATCATGTGCTGCAGCAGACCGGCCTGGTCGATTTCTACCGGACCGACAAGGAAGGCCAGGACCGCATCGAAAACCTGGAAGAGCTGGTCAACGCGGCAGAGAGCTTCGTCACCCAGGAAGGGTTCGGCAAGGATGCCGTGGCCCTGCCGGTGGACGAGCAGGCGCCGGCCGACACTGCCGCCAACGCCTTCCCGGATGCCGACACTGGCGAGATCATGAGCCCGCTGGCGGCGTTCCTCACGCACGCCTCGCTCGAGGCTGGCGACAACCAGGCCCAGGCCGGCGCCGACGCCATCCAGCTGATGACCGTGCACTCGGCCAAGGGCCTGGAGTTCGATGCGGTGTTCATCACCGGCATCGAGGAAGGGCTGTTCCCCCACGAACAGTCGCTGTCGGACGCCGACGGCGTCGAGGAAGAACGGCGCCTGATGTACGTGGCCATCACCCGGGCGCGCAAGCGGCTGTACCTCAGCTTCAGCCAGACCCGCATGCTGCACGGGCAGACGCGCTACAACGTGAAGAGCCGCTTCTTCGACGAAATCCCCGAAGGCACGCTGAAGTGGATTACCCCGCGCAACCCGGGCTTCGGCTCGGGCTATGCGCGGGAGTACCAGCAGGCCTGGACGCGGGGCAGCGGCCTGAGCGGCATCGTCGGCGCCGGCCGTGTGGAGCCGCAGCCGCCCTCGTTGCCGGTGCCGGCTTCCACGCCGGGCATGCAGGGCCTGCGGGTGGGCCAGACCGTGTTCCACACCAAGTTCGGCGAAGGCGTGGTCACCACGCTTGAAGGTCGGGGCGCCGATGCACGGGCCCAGGTGCAGTTCGGCCGCCACGGCAGCAAATGGCTGGCCCTGGCGATTGCCAAGCTGACACCGGTGGATTGAAGGCGGCGGATTCAAGAGGCGAATCGGGTGGGCTCGCCTTCGCGGGCTTGCCTTTGTGCGAGATCGGGACGGTGGGGCGCTCTGTGCAGCGAATGTCCCCCGGACCTGGGCTGGACGGCCGGTCCTCCTCCTTGATTTCGCTCCAAAGAGCGCCCCACCGTCTCGATCGCCTGCTTGGTTTGCACACCACCGTCGCG
>CAIJPE010000181.1 GCA_903822435.1 uncultured beta proteobacterium | reverse complement strand
TGACGAAGTGCCGGCTCTTGCGCCGAAGGCTCCAGCCGGCGTGCAGCGGCGGCAACAGGTACTGCTCATGCAGGTGCTCCAGCACCCGGGGCAGGCCGTCCGAGAGGTCGTTGTTGAGCAGGATCGTGCAGGGGTCGAAGTCCTTGAGCCCCAGCCGCCCGCGGTTGCGCACCAGCGGCTCCAGCGTGAGCTCGCTGCCGTCGGGCAGGGCCAGCACGGTCGGTGCCTTGATCTGCGTGTCCAGCGAGCCGAGCCGCACGTTCAGGCCGGCCTGCGAGAAGATCTGGACCAGCCGCTGCAGGTTCTGCAGGTAGAACGTGCTGCCGGTGCGGCTTTCGGGGATCAGCAGGAGGTTCTTGGCCTCGGGGCAGATCTTCTCGATGGCGGCCATGGCCGCCTGCACGGCCAGCGGCAGCATCTCGGGCCGCAGGTTGTTGAAGGTGCTGGGGAACAGGTTGGTGTCCACCGGCGCCAGCTTGAAACCGGCGTTGCGCAAGTCGGCCGAGGTATAGAACGGCGGCGTGTGCTCCATCCATTCGAGCCGGAACCAGCGCTCGATGGCCGGCATGGACTCGAGGATGCGTTGTTCGAGCTCGTTGATCGGCCCGGTGAGCGCGGTGGTGAGGTGGGGAACCATAAAGGGCCTACTGCATGGGGAAGACGATTCTAGGCAATTGAGGGCCCAGGCCCCAAAAACCAAGGAAGCTCCAGCGAGAAACGATGAAGGGCGCCGCAGCGCCCTTCATCTGGCGGCAGGCCGGGCCATCAGGCCCGGCCTGTGGCGCCGATCACTTGTTGTAGGCCGTCTCGCCATGCGAGCTGATGTCCAGGCCTTCGCGCTCTTCGTCTTCCGGCACGCGCAGGCCCACCGTCAGGTCGGCGATCTTGTAGGAGATCGCAGCGACCACACCCGACCACACGATGGTCAGGCCGACGGCCTTGCACTGGATGATGAACTGCGCAAAGGTGCCGTCCGGGTTGGTGGCCACGGCGCCGGTCACCCAATCGGTGACGATGCCGGGGCCGCCCAGGGCCTGCGAGTTGAAGATGCCGGTCAGGAGGGCGCCCAGGATGCCGCCCACGCCGTGCACGCCGAAGACGTCCAGCGTGTCGTCCGCGCCCAGCAGCTTCTTCAGGCCGGTCACACCCCACAGGCAGACGAAGCCGGCCAGCAGGCCGATCACCAGCGCGCCCATGATGCCCACGTTGCCGGCAGCCGGCGTGATGGCTACCAGACCCGCGACGGCGCCCGAGGCTGCACCCAGCATGGACGCCTTGCCCTTGTGCAGCGCTTCACCCACGCACCACGACAACACCGCACCGGCCGTGGCCAGGAAGGTGTTGATGAAGGCCAGCGAGGCGCTGTTGCCGGCTTCCAGCGCCGAGCCGGCGTTGAAGCCGAACCAGCCCACCCACAGCAGCGAGGCACCGACCATCGTCAGCGGCAGGCTGTGCGGCGCCATGGATTCCTTGCCGTAGCCCACGCGCTTGCCGACCATGAAGGCACCCACCAGGCCCGCCACGGCGGCGTTGATGTGCACCACCGTGCCGCCGGCGAAGTCCAGGGCACCCCACTGCCAGATCAGGCCGGCCTTGGCGTTCATCGCGTCGACCACTTCCTTGCCCGTGTAGGCATCCGGGCCCATCCAGAACCACACCATGTGGGCGATGGGGGCGTAGCTGAAGGTGAACCACAGCGCCATGAAGACCAGCACCGCCGAGAACTTGATGCGTTCGGCGAAGGAGCCGACGATCAGGCAGCAGGTGATGGCCGCGAAGGTGGCCTGGAAGATCACGAACACGATCTCCGGCAGCACCACGCCCTTGCTGAACGTGGCCGCGGTGGGGAAATCACCGCCGGTGGCGTTCGGCACGAACAGGCCCTTCATGAAGAGGCGATCGAGGCCCCCGATGAACGCGTTGCCCTCGGTGAATGCCAGGCTGTAGCCGTAGATGCACCAGAGCACGACGATCATCGAGAAGGTCACGAAGACCTGCATCAGGACCGACAGCATGTTCTTGCTGCGGACCAGGCCGCCGTAGAACAGGGCCAGGCCCGGAACGGACATCATGATGACCAGCGCGGACGACACGAGCATCCAGCTCACGTCGCCCTTGTTGGGAACCGGCGCCGAGGCAGCCGCAGCGGGCGCCGAGGCGGCTTCGGATGCGGCCGGAGCCGGCGCGGCGGCGGTGGCCGCCGGTGCGGCGGCCGAGGCCGTGGCGGCCGGTGCGGACGCGGCGTCTTGCGCGTAAGCCGCGCCGCCGAAGCCCAGGGCTGCGAGCCCCAGGGCCAGGATGGAAATCAACTTTTTCATTGTGTGTGGCTCTCGTGGGGGTATCGCTGCCCTGGCAGGGTCAGAGCGCGTCCTTGCCGGTTTCGCCGGTTCGGATGCGCACGACCTGTTCGAGTGAGGAGACGAAGATCTTTCCGTCGCCGATCTTCCCGGTGCGGGCCGAGTTCTCGATCGCTTCGATGACGCGGTCGACGATGGCTTCGTCGACCGCCGCTTCGATCTTGACCTTGGGCAGGAAGTCGACGACGTATTCGGCGCCGCGATAGAGCTCGGTGTGGCCCTTTTGCCGGCCAAAGCCCTTGACTTCGGTCACCGTGATGCCCTGAACGCCGATGCCGCTCAAGGCCTCACGTACTTCGTCCAGCTTGAAGGGCTTGACGATCGCGGTCACCATCTTCATGGTTTGCTCTCCGTTACAGTTTTCAGAAGGTGTATTTCGCGCCGAGCACGACCGTGCTCTTGCCCAGGTTCTTGCCGTCCGGGCTGACGTAGGCGTACGAACCCGCCACGGACTTGGTGGACGTGCCCACCAGTGCGCCCGTGAGCGAGACGCCGTTGCCCAGGTCCTTGGCCAGGGTCAGCGAGTAGTCGGTGTAGGACGCGACGCTGTAGTTCTTGACCTGCTGGTGGCCGACGTGCGGCGTGAGCGTGAAGCCGCCGCCCAGGTCGACGTTGGCGCTCAGGTCGAGGTAGCCGCTGCCCTTGCTGTCGGGCACGCCCGAACCACCGAAGCCGAAGAGGTTGGTGGTCGCAAACGAGTACTTGGCGGTGAAGACGCCATAGGTCAGCGCGCCGTACAGCTCGAAGGTGTTGGCGTCGGCGCCGACACGGTCATAGTGGTTGCCCACGTACAGGTAGTACAGGCCACCTACATCGTAGGTGAGCGAGTCCTTGATGATGTCGCCCTTGTAGCCGCCGTACAGGTCGATTTCCAGCGGCGTGTTGCCGGTGTCGACGGTCGGGCTGGACAGCTTGCCGGCGTCCTTGATCCAGCTGATGGTGGAGGCCCAGGTGCCGATGTACAGACCGCTGGAGGCGGCATAGTCGGCACCGCCTTGCAGGGCCGGCTTCAGGCGGGACTGCGAAATGCCGCGGTACCGATAGTCGGTGACCGCGCCGATGTTGAACGACAGGGGTGATGCGTCTTCTGCATGCGTGACAGCAGGCAGGGCCGTGACCGTGGCCAGGGCGGCCAGCAGGGTGATGCGTGATTTTTTCATTCGCTCTCCGTCAGAGGGTTTGGGAACACCTTTCCCGAACGAGGAGTTGCAGCTTCCGTGCCACGACCCGAACCGACGAGCGTGCCCTGCTGCAGTGCGCAAACCGAAGTGACGTTTCACCACAACCCCTCGAAGGGGGCCCCGATTGGGTGCGCCCCAATTCGGTGCTTGCTGCCCGGCGAGGGCCTGGAAACAATCGGCGCCCTCATGCTCCTTCGAAAGCGCCGATGTCCCTTGCCACCGTGATGAGCCGCTCGCTGGACGGCCTGCAGGCGCCGCGCGTGCACGTCGAGGTGCAACTCGCCAACGGCTTGCCCAGTTTCACGCTGGTGGGGCTGGCCGACACCGAGGTGAAGGAGTCTCGCGAACGGTGTTGCTCAGGAATAGAACCTGTCGGGATGCCACCTGGGATGACCTGAAATCCGGAAGTACATCAAAACCTGTCGGACCCGCACATTTCGCCTTCTGCCGCATGGGGGCACGGAAAAGAAGCTGTCGGGCTTTGTAACGGCCTAGCTTATGGTGCATTTCTCGCCACATCTGGGCGCCAGCCTTCCTTCTCGTCGCCAGAACATCAAGTTCAAAGGGACCGGCCAGCCTGAAGTAGTCGACTCAACGAGAAGCAAGCGATCCGAAGGTCGGCGTGCCTGGAGTCAATCCCGCCTGGCCCATCCCGCCATGGCGCTCGGGGGGCTGTTCGACGGGCTGCTGGGAGCCCGCCTCCTAGGAGGTGTTGCCGCTTTCAGGTCTTCCAGGGACACCAGAGTCTCGTGGCCAACTCGGACAGCCGACGCCGATGCCTGGCTCTTACGAGTGAGCTAGATTGTTTTGATGTGAGCGCACGCTACTGTCGAATCCGTCACTGATGTTAGATATGTAGCGTCTGCGGAAGGTCTGTAAGCGGTTTCGGACTGCCGGGTATTGTTCATCGGAACGAGCGTCGGGGTATCAGTCCGAGGCCGGCCTGACATAACCTTCCCTCCTCTGCGAACAGCCCCAACCCCATGACCACCATCCTCGGCATCGATGCGGCGTGGACAGCCACCGAGCCGAGCGGCGTGGCTATCGTGCAGCATCGAGAGAGCCGCTGGCGATGCCTCGTCGCCGCCCCCAGCTACTCCTCCTTGATCGAACAGGCGGACGGCCGCCTGCCCAACTGGAACCGCGCCGGCGTAGGCTCGCCTCCCGACCCGGCCCGTCTGCTGCAAGCAACAGAGCAGCACGCCGGCGAGCCCGTGGCGCTGGTCACGCTCGACATGCCCGTTGCAACAACCCCGATCCTTGGCCGACGCATGGCGGATCGCAAGGTCTCGCAAACCTTCGGCGCGCAGTGGTGTTCGGCCCACTCGCCCGGACCAGTCCGGCCCGGCCCGCTCGGCGCCGATCTTTCTCGACGGTTCACCGAGGCGGGCTACCCCATCGCGACGGCAGCCACCCCAGTCGGCACCCCTCACCAGCTCGTAGAGGTCTATCCACACCCCGCACTGCTGGCGCTCCTGGGGCGTGATCGCAGGGTGCCATACAAGGTTGGCAAGGCATCGAGCTACTGGAGGGGAGCGTCAATACCTGAACGCATCGAACGGCTGCTGACCGAATTCAAAGCCATCCTCAATGGCCTAGCTATCCACATCGACAACATCGCGATCCCGCTCCCTGTCGCAGCCAATGTCCGGAGCCTGGCTGCGCTGAAGCCCTTCGAGGATGCGATCGATGCATTGGTCTGCTGCTGGGTGGGTTGTGAGTACCTGACCGGCAGGTGCCTTCCACTCGGCGACGAGACCGCGGCCGTCTGGTGTCCCCACGCGTGAAACTGCCGCCAGGAGGCCACCCACCTGCGCGGCCAGTGCGTCGGCTGCAGACTGAACTGAGTCGCTCGCGGCCTGGGCCCTGGACGACCGCTTTCACCGGCAACGGTCACTCGCAGTTCGCGAGTCCCTTCTACAGGCGCCTCGAAGCGACGCTACCTCAAATCTCGGCCCGTCCAGTACTGCAGGGGAACCTAACGGCCTCCGCGGGGCGTGCCTGACTCGACTCGGCATCGAGCTCGCGCCTGTCGAAGTTAGTCTTTGCGGTGTCCAGCCCTGCCTGAGCGGCCTTCCGCAAGTTCCGGTACATCCATCAGATGGCGAAGGCGAGGAAGCAGGCAATATGGACGAGGAGTCTCGTACAACAAATGGATCAGAGCCCGAGTTCGGATCTGATTTTGTCGAGCGCCCAGCACTTCCCGTGCAGGTGCACAGGCGCGCTCAAGCCGTCCGTGGCGGGGAAGCGCTGCTCCTGCAAGGCGGCCATCAGCGAGTGGCCGTTCGGCCACTCGCTGAGCACGGCGGGCTTGGGCTGTGCCTTCGATGAAAGCATCTCCGTGATATGTTCTGCCATTGTTGACCAAGCCCATTTGTGCGCGAACGCATTGCCTAGTGCGTGAAGGTCCACCTGCGCGCAGACTTTCCTGTCTTTCCTGTCCTTTGCAAGTTCGACCACTAACGCGTCGATCCCGAGAAGGCCTGCAGTTCGGCGCTGTTCCGCCCAACGAACGACCTCATGCAGCGCTGCCGCGGCAAACATGATCTGGAGTCCGTGCCGGCCCTCGCCGGGTTCGCCGATGGCGCGGTTGAAGATTTTCCGCAGGTCTTGGGGAGACTCGCTCTCGAGGTACTTCCCGATCAGCAGAGCCAGAAAGCCCCTTCCATATTGGTCCAGGTCCAGCTCCACGTCATCGGCACGCCTGAGGGTCCGAAAGCACCTCAGGTGCATAGCCTTGGTCTTTCGGCCGTGGTGGATGGCTGTGAGCGTTTGACCCAGCCAGCGGTCGGTCTTGGCGAAGAACTCCAGCGGGTGCAGCAGCAATCCGAACGCAAAGTGATAGACCTGTTCGTCGCTCATGCTCAGTCCGGCGGCCACGGCCACC
>CAIJPE010000180.1 GCA_903822435.1 uncultured beta proteobacterium | reverse complement strand
CTTCCCGGCTCGCTCGAAGATTCCGACTCAGCGTCGCTGCGAAGTGCAGGTTTCTGGCGACGAATCTGGACCACTCGTTGGCTCAAGTCGGCCAGGAGCTGACCATCGCCATGCTGCTTGAAAGCCGACAGCCGAAGGTCAGGATAGCAAACGCCAGTTGCGAGTAG
The DNA here is from genome assembly GCA_903822435.1 of uncultured beta proteobacterium. GTDB lineage: Bacteria > Pseudomonadota > Gammaproteobacteria > Burkholderiales > Burkholderiaceae_C > Rubrivivax. Next base: position 2,099 of record CAIJPE010000180.1, on the reverse strand, counting down.
CTGTGGTGCGCGAAGGTGCCTCTGCAGCACACGCACGGCATCGCCGGCGTCTGTACCTTGCCGCCGGCGCGCTTCTCCGACGCAGACACCATAGGCTAGGCACGCAGTGCGCGCTGGATGTCCTCCAGTGTGACGCCTCGGGTCTCAACCCCGCTGCGCCAGAGCATGATTGCCGACACGGCCATGGGCAATGCCAGGAGAACCGCGGACAGCGCAAAGTGGTCGAAGAAGCTGAAGACGGCCAGTGCGGCGCCCAGGATGCCACCGAACTTCGAACTCGCCGCGATGACGCCGGAACCGCTTCCACGCAGATGAACCGGGTAGATCTCGGCCGCGTAAGGAATGAGCATCGCTATGACGCCGCTGACGCTGATGAGCAAGGCTGCCGTCGCCAGAGTCGTGACGACCGTGGAACGAATACCGAAGACGGCCAGGGCTGCAAAGCCGAGCAGGACCGCGGCCGTCAAAGCGATGAACAACACCAGCGCCTTGAAGCTGCTCCAGCGCTGATAGAGCAGGATGACGATGGCGATTCCGGGCAGCGCAAAGAAAGCCGACTTCGCCAGCAAGGCACTCGCCGCCGCCGGGTCGACGCCCAATTCCTTCAGATTCGTCGGCAGCCACAGCAGGAAGCCAAAGTTCGCCAGCCCCCACCCGGTACCGCAAACCAGCAAGGCCCAGGTGATGCGGGCATGCCGGCCCTGAATCAGTTGGCGGATGCCCGCCACCGGATGGCTCTCGTCGATGACGGGCGCACCCGGGTGCGTGGCGTCATCAGACTCCAGCGCCCGCTTTGATCCCGCGAACTGCCGCAGGATCGCTTGTGACTCCTCATGCCGGCCCATCGCGGCCAGGAAGCGTGGCGACTCCGGAATGAAGCGATTCAGGAAGATGATCGCCGCCCCCGTGGGCAGTCCGAGCAGCCAAAGCACGCGCCAGTTGAACAGCGGCTCCAGCACCGCCGCCGAACCTGCGGCGATCATGTAGCCTGCAGAGGTACCAATGCCACCCAGCGCTACCAGCAGCCAGCCCCGATGTCGGGCCGGCACGGTCTCGGCCATCAGGGTGAACGTGATGGGCAGCAATCCACCGGCGGATGCGCCCATCAAGAAGCACATCGCCAGATTCCATTCGAAGGTCGGCATGGCGCCGCAGATGGCTGTGCCGATGAACATGAGCGCCGACAGCAGGATGGCCGCACGGCGCCCGAAGCGGTCGGCAATGCGCCCCCAGACCACCGAACCTACGGTCGTGCCAGTCAGTGCAAAGAGCGCCAGAAGGCTCGCCTGGGACCTGGGCAACTCGTACTCCGCACTCAGGCCCGGCATCACGAAGCCCAGGGTGGCCGGCTTCATCACGTCGATGGCCAGGGTGACGATCAGCACGAGCACCAGCTTCCAGTGCTCGCGGTTCAGGGCCACGCCGTCGGCGACGTGGAAGTACCTCGCACTGGCATGCGGCACCGATGAATCGACCTGCGGACGCCCCGGCATCAGGCCGTAGCAGGACAGCGCTAGCCCGACCGGGATTAGTGCCATGCCGACGTACATTTCCAGGGTCATGGGCATGCCCACGAGTTGCCAATGCGTGTGCTGGCCCATCATGAACATGGGCATGTGAGACAGCACGCCTGACGTGAGCAGTGCGCAGCCAATCCAGAAAGCCCAGGGATGCTGGAATAGAGTGACTTTGGGTTGCATGTCGGGTAGTGACAACTGGGAGCAGAAGTCTATGGGCAGAGAGGCAGGCGCTTGCCCGGCCGCAGAAGCGACGTAGAGATTGAAGCGAGGGCAGAACGAGGTGGTACAAACTGCGGCGTGCTTCTAGCCCTACTACCTCATGGGACTGGCGGCGCTGCTGCCTGTCCAGTCGGCCACGCCACCGGCGCGCGACGCGGCCAGTTCATAGGCAGCCTGCCAAGAAGGCGATCCGCGATGAGTCGAGGTTGGCGAAGGACTGCTTCTCTTCGTCGCGCCTGGCTGCTGTGGGTCGAATCCGGGTTTCCCCGGGTGTCCGGTATGCTGGCGGCCAACTTGAAGGACAGCTCTACGGCTGGCTGATCGAACCCGGCAGAGTCAGCCCACGACCCAAAGCGGCAG
>CAIJPE010000179.1 GCA_903822435.1 uncultured beta proteobacterium | reverse complement strand
TCGACCCCGACCAGGAGCGGCTGTCCGACACCGCCTGGGCCGGCACCGTGAAGGCCGAGAACGCCTTTGCCGACGGTTTTCCGCTGCTGGTGGCCAACCAGGCCTCGCTGGACGACCTGAACGGCCGCCTGGCCGCGCAGGGCCTGAAACCGGTGGGCATGGAGCGCTTCCGGCCCAACCTCGTGCTCAGCGGCCTGCAGCCCTTCGACGAAGACCACATCGACGAGCTGGAAATCAGCACCGCCGAAGGCCCGGTCACGCTGCGCCTGGTCAAGCCCTGCGCCCGCTGCAGCATCCCCAACGTCGACCCGCTGACCGCCGAGACCTCGGATCAGCCCGGCGACACCCTGGCCGGCTACCGGGCCGATGCCCGGCTGAATGGCGCCGTCACCTTCGGCATGAATGCGGTGGTGATCGGCGGCTTCGATTGCACCTTGCGGCCGGGCCAGCCGGTGCGCGGACGCTGGCGCTTCGAGTAGCGCGGGTTCAGCCTGGCCGCTTGTATCGCGGCCAGTCCTTCGCCAGCCACGCAAGGCCTTCCGGCCTTGCATGCGCGGGCTCAGCCTGGCCGCTTGTCGGGCAGCGGGATTAGTTCGGTCTCCCCCGGCACGTTGCCCATGCGCTGGGCCGCCCAATCGTCGGCGGCCTGCACGATCCGCTCCTTTCGGCTGGACACGAAGTTCCACCAGATGTGCCGGGGGCCCAGCGGGGCGCCGCCGATCAGCACCACGCGGGCATCGGCATCGGCCGACAGCATGGGCTCCTCCCCCGGGTCCAGCACCACCATGCGGCCCGGCGGGATGTCGTCGCCGTCGAGCTGGGCGTCGCCCTCCACGACGTAGACCGCCCGCTCCTCGGCCAGCGGCAGCGGGAAGGCATCGCCCACCGTCAGCGCGATGTCCAGGTACAGCGTGGCCGAGCGCACCGCCACCGGCGACACCACGCCGAAGGCTTCGCCCACCAGCACGCGGATGTGCGCCCCGCCGACCTCGATCTCGGGGATGGCGTCAGCCGGGGTGTGCGAGAAGGTGGGCGCCAGCTCTTCGTCGGCGGCGGGCAAGGCGGCCCACAACTGCAGGCCGTGGCTGCGGCGCACCACGCTGCGCAGGTCGTCGGGGGTGCGTTCGGAATGCACGATGCCCCGGCCCGCGGTCATCCAGTTGATGGCGCCGGGCTCGATGCGCTTGACCACGCCGGTGGAATCGCGGTGCATCATGGCGCCTTCGAAAAGATAGGTGACGGTGGCCAGGCCGATGTGCGGATGGGGCCGCACATCGTGGTTGTCGGCCGGGCCGGCCTCCACGGGGCCGAAGTGATCGAAGAACAGGAAGGGGCCGACCGCCTGGCGGGAAGCTGCCGGCAGCAGGCGGCGGACGGTGAATCCGCCGCCCAGGTCCTTCAGATGCGGTTGCAGGCTCAACATGCGGACCTCGCTTTGCCAGGGTGGACGATGCTTTGGGGCCTCCAGCATAGGAGCTTGCGGCATTCTCGTCCGTCGCAGGGCGTGCGCCGGAGCCGAGCCTTAAACTTCGCGGCCCGCGCATCGCCGATGCGCCCCCCCGAAAGTCAGTCTCCATGAGCCTCAAGTGCGGCATCGTCGGCCTGCCCAACGTCGGCAAATCGACCCTCTTCAACGCGCTGACCAAGGCCGGCATCGCGGCCGAGAACTACCCCTTCTGCACCATCGAGCCCAACGTGGGCATCGTGGAGCTGCCCGACCCGCGGCTGGCCGCGCTGTCGAAGATCGTCGTGCCCGAGCGCGTCGTGCCGGCCATCGTGGAGTTCGTGGACATCGCAGGCCTGGTGGCAGGCGCCAGCAAGGGCGAAGGGCTGGGCAACCAGTTCCTCAGCCACATCCGCGAGACCGACGCCATCGTCAACGTGGTGCGCTGCTTCGACGACGAGAACGTGATCCACGTGGCGGGCAAGGTCGACCCGCTGTCGGACATCGAGGTCATCCAGACCGAACTGTGCCTGGCCGACCTGTCCACCGTGGAAAAGAGCCTGCACCGGTACGTCAAGGCCGCCCGCTCGGGCAACGACAAGGAAGCCGCGGCCCTGGTGAAGGTGCTGGAAAAGTGCCAGGCGCAGCTCGACCAGGCCCTGCCGGTGCGCAGCATCGACTTCAGCAGGGAAGAACGGGTCATCCTCAAGCCGTTGTGCCTGATCACCGCCAAGCCGGCCATGTTCGTGGGCAACGTCAGCGAGACGGGCTTCGAGAACAACCCCTACCTCGACCGCCTGCGCGAGTACGCCGAACGCCAGAACGCCCCGGTGGTGGCCATCTGCGCCAAGACCGAGGCCGAACTGGCCGACATGGCCGACGAGGACAAGGCCCTGTTCCTGGCCGAGATGGGCCAGGACGAACCGGGCCTGAACCGCCTGATCCGCGCGGCCTTCAAGCTGCTGGGCCTGCAGACCTACTTCACGGCCGGCGTCAAGGAAGTCCGGGCCTGGACCATCCACATCGGCGACACCGCGCCCCAGGCCGCGGGCGTGATCCACACCGACTTCGAAAAGGGCTTCATCCGCGCCCAGACGATCGCCTTCGAGGACTTCGTCGCCTACAAGGGTGAACAGGGTGCCAAGGACGCGGGCAAGATGCGCGCCGAGGGCAAGGAATACGTGGTCAAGGATGGCGATGTGATGAACTTCCTGTTCAACGTCTGATGCACGACTGCCCGAGCGAATCCCCAGATGAGGCCACCGCCCGCTGAGCCGGTGGCCCAAGCGCCCAGGACACCCGCCACACCGGGCCCGTTTCGGCGTGGGGCCGAGGCGCTGGGCACGGCGCTGGCCTATGCGCTGATCGGCGCCGGCGCCCTGCTGCTGGCCGGCCCGCCCGGCTACGCCTCGCCCCTGTACCCGTCGGCGGGCGTTGCGCTGGCGGCGGTGCTGGTCATGGGCCGTCACACCCTGCCCGGGGTGTGGTTGGGCGCCTTTGCCGTCAACACGGGCCTGGGGCTTGCGCACGGGCAATCCGGCATCGGCATGCTGGCCTTGCCGGCCTTCATCGCCCTGGGGGGGCGCACTGCAGGCCGGCGTCGGCGCGGCGCTGATACGGCGCTTCGTGTCGCAGCCGCTGGTGCTCAACGAGCCCGGCGACATCCTGCGCGCCGGGCTGTTCGGGGCCCTGGTCGCCTGCACGATCAGCCCCAGCGTGGCCACGCCGGCCCTGCTGCTCATGGGGGTCGTCCAGCCCGAGGCCTGGCTGTCGAATTGGGTCACGTGGTGGCTGGGCGACACACTGGGCGTGCTGATCGGCCTGCCGCTGGCCCTGACGCTCATCGGCCAGCCCGCCGCCGACTGGCGGCCGCGCCGCCGCATGCTGGGCGTGCCGCTGTTGCTCACGCTGGCCCTGCTGGCCGGGGCCATGGCGGAGTTCAACCGCATCGACCGGCAGCGCGTGCAGGCGGCCTTCGAGCGCGATGCCGATCGCCTGGCCAGTGAAGCGCAAGTGCGCCTGAGCGCCCCCCTGTATGCCTTGCAGGCGCTGCACAGCACGGCCCGGGCCAAGGGCACGCTGGACCGCGCGGCCTTGCAGCAGGCCTCCCTGTGGTGGCTCAACCAGCCGATTCCGCTGCAGGCCCTGGGATACAGCGAGCGCGTGACCCTGGACGCGTTGCCCGCCTTCGAGGCCGCCGCAAGGGCCGAGGGCGACACCGGCTACCGCGTGTTCGACCGCGACGGCGGCCGCGCCCGCCAGGCCGACCGCGAAGTGGTGGCCCTGCGCCACATCGAACCGCTGGCCGCCAACGCGGCGGCCCTGGGCGTCAATGCCCTGTCCATTCCGGCGGCCCGTCAGGCCATCCTGGCCTCACGCGACAGCGGCCTGCCCACGGCGACAGCCGGGTTCCGCCTGACCCAATCCACCCTCGACGAGACCGGTGTGGTGATGTACCAGGCGCTCTACCGCGGCATGCCCATCGATGAGGCCACCCGCCGGGCGCAGTTTCGCGGGGTGGTGTTCGTCAGCCTTCGCCTGGAGCAGGCGCTGGCCGGGCTGGCCTCGCCCGCGCAACGCTACCTGCACTGGTGCCTGGTCGACGGCGACCCCGCCGCGGCACGGCAGCGTCTGGCCGGGCCAGCCGGTTGTGAACAGGCAGCCTGGCAGGCCTCGACGTTCAGGGCCACGCGCTGGATCGACCTGGGCCAGCGCCAGGCCGAGATGCGCGTCTCGGCCGCACCGCCATCGGTGCCGGGCACTCAGCGCGAGGCGTCGTGGCTGCTCGCGATGACGGGGCTGGCGGCCGCCTCGATGCTCGGGGCGCTGCTGCTGACCGTCACCGGCCACACGCGCCGCACGGAGATGGCCGTGCAGCTGGGCACGGCGGAACTCCGCCGCGAGATGGAAGACCGCGCGCAGGCCGAAGCCGCGCTTCGCGAAAGCGAAGCCCGCCTGCGGGGCTTCCTGGACCACGTGCCGATCGGCGTGCTCTTTCTCGACCCGCAGGGGTTCGTGCTGGAATGCAACCCCCGGCTGTGCGAGATGGTCGGCCGCAGCGCGCAGGACCTGCGCGGCCGGTCGGTGGCGGATCTGGTGCAGGAAGCCGACCGGCCCCGGCTGCAGCAGATGCGCCGCTTGCTGCTGGTGCGCCACAGCGACATGCTGCGCGACAGGTTGCGCCTGAGCATCCTGAAGCCCGCCGACCCGACAGGCGGCAAGCCCCTGCAGCAGGAATCGGGCGAATTGATGGTGCGCATCACGGCCAGCGCCCTGCGCGACCCGAACGGCCGTGTGCTGCGCATGGTGGGCGTGCTGGAAGACAACACCGAGCAACTGCGCCTGGAAGAGTCCGAGCGTGCGCTCAGCCGGGCCGAGGCGGCCAGCCGGGCCAAGAGTGAGTTCCTCTCGCGGATGAGCCACGAACTGCGCACGCCACTGAACGCGATGATCGGGTTCTCTCAGCTGCTGGGCCTGGACCGCGACCCGGCGCTGGTGCCGCACCAGCGCGACTGGTCGCACCAGATCCAGCGCGCAGGCTGGCACCTGCTGGAGATGATCAACGAAACACTGGACCTGGCCCGCATCGAATCGGGCACCGTGCAGCTGACGCTGGCCCCGGTGGCTCTGGGGCCGCTGGCCAACACCTGCCGGGCGATGCTGGCGGCCATCGCCGAGCAGCGTGGCATCCGCATGGAACTGGCGCTGGGCCTGGGCGCCGAGGCCGTGATGGGCGACGCCACGCGGGTCAAGCAGGTGCTGACCAACCTCCTGTCCAACGCGGTGAAGTACAACCGGGACAGCGGCGTCGTGCGGCTGAGCAGCCGCCGCGTGGCCCACCGCGGCAACCCGATGGTGGAGATCGAGGTCAGCGACACGGGCCTGGGCATGACACCCGAGCAGATGACCGCGCTGTTCCAGCCCTACAACCGGCTGGGCCGCGAGAACAGCGGCATCGAAGGCACCGGCATCGGCCTGGTCATCACGCAGCGCCTGACCGAACTGATGGGCGGCACGATCGAGGTCGCCAGCGAGGCCGGCGCCGGCACGGTCTTCACCCTGCGCCTGCCCGCTGCGGACGATGCCGAGCTGCCCGTCGTGCGCTACACCGAGACATCGCCGGCGCCGTACCTGCAGCGCCTGGTGCACTACGTGGAAGACAACGAGACCAACGTGGAGGTCATGCGCGGCATCTTTGCCCAGCGGGCCCAGGTGGAACTGCAGGTGTCCATGCTCGGGCTGGACGGATTGGCCGCCATCCGGGCCGACCGGCCCGACCTGATCCTGCTGGACATGCAGCTGCCCGACATCAGCGGCATCGAACTGCTGCGCCACCTCAAGCAGGACGATGCGCTGGCCAGCATCCCGGTGGTGGTGGTGTCGGCCGACGCCACCGCGGCCCGCACGCGGGAGGCGCTGGCCGCCGGGGCCCTGCACTACGTGACCAAGCCGATGGACGTGTCGCGTTTCCTGGGCATCGTGGACGAGATCCTGGAGAACGCCGACACCCATTGGGGCATTTGAGCGGGCCAACTGGCCGCGCTGCCTCACCCGAAGCTGGAGCAAGACGACGATGGTGGAACACAACGAGACCCTGGACGAGGCCCTGGCGCGCAACGTGCGCGACGCACTGGCCGAGGACATCGGGCGCGGCGACTGGACCGCCCGACTGGTGCCGGCCGGCCGCCGCGTGAAGGGCCACGTGCTGGCCAAGGAAGCCGGCGTGCTGTGCGGCCAGGCCTGGTTCGAGGCCTGCCTGCAGGCGCTGGACCCCGGTGCAGTGCTGCACTGGGCGATGGCCGAGGGCTCGGCCGTGACCCCGGGCACGGTGGTCTGCACGCTGCAGGCCGATGCCCGCGCGCTGCTCAGCGCCGAGCGCCCGGCGCTGAACTTCCTGCAGACGCTCTCGGCCGTGGCCACGGACACCCACGCGTACGTGAAGGCCATCGAAGGCCTGAGCCCCAACCCCGCCGGCTGTGCCGTGCTCGACACGCGCAAGACCATGCCCGGCCTGCGCCAGGCCCAGAAATACGCCGTGCGCACCGGCGGCGGGCGCAACCAGCGCATGGCACTGTGGGACGGCATCCTGATCAAGGAAAACCACATCGCCGCGGCCGGCAGCATCACGGCCGCGCTCCAGGCCGCGCAGGCCCTCGATGCCGGCGTGCCGGTGCAGATCGAGGTCGAAAGCCTGGCCGAGCTGCAAGAGGCGCTGGCCGCCGGCGCGCAGAACGTGCTGCTCGACGACTTCAGCTTCGAGGACATGCGGCAGGCCGTGGCGTTGAACGCCGGGCGTGCCGTACTGGAAGTTTCCGGCGGTGTCGACCTGGGCACCATCCGCACCATCGCCGCCACGGGCGTGGATCGCATCTCGGTGGGCAAGCTGACCAAGGACGTGCACGCCCTGGACCTGTCCTTGCGCATCGACCCCTGAGCACCGTAGCCTTCGCCGCCAACCCGAACCCGAACCCGAAAGACCCATGGCCAAGAACCAGTCCGTCGCCGCCGATGCCCATGCCCCGGCCATCACCGAACAACTCGCCCGCTTCGTGGCCACGCACCCCTCGCGCGGCTGGAGCGACGCGGTCGAAGCCGAGGCCCACCGCACCTTCGCCAACTGGTTCGGCTGCGCCATCGGCCCGTCGGCCCACGAAACCGTGCAGGCCGTGCTCGACGCCGTGCAGGTGCTGCAACCCGCGCCCCAGGCCAGCCTGCTGGGCCGGCGCGAGAAGGTGGACATCGCCAGCGCGGCGCTGATCAACGGCATCGCCTCGCACACCTGGGACTTCGACGACACGCACCTGAAGACCATCATCCACCCGGCCGGCCCGGTGGCACCCGCCGCGCTGGCCCTGGCCGAGCACCTGGGCAAGAGCGGCCGCGAGCTGATCGACGCCCTGGTCCTGGGCATCGAAGTGTCCTGCCGGGTGGGCAACGCCATCTATCCCGACCACTACGACCGCGGCTGGCACATCACCGGCACCACCGGCATGCTGGGCAGCGCCGCGGCCTGCGCCCGGCTGCTGGGCCTGGATGCCGCGCGCACGCAGATGGCGTTGGGCATCGCAGCTTCCCAGCCCATCGGCCTGCGCGAACAGTTCGGCACCATGACCAAGCCTTTCCACCCCGGTGGCGCGGCCCGCGTAGGCCTGATGTCCGCCCTGATGGCGCAGCACGGCTACACCGCCTCGCGCCGCGCGCTGGAAGCGCCGCGCGGCCTGCTGCAGGTGTTCTCGGACAAGGCCGACTGGCGCGAGATCACCGAGGAAGTGGGCACGCGCTGGGAAATCGCGCTGAACACCTACAAGCCCTTTGCCTGCGGCATCGTCATCCACCCGAGCATCGATGGCTGCGTGCAGCTGCGCAATGCCCACGTCCTGAAGGCGGCCGACATCCAGAGCGTGACCCTGCGCGTGCATTCGCTGGTGCTTGAGCTCACCGGCAAGAAGACGCCGGCCACGGGGCTGGAGAGCAAGTTCAGCGTGTACCACTCCTGCGCAGCCGGTCTGCTGTACGGCCAGGCCGGCGAGCATGAATACACCGACGAGGTGGTCAACCGGCCCGAGGTGCTGGCCCTGCGTGCCAAGGTGGAGGCCATCGTCGACGACCGCATCGACGAAGCCGCGGCCGACGTGCGCATCCGCACCACGGATGGACGCGACCTGCACGTCTTGGTCGAGCACGCCATCGGCAGCACCGAGCTCCCGATGAGCGAAGCCCAATTGCGCGCCAAGTTCATCGGCCAGGCCGAGCCCGTGCTGGGCGCCGAGAAGGCTGCGGCGGCCTGGGCGCTGTCCCGGGGCGTCGCCGAGTGCCCGGACATGCACGCCCTGCTCGCGGCCGGCACCCTGCTTGCTTGAACCCCCACGAACCGACGAGGCTGACCCATGAACTGGCTGGACACATCGATCATGCGCACGCGCGGCCTAGCCCAGGGCCGCGCCGCCAGCACGCACCTGCTGACCGAGGCGCTGCAGGGCAAGTACCACTACACCATCGGACCGTATTCGGACCCCGTGCTGCACGTGCGGCCCGGTGACCGCGTGGTGGTGGAAACGCGCGACGCCTTCGAAGGCGCCGTCAAGACCGAGCAGGACCTGCCCTCGCGCGTGCTGCGCATGCCCTTCGTCAACCCGCAGAACGGCCCCATCATGGTCGAAGGGGCCGACAAGGGCGACGTGCTGGCGGTGTACATCGAATCGATGGCGCCGCGGGGCCCCAACCCGCGCGGCACCTGCGCCATGATCCCGCAGTTCGGCGCCTTGAGCGCCACTTCGCTGACCGCCATGCTGCACGATTCGCTGCCCGAGATCGTGCGCAAGATCGACGTCGACGAAGACGGCGTGTACTGGAGCAAGCGGGTCACCCTGCCCTACCGGCCGCACATCGGCACACTGAGCTGCAGCCCCGAGATCGACTCCATCAACACCCTCACGCCCGACGCCCACGGCGGCAACATGGACCTGCCCGACATGGGCCCGGGCAGCATCACCTACCTGCCGGTGCGCACGGCCGGCGCCCGCCTCTTCATCGGTGACGCCCACGCCTGCCAGGGCGACGGCGAGGTCTGCGGCACCGCGGTGGAGTACCCCAGCACCACCACCATCCAGGTCGACGTGATCAAGGGATGGAACCTGGAGTGGCCGCGCCTGGAAAACGAGACCCGCATCATGGCCATCGGCAGCGCCCGCCCGCTGGAAGACGCCGCACGCATCGCCTACAAGGAGCTGGTGCTGTGGATGGAAGCCGAGTTCGGCTACGACCGCTGGGACGCCTACATGATGCTCAGCCAGTGCGGGATCGTGCGGCTGGGCAACTTCGTCGACCCCAAGTACACCGTGGGCGCTGGCATCGAGAAGAAGTACCTCGCTCCCGCCACGCCCTGATCGAAACCCACATCGACCCCCCCCTTACCGGAGCACACCCCATGGATCTCGGACTCAAAGGCCTGAAGGCCATCGTCACCGGCGGCACCAAAGGCATCGGCCGCGCCATCGCACAGACCCTGGCAGCGGAAGGCGCGCATGTGGCGTTCTGCGCCCGCAACGCTGAAGAAGTGGCGCAGACCGCCAAGGACTTCGCCGGCTATGGCGTGCAGGTGCTGGGCAAGGTGGTGGACGTGGCCGATGGCCCGGCCCTGGCCGCCTGGGTGCAGGAAGCCGCCGCCGCACTGGGCGGGCTGGACATCGCCGTGGCCAACGTCAGCGCGCTGGCCATCGCCGCCGACGAAGCCGGCTGGCAGCGCGGTTTCGACGTCGACATGATGGGCACCGTGCGGCTGGTCAATGCCGCCATGCCGTACCTGGAGAAGAGCGCCCACGCGGCGATCGTCACCATCTCCAGCGTCTCGGGCCGCGAGATCGATTTCGCCGCCGGCCCCTACGGCGCCTTCAAGGCCGCCATCGTCCACTACACGCAGGGCCTGGCCTACCACCTGGCGGGCAAGAAGATCCGCGCCAACACCGTCTCGCCGGGCAACACCTACTTCCCGGGCGGCGTGTGGAACCAGATCGAGCACGGCAACCCCGAGCTCTACAAGACCGCCCTGGGCATGAACCCCACGGGCCGGATGGGCACCCCGCAGGAAATGGCCAATGCGGCCGTCTTCCTTGCCAGCCCGGCCGCCAGCTTCATCACCGGCACCAACCTGGTGGTGGACGGCGCCCTGACCAAGGGCGTGCAGCTGTGACGCGGCTGCCGCTGCTGCGCGACGACCAGGCCGGCCCGCCGGAGCTGGTGACAGCCATCCGCAAACGGCGCGGCGGCGAGCTGCTCGACCTGGACCGGCTGCTGCTGCACAGCCCGGCCTTTGCCACCGGCTGGAACGAGCTGATGGGCCGTGTGCGCACGGCCTTGAGTCTCAAGCCGCTGTGGCGCGAGGCCGCCATGTGCGGCGTGGCGGTGCTCACCGGCGCGGCCTTCGAGATGCACCACCACGCGCCGCTGTACCTGCAGGCCGGCGGCAGCGAGGCGCAGCTGGCCGCCCTGCGCCGCCTGGCCGATGGCACCGCCACCGACCCCGTGTTCGACGCCGACCAGCAGGCCGTGCTGGCCCTGGTGGTGGAGATGACGCAGAACGTGCGCGTGAGCGACGCCACCTTTGCCCGGGCCCGCGCGGTGCTGGGCAGCGACAGCGCCTGCTTCGAGCTGGTGGGCGTGATCGCGGCCTACAACATGGTGGCGCGCATCCTGGTGGCGCTGCAGCTCGAGCCTTGAAAGACCGGGCGGCATGCGTTGGGCCGCTTTCGAGCCCTTGCCGGCGCCACGCCGATCATGTCGCCAGGGTCGCGCTGCGAATATTCGGCTCGCAGGAAGGTGCCGGGTTCCGCCAGCGTCTCTCTCGGCGCCGTGGTTTCACGGATCCCGGGCCCAGCCTGGCCGCTCACATGTGCCTGAACAGGTGGGCATAGCTCGGCCCCACGCGCAGCACCTCGTCGCGCTCCCTCAACCGCAATTCCAGATGGCCACTGAGCGAGCGCTGCACGCTCTTGATCGCCCTGAAATTGACCACCAGGCTGCGGTGAATTTGCCAAAATTGGTCGCGGTCCAGACACGCCATCAAGTCCTTCAAGGGCTTGCTGATCAAAGCCTCGTCCTCGGCCGTCACGACGGCCACGTACTTGCTGTCGGCGCGGAAGTAGCAAATCTCGTCGACGGTGATGAAGCGAATCTCGCGGCCGCTCAGGACGGTGACATAGCGCAGATGATCCTGGGGCCGATGCAGGGCCAGTCGCGCAAGCAACTGGCCCATGTCGGCGGGTGGGCGAACCAGCCGCTCCTTGAGCCGCCGCACCGATTCGGCCAGCCGTTCGGGTTGGAGCGGCTTGAGCAGATAGTCCACCGCGCCGGCGTCGAAGGCCTGCACGGCGTAGTGGTCAAAGGCCGTGATGAACACCACATGTGCGCGCGTGCCCGCCATTCGGGCCACTTCCAGGCCGCTCTTGCCGGGCATCTGCACGTCCAGGAACATCACCTCGGGGTGCCAGGCTTCGAGCGCGCGCAGCGCCGCAGCGCCGTCGTGCACCACCGCGCAGATCGAAAGTTCGGGCCACAAGCGAGCCAATTCGTCGCAGAACTCGGCCGCCAGCACCGGCTCGTCCTCGGCGATCAGCGCCGTCGTCATCAGGTCACCGCATGCGCGAGGCGCGGCAGGTCCAGCATCCATTGCGCTGGCGCGTCATGCACCTGCAGCACCGCGCTGCTGCCATAGACCTCGGCGAGCCGGCGGCGCAACGATTCGAGGACATCCGTGCGCGGCCTGCCGATGACAGCGCCGGGGACGGACGGCCACAGCGCCACCTGGAGTCGGTTGCCGACCAATGCGTATTGCAAGGACCAAGGAATGCCGGCCTGGTGCGAGGCTGCCATGGCGGCCTCGGTCAGTGGCTTGACGATCATCGGTGCGATGGGCTCTTCGATCACGGCCTGGGGCACGATCTGGTGCAGCACATGGACTGCCGCTGCGCCACGGCCGGCAACCCGGATCCAAGCATCGACAAGATGCGCCTCGTGCGCCACCGTGGACATCGCCAAGGAGTGGCTGGGCAGCATCGCACGCAACAAGACGATGAGATCGCCGAGCATCGCATCGGCATGCGCTGCATCAGTGGCATGAATCTCACCGATGCGCGTCAGGACCTCGAACAGCAGGCCCGGATCGACCCGCGCCTGCAGGGCCATCAGGCGGCCGGCCTGCAGTCGCTGCGCGTCGCGGATACGCTCGGCCTCGGCCTGGTGAATGACCCTCCTGGTGCGTTGCGCGGTGCGCCAATGGGCATACGCCCACATGCACAGGCCGCCCTGCAGGAGCAGGGCCGGGTACCAGAAGGCGAGATGCACCACCAGGCGGCCACCGATGAGCTCGCCGCGCCAGTGGTCCAGCGGCGGCGCAATCAGGGCCGCCAGCAGCCAGGCCGTGCCATAGGCCCGCCAGGGCGCGACACCGTCCTCGGCCGCCGCGTCGGCCACCATGGCCGCGAAGATCAGGGGCAGGAAGAGCGTCACGTACGAGCCGCCCAGCGTCGCGGGAATGAAGCTGACGATGACCCGGCCGGGATACAGAAGAACCCCGCCATTCGGCCCGAGCAGCGGATGGATGGCCGAGATCAACAGGGCCAGCACCACGTGCCGCCAGCTCAGTCGGGACCATGCCGTGGCCACCCAGCGCTTGGCCCGCGCCGCCAAGGTCGGCGGCAGGGCAGCAGGCACTGCCGGCCGCGGCGCAGCGTGTCGGGCGGCGTCCACGGCGTCAGGCCATCGCTGGCAGTTCGAGCGTGGCGACAACGCCGCGCGGGACGTTCACCATGAAACGCAGCGCCGCGCGGTCGCCATGCGCAGCCTTCAAGCGGGCGCGTATGTTGGCCAGCCCGGTGCCGTGGCCGACCCCGGCGTCCACACCGCGTCCGTCGTCCGCCACCGAGACGCTGATGCGTCCGCCGACCTCGCCGCTGGCCGAGATCAGAATGGTTCCGCCTTCCACCAGCGGTGCAATGCCATGCTTGATGGCGTTTTCAACCAGCGTCAGCAGCATCATCGGGGGCAGCCGATGCCCAAGCAGTGACGGCGGCACCTCAAAGGCGACCTGCAGGCGCCCGCCCATGCGCACCTGGTGCACGGCCAGGTAGGCGCGCGCCAACTCCATTTCGCGGCCCAGCGTGGGGTTCTCGTCGCGGAGCCGCGGCAACGCACTTTCGAGGTACAGCAGCATGTCAGCCAGCATGGCGCGGCCCGCCGCGCCGTCGGTGCGCAGCAGCCGCCGCACGTTGGCCAGCGAGTTGAAGAGAAAGTGCGGTTCGACCTGGGCCTGCAGGACCTGCAGGCGGCCGGCGGCGAGTTCGGCCTGCAGGCGGCCGCGATCGATCTCGGACTGGTACATGGCGTCGTCGGCCTGGCGACTCCGACGCTGGGCTTCGAAGACGACGGCCAGCAGGGCTGAGAGCACGATCAGCGTATGGAGGTTGACGTGATTCCACGCCGCCGGAGTCACCTTGCCGACCGCAGAAGAGACCCACCACCGCTGGAGCAAGGACCCCAGGGCTCCGGCACACAAGGCGGCCAGAGCGAGCAGCGGCCAGCGCAAGAGGATCGGCGCGGGCAGCAGGCGAGGAAGCACGGTCAGCGCCAGCGTGACCACGCCGACGCCAGCCAGGATGCCGAACCAGTTCGTGGCCGCAGCATTCCACGCGATCCGGCTTGGCGGCCACGCGAACAGTGCGTCGGTGTTGATCCGCAGCAGGGCGATGGTGGTTGCAACCACCAGCGTCAGCGCCAGCCACTGGCCCAGCGCCTGGACTCGCGAGGGCGCGCGCCGCACGCGCAAGGGAGCCGGCGAATCGGACGGATTCCTGAGCTGAGGCATGCCGAACCACCCGTTGCCGCGCAAGTCCGGCGCGCCACGATCCAATGGCATTCATGGTTGCATCTGCCGACAGCCAAGTCAAGTGGCCACGCCTGTGCCACGGGGCTGCGGCCATGCCCGGACAAGGCGAATCAGCGTGCGCTCGTGCGCGGTGCTGGCTGACTCAAATGACGTCCTGCGCAGTCGTGTCCTGCGTAATCCGCTTGCCGCTCACGGTACCCGTCACATGAATCAACGGGTTGCGAGCGGTGTCGTAGGCGTCGATCACGAAGGTCCCGGAAAATGAGTTCCGGTTAGGGCCGATCGTCACCACCTCGCGGATTCGGGTGAGGCCGGTCACGTTCTGGACGGCGTCGTAGTTGTAGGCGAAGTGGTTCAGCGAGTAGCTTGCCTTGCCGGTTTTCACCCAGGTGCCGAGGCAGTAGTTTTGCGTCAGCGGCTTTTGCGCGGACGAGTTCAGGAACTCGGTGCCGTCGGCATGCCACTGCTGCAACCCCTTGTCGAGGACGGTGCCGTCCGGGATGCCGAGGTTGCCATGGCTGGTCAACGCGATGTTCCAGAAGCCGACGATGTCGTCGTCGGCTCGTTCGTCGACGAACAACCTACGCGGCCGGTCGGTGCCGATCCACGACTGCCTGTCCATCTGCGGCTCGATGCCCGCCAATGGGTTGCACTGCGCGCGGGCCGAACCGGCGATAAGCGCCCCGGCGGAAGTGAGTGCCGCGATGGCCAGCGTCTTGCCAAATGAAGTCCTCATGCTCTCTCCATAGGTGCCTGGTGGATGGGGAGCCGAGACTAGAGCGGGCAAACCGAGCGGACGACGGCTTTCAGACGAAAGCGCCTGAGGGCGGCACAAAGCCGGTCCTGGGGCTGATGAATCCTGGGGCAAGGTTCTCCGTCCCGCGCGTCTCCACCACCTCGCTGCCCGCCTGGACTTGCAGCCTCCTCGCCAGGCCAACGGCCTGCCGCTTCACCGCACGCGCAGCCGCGCGAAGCTGGCCGCCGAAGCCAGCCCCGCAAAGCCCACGCCGAGCGTCAGCGCCCAACCCGGCCCGCGCGCCCCGGCCAGGCCGAAACACAAGGCCACCAGCGCCGCGCCGCTGGTCTGGCCGAGCAGGCGCGCCATGGCGATGACGCCGCTGGCGCCGCCGCTGCGCTCGGGCGGCGCGCTGGACATCAGCGCCCGCAGGTTGGGCGACTGGAACAGCCCGAAGCCCATGCCGCACAGGGCCATGCGCCAGCTGATGTCCAACGGCCCCGCGCTCGCCGGCATGAAGGCCAGCGCCGCCATGCCGGCACTGAGGATGGCCAGCCCCACGCCGCCCAACAAGCCTGGCGGATAGCGATCCGACAAGCGCCCCGCGATGGGCGCCGCCGCGGCCACCACGATGGCCCATGGCGTCATGAGCAGGCCGGTCTGCACCGCGTCGCGGTGCAACACGTTCTGGAAGTAGAACGGCAGTGCCACGAAGGCCAGGCCCTGCGTGGTGAAGGAGGCCACCGAGGTCAGGGTGGACAGCGCGAACATGGGCCGGCGCAACAGGTCCACCGGCAACATCGGCGAGGGGTGGCCGGCCTGCCGGCGCAGCAGCAGCGCCCCGAAACCGGCCGACAGGGCCAGCGGCACCAGCACCCAGGCCAGGGGCTCGCGTTGGGCCGCCGCACCCAGGGCGCCCACCAGCAGCGCAAAGCACAGCGCCGTCCACAGCGCAGCCACGGGGTCGAAGGCGGTGCCGCGGGGGGGGCTGCGGGGCAGCGCCGGGCCTGCAAAGCCCACCGCCAGCAGGCCCAGCGGCACATTGATCGCGAAGAGCCACGGCCAGGTGGCCACGGCCAGCACGGCCGAAGCCATGGAAGGCCCGGCCGCGAACGCCACCCCCACCACCAGCGCGTTCAGGCCCACGCCGCGGCCCAGGCGGTGGGCCGGGTAGATGGACCGTATCAGAGCGATGTTGACGGCCATCATGGCGCCAGCCCCCACGCCCTGCAGGGTGCGGGCGGCCGCCAGCTGGCCGAGCGTGCCCGACAGCGCACAGGCCAGCGATGCCGCTGTGAAGACCGCCAGGCCCCACAGGTACACGCGCCGAGGGCCCAGCCAGTCGCCCAGGGCCGCGCAGGGCAGCAGGGTAGCCACCACGGCCAGCTGGTAGGCATTGATGACCCAGATGGAGGCGGCCGGCTCGGCCTTCAGGTCGGCCGCGATGACCGGCAAGGCTGTGTTGGCGATGGCCGTATCCAGGCTGGCCAGGGCCACGCCCGTGAGGATCGCCAGCAGCGCGCGCAGGTTGACAGGCAGGTCGGCCTGCGGAGGGTTTTGCATGGCTGGCAGGATAGCCGCAGGGGCCCTGTCCCGCCCCCGGCCCGCGCCACCCGGCTCAGCCGCCCCGCGGGCCCAGCACCTGTTCCAGCGTCGGCCCGAGCTGTTCCACGGCCTCTTCCTTGTGCACCAGCGCGCGCACGCCCACCGACTCGGCGCGGCTGCGCAACTCGGCATCGATGTATCCCGAGCAGATCACCACCGGCAGCGCCGGGTGGGCCGCCACCAGTTCGCGGGCCAGATCCAGGCCCGAACAGCCGGGCATGTTGTAGTCGGCCACCACGCCATCGAACGCATCGGGTGTCCGTTGCACTTCGGCCAGGGCGTCCATACCGTTGTCCGCGGTGGTCACGCGATAGCCCAGGCTGCGCAGCAGGCCTTCGCCGGTCAGCAGCATCACGGCATCGTCGTCGACGAAGAGGATGTGGCCCGACCGCTGCGGGCCTGGCCCTGGTGCAGGCTCGGGCTCGGCCTGCAGCACCGGCGCTTCGCTCGTGGCCAAGGCCGGTCCCTCGGCCCGGGCCCCAGGAAAGTACACATGGAAGGTGGAGCCGCTGCCGGGCGCGCTGTCGACCGTGATCAGCCCCTGGTGCTCGGAGACGATCCCGTGCACCACGGCCAGCCCCAGGCCCGTGCCGCTGCCCACCGGCTTGGTGGTGAAGAAGGGGTCGAAGATGCGAGAGCGGGTGGCCGCGTCCATGCCCTGGCCCGTGTCGCGCACCCAGAGGTGGGCCAGGGGCCCCGGCGGCAACCCGGCCGGGCGGCGCCCGCCCAGCAGACCAGCGGGCAAGGCCTCCAGGCCGATCTCCACGCTGCCGGGCTGCCCGGCCAACGCGTGCCAGGCGTTGGAGCACAGGTTCATCACCACCTGTTGCACCTGCGTGCCGTCGACTTCGGCGCTGAGCAGGCCATCGCCCAACTGGGCCCGCAGCTGGACGTGGGCCGGCAGGCTCACGCGTTGCCAGCTCAGGGCCTCTTCCACCAGCGGGCGCAGGCGCTGGCGCACGGCCTGGTGCGGCTGGCGGCGGCTGAACGCCAGGATCTGCCGCACCAGCTGGCGCGCGCGCTGGGCCGACTGTTCGATCTGGGCCAGCCGCGAGGCCGTGGCGGAGGGCACCGGCCCCTCGTGGCGCGTCAGCTCGATGTTGCCCAGGATCGCGCCCAGGATGTTGTTGAAATCGTGGGCAATGCCGCCGGCCAGCGTGCCCAGGGCTTCCATCTTCTGCGATTCGCGCAGGGCGTTGTCGGCCAGGTGGCGCTCGATGGCGATGGCCGCCACGCGGGCCGCATCGGCCACCGAAGCGAGCTCGTCGGCCTGCGGCACATGGGGCTGCCGGTGGTACACACCCAGCGCGCCCAGCACGGCACCCGAGCGCGAGACCACGGGCTCCGACCACACCGCGGCCAGCCCGGCCCGGTCGGCCAGGTCCAGAAAGGCTGCGCAGCGCTCGTCGGTGCGCATGTCCGGCGCCACCATCCGGCGGCCGCTGTGCGCCGCGGCGCCGCAGGTGCCCTGCATCGGGCCGATGGCCATGCCGTTCAGCGCCTGGTTGAAGAACGCGGGCAGGCTGGGTGCGGCGCCGTTGAGCAGCCTGCTGCCGCCGCTGTCCAGCAGCAGCAGGCTGCACAGGGCGCCGGCGTGGCGCGTCTCCACGTCGCGCACCACCGCTTCCAGCACGGTGCTCAGCGGCGCCCCCGAGGCGATCTGCGTCATCACCAGGTCACGGCTCGCATCGCGCAACTCGGCCAACTTGCGGGCGGTGATGTCGTGCTCCACCGCCACCCAGTGCGTGTACCAGCCCTGGTCGTCGGCGATCGGCACGATGTCCAGGGACAGCCAGAAGGGTTCGTGCGACTTCGTGTAGTTCAACAGTTCGGATTTCACGGGCTCCCACCGCGCCAGGGCTCCCTGGATGCGGTCCAGTTCCCTGCGATCGGTGCCCGGGCCCTGCAGGAAGCGGGGCGAGCGGCCCAGCACCTCGTCGCGCCGGTAGCCGGTCCTGCGCTCGAAGGCGTCGTTGACGAACAGGATGCGCGGACCGGGCTCGGCCTGCGGTTCGGCCTCGGTGATGATGACGATGTCGTTGAAGCGCGCCACGCTGGTGGACAACAGCTTGAGGTGCTGCTCGGCGACCCGGCGTTCGGTGATGTCGGTGACCATGGCCAGCGCGCCGGCGTACCGACCCGCCTCGTCCAGCACGGGGTTGGTGGCCATCCACGCCCACACATCGCTGCCGTCCTTGCGCTTGAAACGGAAGTCGTGCTGCTCGGTCACGCCTTGCCGGCGGCGCTCCAGGTTGGCTTCGGCGGACCTGCGGCCTTGCTCGTCCATGAAGGCGGTCAGCGGCCGGCCGAGCATCTCCTCGGGGCTGTAGCCGAGCATCTGCGCCATCTTCGGGTTCACGAAGGTGGTCCTGGCATCGGCATCGATGGTCCAGATGCCCTCGTTGGCCGTCTCCACGATGTCGCGGTAGCGCTGTTCGCTCCGCAGCAACGCCTGCTCGGCCACGCGACGCGCAGTGACGTCGCGTGCCACCACCAGGCGCGCCGCACGCCCCGCGAACTGCAGCGCCTCGGAGCTGAGCTCCACTTCCAGTTCTTCGCCGTTGCGGCGGCGATGTTGCCAATGGGAACCTTGCGCCAGCGGCGGCAGGGGCGCGGCGAGGTGGGCGGACAGCCGCGCATGCTCGCGCTCGGGCCGGATGTCCTGCAGCGTCATGCCCAGGAATTCGGCTTCCGACCAGCCGTAACAGGCCACCGTCGCCCTGTTGACCGCCAGGAAGCCCAGCGTCTCGACATCGAACACCCACATGGGCAACGGGTTGTGATCGAAGAGCAGGCGGTAACCTGCTTCCCCGAAGCCAGCGGGCCCAACCTGATCCGGTTCCCCTTCCTGCGCTGTCATGTCGCAGCCTCCGTCAGGGCGGATTCTGCGGCAGGTTCCGAAGCCTGTAGGACAAATCTTCAACCCGATGCGTGACAAGCCACGCGGTCGGGCGGCGGTCGGTGGGCTACCAGGCCAGCGCCAGGATCTCGCGCACGTCGGCCACGCCCCGGATGGGCCGCGGGTTGGCCTGCACCGGAGGATAGGAGAGCGCCCGCTCCGCGAGCGTGTCCAGCTGGTCTTCGCGCAGCCCCACATCGCGCAGGCTGGCCGGCTGGCCCAGTTGCCGGATGAGCGCGGCCACCAGGTCGGCGGCCGGTTGTCCAGGCGCCCCCATGGCCGCGGACAGCGCTTGCTGGCGACCGCGAACCGCCGGGTCCGGCGACTGCGCGTTCCAGCGCAGCACGGCCGGCAGCATCACGCAGGACGTGTGGCCGTGCGGCACGCCGAAGCCGGCGCCCAGGGCGTAGCCGATGCCATGGCTGGCACCTGTCTGCACGCCCGCGGCCAGCGCGGCCACGGCCTGCCACATGCCGAACTGGGCGTCCATGCGCGGTGCCAGGTCGGCCGGCCGCGCCTGCGCCGCCGGCAGGGCGCGGGCCAGCAGCGTCAGGCCCTGCAGCGACAAGGCTTCGGTGGCCGGCGTGGCCTGCGGCGAGCACCAGCACTCCACGGCATGGTCCACCGAGCGGATGGCGGTGGAAAACAGCAGGTCCATCGGCGTGTCCAGCGTGGCGCCGGGATCGAGGATGGCCGTGCGCGGCACCATCAGCCGGTGCGCGAACATCTGCTTGGCGCGGGTGGCGGTGTCGGTGATGCCTGCCATGCCGGTGAACTCGGGCGCCGACAAGGTGGTGGACACCGCCAGCATCCGGACGCCGTCGGCCGGCGGCGCGATGGGCCGGGCGATGTCGGCCGGCGCGCCCGAACGGTAGGCCTCCATGGCCTGCGGTGTTTCCAGGCCGTGCCACAGGCACACCTGCACGGCCTTGGCGGCATCGATGGCCGAGCCCCCGCCGACGCCCACCAGCAGGTCGGCGCC
Source organism: uncultured beta proteobacterium (assembly GCA_903822435.1). GTDB lineage: Bacteria > Pseudomonadota > Gammaproteobacteria > Burkholderiales > Burkholderiaceae_C > Rubrivivax. Next base: position 3,687 of record CAIJPE010000179.1, on the reverse strand, counting down.
CGCGGCACGGGCGGCCTGCGCCGCGGCGACCACGTCCTCGCGCGGACTGTGGGCGCGCACGGCGGCGTAGGTCCCGGCGTGCAACGGCCCCAGGGCTGCGGCCACGCGCTGCAAGGGGCCGTCGGCCAGCGCGCCGAGCGAGCGGCCCGACACCAGGAACACCCGGCGCGCGCCCAGCCGTTCGGCCTCGGCCCGGACGGCCTGCCCGGCCGGCAGCCCGTGCACGATGCGCTCCTGGGCGGGGATGAGGAAGGTGCCGGCCTGCAGGCCCGCGTAGGCGTCGGGGTGGGTCATCGGCAGCCTTTGCTCAGTTGAAGCCGACCACGGCGTGCGGCACGTAAGGCGCCTCCAGCGCGGCCACGTCGTCGGGAGAGAGTTGCAGCGACACCGCGGCCGCCGCATCGTCGAGTTGCTCCAGCCGCGTCGCGCCCACGATGGGCGCGCTGATGGCGCTCTGGCCCAGCACCCAGGCCAGGGCCACCTGCGCCATCGGCCGGCCCACGCGCGCGGCCACGGCGGCCACCGCCTCCACCACCTTGCGGTCGGCCTCTTCGGTGCGGGCGTACAGCGTGCGCCCATAGGCATCGGTCTCGGCGCGGGCGCTGGCCGCGGCCCACGGGCGCGTCAATCGGCCACGGGCCAGCGGGCTCCAGGGCATCACGCCGATGCCTTCGGCCTGGCACAGCGGCAGCATCTCTCGTTCTTCCTCGCGGTAGAGCAGGTTGACGTAGTTCTGCATGGTGGCAAAACGCGTCCATCCGTGGCGTTCGGCCACGTGCAGGGCGTGCTGGAACTGCCAGGCCGCCATCGACGAGGCCCCGATGTACAGCGCCTTGCCGGCCCGCACCACGTCGTGCAGCGCCTCGAGCGTCTCCTCGATGGGCGTGGTGGGGTCCCAGCGGTGGATCTGGTAGAGATCGACGTGGTCGGTGCCCAGCCGCTTCAGGCTGGCGTCGATCTCGGTGAAGATCGCCTTGCGGCTCAGGCCCGCGCCGTTGGCGCCCGGGTGCATGCGGCCATGCACCTTGGTGGCGATGACGATCTCGTGCCGAGGCGCGTAGGCCAGCAGGGCGCGGCCGCAGATCTCTTCGCTGGTGCCGTCGGAGTAGACGTTGGCGGTGTCGAAAAAGTTGAAGCCCAGGTCCAGAGCGCGCCGCAGGAAAGGCCGGCTCTCGGCCTCGCCCAGGGTCCACGGGTGGGCGCCGCGGTCGGGCTCGCCGTAGCTCATGCAGCCCAGGCACAGGCGCGAGACTTCCAGGCCTGTGTGGCCGAGCTTGACGATGGGCAGGGGGGCGGGTGCGGGGCTGGGCATGCAAGTCCTTCAGGGCATCGTCAGTTGGGAACGTTCACCGTGCCGGCGCTGGCAGCGATGGCATCGGCCGCCGCCGGCGTGGCCGCGATGGCCGGCACGTTGGTGGCTGTCAGGGCCGGCGCCGCGCCGGGGTTGCCGCCGCGCGGAATGGACCGCACCACCTGGCTGGCCGGCAAGGCCGCACCGCTCTTGAGCCTGGCCCACACCAGGTCCATCGCGCGGATGAAGTACACATGCACGGGCACGAACAGCGAATCGTAACCCTGCACCCCGCCGCCGGCCGCGTTGGGCACGAAGGCGTCGAAGTGCTGGCCGTTCATGATCTCGTAGTAGCGCAGGTTGCTGGCGCTGCCTTCCACCTTCGAGTTGAAGGCCGCGTAGGCCCGGGCCGAGTGGTTCACGGGCACCAGCGTGTCGCTGCGGCCGGCCACGATGACCGTGGGCAGGCCGCGCAGGTTGCCCGTCAGCAGCACGTCGCGGATGCCGGCCTGAACGCGCTGGCTGTTGGTCAGCGCGGAGCCCGTCAGCGCGGCGCCTGTCACCGTGTCCACCCCGGTGACCAGGTTGCGCAGGCACAGCTCGCCATCCAGCGCGCCGTCCATGCGCGAGGTGGAAGGCGACACCCCCAGGTGGTAAAGCCTGGGCCCGCCCACCGAGTCGTTGTAGATCACGTCGGCCCCGCTGTTCAGCCCGTTGCTCGTGGCGAACAGCAAGGCCTTCGAGGCGGCCTGGGGCGCCACGTTGCCCGTGCCGTCGATGTTGGCCAGGCTGAAGCCGCACAGGTTGTCGCCCACGCTGAACTTGCCGTAGGCCACCACGTAGCCCAGGGCCACGTACATGTCGGCCAGCCGGTAGTGCGAGGCATGCAGCGCGTTGTTGTTCGGGTCGGCCCAGCCGTAGGCCTGCATCCTGGCCAGCGCTGCATCGGACTGCGCCGCGGTGGTGGCGCCGGTGACCAAGCCCTTGTCGGCGAGGCTCTGGCAGCGGTTGGCAGCCACGGTCTGCAGCTCTTGCCCGCCCACCTGCGTCAGCGCGCTGCCCGTGGGCGCGGTGCCAAAGCCGAACCAGCCCGGGCGCGTGCCGTTGGCCGCCTGCGCGCTGGCCGAGATGGCCGCGCAGGGCTCGTAGATCATCCGGTAGGTGAAGTAGTCGATCAGCGCCTTGCCCGCATTGGGCACGGCCGCCCCGGCGAAATTCACCGCCACGCCCGACATGCTGGCCGGCTGCGCATTGGGTTCGGCCACGGCCACGCCGTCGATCAGGCCTTCGGTGTCCTGCTCGGCCGCCTGCAGCGATTCGGCCCCCCCGTTGGAGATGGACGAGGCGATCACCAGCGTGTTGCGCGGCACCATCATCCGCCACTTCGAGGTGGTGCCGGCGATGATCGGCGCGTACTCTTCGTTGACCGCCCAGAACGCAAGGCGCAGGCTGTCCAGCACGTTCCTGCCCCAGTCCTTCTCGGGGTTCTGCTGCGAGTGCACGTGCTTGTAGGCGATGCGGTTGGGCGTGGCGGTGTTGAAAGCGGCCAGGGCCGACCCGCTCAGGTCGGCCGCGAACTGCGCCAGCGTGCCGGCCGTGGGCCGCGCCACCAGGCGGCCGTCGATCAGGTTCACCTGGTCGGCCGCCAGGTCGTGGTAGCCGGTGCCCTTGCCCGCGTCGGTGTAGGCCACCGCGCAGCCGTGCTTCAGGCCCCATTCACCGGCCGAGCCGATGGCGCCGTACACGCCGCGCGAGCCCGACGAAGGCCCGGCCACGATGCACGGGTTGGCCGGGTCGAAGCTGGCCGGGATCTGCACCATCAGCGTGACGTTCTTCTTGCCCGTGCCGTCGTCGGCGTAGGCGATGTATTCCTTGCCGGCGATCTTGCCCTCGGACGTGCCCACGGTGCCGTCCACCGCCACGTTCGGGCCGTACAGCGTGCCATAGCCACCGGCCGCGGTGATGTCCAGGACCCCGCGGTAGTTGGTGTAGATGGCCCGCCGGCGCAGTTCGGCGGGCGTGGGGTTGGCCGCGTCGGCAAAGCCCGGCGCCGCGCCGCCCAGCCCCGTCTTGCCCAGGCCGGCGGTGAGCAGGTCCTGCGTGGCGACCGTGTCGCCCGGGCCTGCGCCGGTGGCGGTGTAGGCGGTGACGCTCTGCACCGCGATGTTGGCCGGCAGCTGGTTGATCTCGGGTTCGTCATCGCCCTTGCAGCCCGCCAGCGAGGCGGCCAGGGCCGCAGCCAGGGCGGTGAGAACCAGCGGTGCCATGCGCGAACGGCGGCTGGCGGGGGTGGGGTGCATGTCTGTCTCCTGGGGTCTTGTGGGTCGCGGGCCGCGCTACGCGGTCTGCGGGCTGCTTCGGCCCGCAGGCCGGCAGCCGGATAGCGTAACCGTTGG
>CAIJPE010000178.1 GCA_903822435.1 uncultured beta proteobacterium | reverse complement strand
GGGTCAGTTCGACGTCGCTGGTGAAGTTGCAAGAGCGTGGCTCCGGCAGCCAAACCCGAATCAACACAGCAACTCGCACGTGCTTCAGCCTTGGCTGAATGGTATGGATATCACACGGCGGCCATCGGACACCTGGATCATTGACTTCAGCGACCGAACCGAGTCAGCCGCCGCTCTGTTTGAGTCACCGTTCGCGCACGTAAGCGCCGAGGTTAGGCCCGCGCGCGTTGAGGTGCAGAACACCATCGAGCGGGAACGTTGGTGGCTTCACGCACGCTCAGCGCCTGACCTGCGGCGTGCCACCCACGGGCTGCCTCGATTCATTGGGTCTCCCCGAGTCGCCAAATACCGACTGTTCGTCTGGATCAAGCCGCCCGTTGTCGTCGATGGTCAAATAGTTGTCACTGCCCGCGCTGACGACTGCACCTTCGGCGTGCTGCATAGCAGGCTGCATGAGCTTTGGTCGTTGCGGCTTGGCACTTCCCTCGAAGATCGTCCGCGGTACACCCCCACAACCTGCTTCGAGACCTTCCCTTTCCCCGCCGGCCTAACCCCAGCCGACACCGCCCACCAGCGCACAGAGACCCTGCCCGACGGCGTCCTGATCCCTGCTGGCCTACCTGCGGAAGTGCACACCCTCGCTGAGCCCATCGGCCGCGCTGCAGCCCGCTTGGTGGCGCTGCGGGATGCCTGGCTCAATCCGTCAGATTGGACAGAACGAGTGGCCGAGGTATGACCTTGCCCCTGAATCCCGTAGCTCTTAGCGGCCTTGTCACGCGGCCTTGTTGAGCTGTGCCGCGACCCAGCGTTCCTCGTACTGCCTGGGGCTCAGGTAGCCCAGCGTGGAATGTAGCCGTCGGTGGTTGTAGAAGGCCAGCCAGTCGATCACTTCGTCCATGGCCTGCCGCCGTGTGATGAACCTGCGTCCGTGCAGCCTGCCCACCTTCAGCCGCCCCCACAGGCTCTCCGTGGGCGCGTTGTCCCAGCAGTCGCCCTTGCGGCTCATTGACGAGCGCATCCCGTACCCGGCCAGCGCCTTCTGGAATTCCTCACCGCAGTACTGGCTGCCGCGGTCGGTATGCACGATCAGCCCCGGCGGTGGCCGCCGTCGGAACCACGCCATGCGCAGCGCGTCCGTCACCAGGCTGGCGCGCATGTGCGGCTGCAGGCTCCAGCCCACCACCATGCGGCTGTGCAGGTCGATGAAGGCCGCCAGGTACAGCCAGCCTTCGTCGGTGGCGATGTAGGTGATGTCGCTCGTCCATTTGGCGTTAGGGCCGTCGGCCGCGAAGTCACGCTGCAGCAGGTCCGGCGCGATCGGCAGCTTGTGCTTGCTGTCGGTGGTCACGACGAACTTGCGGCGGCCCCGCGCCTTGATGCCGTGCTGCTGCATCAGGCGTCGAACCCGCTCCTTGCCCACGCGGTGGCCCCGGGCGCACAGTTCCTTGGTCACGCGCGGCCAGCCGTACTCATGGCAGACCTCGGCGTGGATGGCGCGGATGTGCGCCAGCAGGGCCTCGTCGCTCAGCCGCCCCGAGCCCGGCTGGCTGGGCCGGCGTTGCCGCCGCCGCCGCTCATGCTCGAAGTACCCGCTGACGCTCACGCCCAGCACCTCGCAGCTCAGGCTGACCGGGAAGCTGTCCTTCATCGTCCGGATCCAGGCGTACTTTGCAGAACATCCTGCGCAAAGTACGCCGCCGCTTTTTTTGCGATGTCACGCTCCATCTTCACGCGCGCCAGCTCCGCCCTCAGCCGTGCCAGCTCCATCTGCTCGGGCGTCACCGGCCGGTCACCCGCGCCACTGAGCTGCCCGCGCTCGCTGGCGCGCACCCAATTGCTCAGGCTGGCCTTCGGGATACCCAGCACCTTCGCTGTCATCCCCACCGACTGGCCTGTCTTGACCAGCCTGACGGCCTCCAGCTTGAACTCCTGCGTGTACTGACCACGCACCTGCTTGTTGCTCATCTCGTAGCTCCTGTCTCTGATTCCATCATCAGCCAAGAACTACGTTTTCCGGGGGCAAGGTCACCGGCCGTTCGTCGGCGAAAACCGGTCGGCTCCACTCGGCCATGATCCGGTTGCGAACGGCAGCTTTCAGCGTTTCGAACAGGCTGAGCCGGCCTATCGCGCACAGGGGGGTTGAGTTCGTAGTGCGTTTGCACTACTATACGTTCATGAAAGATGCCGTCATCCCCCAAATCCGTGTCGAGACCGAGCTGCGTGCCAGCCTCGACGCGGTCCTCCGCCCCGGCGAAACGCTAACCGACTTCGTCGAGGTCGCCGTGCGCAACGCCGTTGAGTACCGGCGAGTTCAGACCGACTTCGCTTCGCGTTGCGACGCATCACTGGCCGAGTATCAGCGCACAGGAGTGTCCATCCCTGCCGCCCAGGTCATCGCCAAGCTCGAATCCAAGTTGGCTAAGCGCCGCAAGCAACTGGGCGGATGAGCTACGCCGTCGAATTCACGCCAGGCGCTGAAGACGATCTGGTGCGGCTCTACGACTTCCTGCTCGATCGCGCCGAAACGCTCGAAGAACTCGATGTGGCCGACGAGGCGGTCAAGGTCATTCGACAAGCTGCATTGAGCCACCTGTCGGCAACGCCGTACAGCTACCGCAAGGTTGGTGCCCGGACGACGCTGCGCGAACTCATCATTCCGTTCGGCACAACGGGCTACATCCTGCGCTTCGACATCCGCTCGCCTGAATTGGTGCTCGTGATCGGCGCACGCCACCAGCGCGAGGAAGACTTCCACTGACCCCTCCAGGCTGCCCTCAGGTGCCGCGGCGCACGGATCTACCTGTACCGGCGGTCGGCCAAACCCAGTCTGTTACATGCCCCCGTTACCTGCAAGACTGAAATGGCCGATCGCGCCAATCGCGCTGGCTTCTTGGTCGTCGGTGCCTGTAAGGAGCAGCTGCCGGTCGATGTCGGCTCCGATCGACCTCACTCAGCCGGCCCTTCGGCCGTGCAAACGAAACCGCCAATGCTATCGCGCGACGCAGTCGGTGGCGGAGCAGGGCTTGAAGATTGCTCGAGCGACTCTAAGCTTCTGGAGCGAGGGGCAGCTGAGCCACAGATGGTGTAGCGCTCTCCGATGTGGCTGCCTAGAGGCCGCACACGAGTGCTCCCGCCTTCCATCCTGTTGATCAGGTGGGAGGTATTTGTTCACGAACCTGATTGCTTGAGGCTGGGCGCTTGCCGACCATGGTGCAGTGCCAGTCACCGAAGATGTCTTGGTAACAAGCCCCTGCGGCCTGCGGCTGCTCGTACAGGTTGCAGCTGTGGGTGGTTGTGTAGGCGTCGCCGCCGACGATCGGCGTTCCGCATCGATACTGCTTGAAGCCGCCGCGAATGTCGTAGACCGGCGCACCGACATCGATTTGCGGGCGGGAAGAGTCATGAGCGTAGTTGAAGGCGCGTAGGCGGGCGATTTGAACTACCACGTCGGTCAGCAGCACGAGGTTGTGACCGATGTCGAGGCCCTCCATGTCGCAAAGAACATATTGACGGGCAGTTTCGGCGGTCGGAACAGCCCTGCGGGACTTGCAAGTCGCTGGCTCACGCGCTCCGTACTGGGCGCCAATGCCATTTCCCGTAGGCCGGCTGACCGACAACGGGTTTACCCGGCCATCACCGTAAGCTGACTTTTGCGCCACGCCGGCCTGCTGCAGCGACCTGAGTGGCCTGCCATCCCCCGTCTCGTCAAGTTGTCTGGACGAGGACGTGTGCCTCGACCGCCGATCAGGCGGACGGCTGTTGCTAACGGTTCGGCAGCAACTCTTCGATGCGACTGTTGAGGTGGCTCGGAAGCCTCTGCGGCACATTGCGGAGGTAGGACCAAGGATCATGCCCGTCGAACTGCACGAGGCTCATGACCATCGCTGCGCGTTGACCGGCCAACACGCTGCCATAGAACAGCCATGCGCGGCGTCCCAGTGCCCACGGCTTGATCTGCCGCTCGATAAAGTTGTTGTGTGTTCCTTGCAAATGCACGGTTTATCCGTCGGTGAAATTCCAACCGCCGGCGCAGTCGGAGGCCCAGTCGGCGGGTCGAGCATAGCCCTCTGATCCTGCGCGGTGATGCAATTGCTTGCGCTGCCAGCCGCCTCGCTCGCCATCCTGCTTTGCCTTTTTGCAACATCTCAACGCGACAGTACTGGCGTTGTCAGCGCCTTGGCCTACGCCAGGACTGCAGGTCGCCGGATTACCAGGACGGCGCCACACCAGCCGCCAGAGGTCGATCACAGATCAAGGTCCAGCCTCGCCCTCGCCGACCAAGCCGGCCTTGCGGAGGGCGCCTTGACCAGTAAGGAGCGCTGTCACTGACGCTAGAGGTTCTGCCGCGAGCAGGATGCGGGTGTCCAACCGTGTCGCCTGCGCCGCCAAGCGGACTCAGCTCAGGCCAGGGCGCGAATCCTGCGGTGCCCCGGGAGCTCATCCTCACGGTGCCGTCGCCGGGCCAGCGAGGGGATTTCGCCTTGGCGACTGACCTTGGGCCGCACACCTGGATGGCCAGCCGGGCTCCTGACCAAGCTGCCGCACGCCTGCCTAGCCGATTTCAGAACGAATTCATACCCGCCAAAGGACTCCAACCGGGGTGACCGACGACGATGGCATCAAGCCGATGGAAGTCGGCAGACCACGCAACCCATCAGGAGCGGCAACATGCCCAAGTTCGTGATCGAGAGAAACATACCTGGCGCCAGCAAGCTCACGCCCGCTGAACTGCAGGCCATCTCTGCCAACTCGTGCGGCGTCTTGTGCGAGTTAGGCCCCAGCATCCAGTGCGTGCACATCCGCAATGTTGAAATGGGTGATCTGGCCTACCAGATTTGATCGCAGCAAAAGCCAATCTACGGGGAGATTCAATGAATTTTCGTCATTTCATACTGGCACTGTGTGCGGCTCTGACGCCGGCCTGGGCACTTTCGGCAGATCCGGAGGGTGATGTTCCTGCGCCTCGTGCCAAGGAGGCGCTCGCGATGTCGGCGCGCCCGTCTCACGCCCGTCAGGCATTCGAGAGATCCCTGGCTTTGTCAGGGGCACAGGCGCAGCGTCTGGATACGGGCAGTGTTCCGACACGCTGGCAATTCGAGTCGACCGAGGGCTACGAGATCGGCGATGCTATTGCGATGAGCGACCGGTGGGTCGCCGTCGGTGGTCGTTATTTGACTGCCCTTGTACCGTGCCAATGGGGCGTGTCGTGTGGGAATGACGCGCGATTGCGGGTCTTCGATTCCTTGACTGGTCAGTCGAAGTGGACGGCCGATTTCGACCTCAACGGAACTTTCGATTCCTACCTGGCCGTGGCCATCGAAGGCGACGTGGTTCTGGCCACAGGCTACAGCATCAATCAGTTCAGGACCAACAATCGACCGGTCTGGGTTGTCAACGCCTACAGCGCCCAATCCGGGACCTTGCTCTGGCGCGAAACACTCGCCGATCCACAAACCGACTTCTTCCCGCAAGCGATGACGGTGAGAGGAGGACGAGCCTACGTGACCGGGGTCGCGGGCGCGGAATGCTATTACGGCGCGTGGTGCGAGCAACTGACTCGAGCCTACGATGTCGCCACTGGACAGGTCTTGTGGTCAGTTCGAACGGGCGTGGCTGGCGTCGACTATGAGACCCTGAGCGTTGCAGCAGACGACGAGCACGTCTACATCGCGGGCAATGCCGGCCCAAATTCAGAGGTTCGATCACTGGATGCGCGCAATGGCAGCCTGCGTTGGCTTGATCAGATTCCAGACAATTCCCCTTCGCCAGGGTTCGTATTCAAGGTCGTTGCCGACGATCACCGCGTGGCTATCGGAGCGGTTGTGAACGGCGACTGGCTGCTTCGCGTCTACCAGGCTGAGACCGGCCGTGTGTTGTGGACCAGCACTTGGGCCCTAACCGGAGCGGATCAGACGATCTACGACGCGCCCGTAGTCCTGGACATGCGCGACGGAGTCCTCGTCGCGGGCGGATACGGCTCGCACTTGCCTTTCGGTTCCGAGCCCTACCCGAAGGCCTCGCGTGACTGGGCCGTCCGCGCGTACGCGGTTGCTGACGGGCGTTTGTTGTGGTCGGACGTCCGCGGTTCGCCCACCGACACCGACGAAGCGAACGGTGGCGTGGTGATCGCACAGGGGAAGGCCGTTGTGCTGGGGTTCGGTGCTTTCGACGATGTCACCGGCAACACACACACGCTCGTCCGTGCATACGAATTGCTCACCGGGGCGCTGGCTTGGGAACAGCTCGAGCCGCGGTACGGGTTCGCTTTTGGCGTGTCCACGACGTTGGCCGGCGCGAACGGCCGAGTCGCTGCGGTCAGTTACGTACAAGGCTCACGCCCAGCTGGGCTGCCACCACCCGACTCGTATGGCGTCGATATGCTCTTGCGCACGTACGATCTGCGCGGAGGACGACGATAGATCGAGCAACGATAGGTGCCTTGGCCGCGAAGCCGAGCGAGTGGCGCCGTCGTTGAGACCGCCGGTGACGGGGCGAGATCCAATGTATGGCATCCGAGGAGACCCTCCTGACTCCGATGTGGCTCAAACCCCGAACGTCGGCTTGCCGGCCGTCAAACGTGGCCGATGGCCTTTCGCGACGAGTCGGCAGCGTAAGTGCGCGGTCTTCGGATGCAGTCGTTCAGCCGGGATCTTTTGCCGGGCGAGGGTGGCCAGCCGCGAATGACCGCTGTCGCCGTGTCCGCCTTGCTCGCCGGTGTCAGTGAAGGTCAAGTTTCAGGGGTAGACCGGTCCTTCGCCTCGAAATCGGCCGCCGGCAGCAATGGGGCGACTTGCCCCGGTCGGGCGCGAAATCTCGACGCCGGAAAGCTGACCTTCAAACTGAAGTACCGGATAGCTGACTTCCGCGGTCGGCAGAGGACGACTCACAGCGGGTCCACATGACCGACTGCTTCGGCAAAGCCTGTCAGCCGGGATTCCGCATGTTCCAGGTTGAAGTCGGAGGTCCACCAAGCGCATTTGCTACCGATCAAATATGTTATCAATGCCTAAAGCAGGCAGGGCTAGGAGAGGAGTCAGCGCGGAACCTGCCGATTGGCCCACCAAGACGAGCACCGGCCTGTGACCCAATACGGCCGGCAACGCTCGCGCCGGAAAGTCCTGCAACGCCGCTTTGAGTGGACCTTCGATGCAGCGTTGCAGGCAGACCAAAATGCAGCCTAAACAGCCGACCACTGCCGGGCGCTGACTGGGCAACTAGTTCGGCTTTGCCGAACGATGGAAGTGAACGATTTGCCAGCCGTCTCCGCGTTTGGCAACCACGAACGTAACGCGGCCGTCCGCTGAGTACAGCTTCCCATCGCGAACCCCCCCAGCCGCATCAAGGCCCGTGACGACAACAGTTGTATCCGATATGACCATGACCGAGTGATCACCCAGAACTGCGCTCTTGGGTTTGTTGGTCAGCAGCGCCTGCTCAAAGTACGTGCGGATGCCTTCCGGCGTGGTAACCAGCGTCTTGCTACCCGTTCCGAAGAACAGCGCGTCCGGCGCATACAGTTTGACGATGCTATCAACGTCGGACTCGACGAACGCCTTGGCCCATTTGTCCACCACACCCAGTGCTTCTTCTCTTGGGCCAGCGAGCGAGTTCGAGCAAAGTACCAGAAGCGCGAACAATTGAATCAGTTGCCTTTGCATAAGCCCTCCAAGTTTGCGTTTAATATTAAGACGCGCCTTGGTCAGTAAGCACGCTATCGAGATACAGGTTGTCTTGAACCAAGCCCAGAATGTTCTTTGAGGCGCGGCCATACCGGCAGAGGCGACCACGACTGGCAGGCAGCCATCTATCCTGAACTGCCGCTGAAGCCGCCGCCTCGACGGACCATTCATGGCCGGCAAGGCCGCGAAGCTAATTGGTCTACTCGAAGGTGAAGATTCGGTCGCCAACGAATTGAGCCCCTTGGTTTGGTTCTGTTTTCAGGTGTAGTCCGTGACCACGCCGCACCAAGATTCCTGCTGGTTTGAAAATTAGTTTGTCAAAGGTTGCAGCAACTCATATTCCATCGGTCGCGCTAGAAGCCCTTCGGCAGCAGGCCCCAATTCTTTATTTGAAGCTGGCAACGTAACCTTCATGTGTTCGCCGGCGGCCGCCTTATTGGGATAGATTTCGTAGCTCAAGAATAGGCCGGGCGTTTTCGTTGAGCGAAGGAAGAAGTAGGTCGTACTGGGCTCTACCTTGTGAACGAACTCTTGCAACTTCGCCAAGCGCGCCTCAAGTTCGGCCTCTCGACCAGGACTTGCCTGAAGCCTCGCAATAACAGTGATTGGCTCATCCGCAGCCTGCGCTGGCTGAACAATTGACGCGGTTGCTACCGCGGCACACGCCAAAGCTACTCGAACAGAATTAAACATGATTAGTGCACCTTCCTAGAAATCTCTAGATAGTAGTTCTGAATCCCGGAACCGCGCCAAAATGGCAATAGTAGTGAAATCACGGTATGCGATGTTTTCTGTCGCGTCATCAGTGTTTTTACCATGACCAGACGACTCGACTCGCATCAGATTGGCCGATCTGGCGCGTGTCTATTCGGGCAGACAACAAAGAGGTGAAGACGTTCCGCGCGCCACTTGCCCATCTGGACTTCCGCTGCTGGCCGAATGGAGGCGATGAGAGGTCCAAACTCGCGGCCGGCAACCCTTCGTTCTAGGGCTCGCTGCGGCTGGACTTTCACGCAGAGCATGACCGGCCGCTTGTGGCCGGGACTTGCCGAACAGCTTCGCCGCCAACTGCTGCCGTTCTATCCGTCGAGGGCGGGACAAGGATCTGCGACGCGCTGAACTTACGCTTCAGCTGCGGATGCGTCGGCTCGTGCGTGTTCCGCATAGCGGCTGGGGGGCGTGCCCATGGCTCGTTTGAAAGCCGCGCTGAATGAGCTTTCCGATTCGTAGCCCAAATCCTGGGCCACCTTCGATACCCTTGCCCCGGGTTCGGCCAACTGCCTGGCCGCCATCAGCATCCGCAGCTGCGTCAGGTAGTCGTGCGGCGCCCGGCCCACCGTGGCCTTGAAACGCGTCGCAAATGCGGTGCGTGACATGGCACTTGCGCTGGCAAGTGAGGCGACGGTCCATCGCCGAGCCGGCGCGTCGTGCATCGACGCAATCGCGATGCCCATGCGCGCATCGGCCAGCGCGTAAAGCCAGCCGGATCGCGCATGGGCCACCTCCGACAGGTGAAACCGCAAGAGCTTGACGAGCGCGATGTGCGCCAAGTGATCGACGACAACTTCGCAACCGGGCCGGCCGCGTTGAAGCTCATCGATCATCTGGTCGATCGCCTCCCGAAGCTTCGCTTTTGGCCCGGCGTCATGGACCCGCACGATGCTGTCCAGGGAATCGAACAGAAAGCGCGAGAAGCCGGACTCGAATTCGAAGTGGGCTGCAAACATCAGGCAATGCCCGCCGCCCTTGCAGGCCGCGATCGATCCGTTGGGCCGACCCTCGAAGACGGCGGCCGCGTCCACGGGCGGCAGATCCAGATCGGTGGCCAGCAGGAACGGCCGCCCGCTGGTCAGCACGACGCAGTCGCCCGCGCCCAGTTCGAGGACCTCGGCATCTCCTTCGACGCGCAGCCAGCAAGCGCCGGACTCGACGCAGTACAGGTAGGCGCCTGCGTGGGCCGGAAACCGAATGGCGACGTCGCTGCCGACATCCGTCGCGCCGACGGTGATGCCGCGTGGCTTGGACTGCCGGATGACTTCGGAAAGTGGATCCATCGAATTCTTGAACGAACGAAGATGAATATTGAACGATTCATCATAGAGCATCCTAAATTGGATCCCTACAGTGCATCCATTGACGCAAGCGCCAACAGCGACACGAAGTCCTCAGGCCGGTCCGTCAATCCACCTTTGACCTGGAGAATTCAACATGTCCACCCTCTCAAACCAGGCCGCCTGGATTCCTGCCAAGGGCCAAGCAATGACCGTGTCCGCCGCGCCCATGCCACAGCCCGGCGTCGGCGAAATCCTGGTTCGCAGCCGCGCGATCGCCCTGAACCCTTTTGACGGCGTCGTCCAGACGCTGGGCGGTATGGTCACGCCCTGGTTGACCTACCCGGCCATCCTCGGCTCGGACGTCACGGGCGAGGTCGTCGCCGTCGGCGCGTCGGTGTCGCGCTTCAAGCCCGGCGACCGGGTGCTGGGCTTGGCACTGGGCGTCGACAAGCTCGCCAACCGGGCCTCCGAGGGTGCCTTCCAGCACTATGTGATCCTGCGGCAGGACGCCACGACGGCGATCCCGGACGGTATGAGCTTCCAGCGGGCTGCGGTGCTACCGCTGGCGGTCGCCACGGCAGCATGTGGGCTGTTCCTGGACGATCAGCTGGGCCTGCGGATGCCCACGGCAGAACGACCCGAACCGAAGAGCCAGGCCGTGCTGATCTGGGGCGGCTCCACCAGCGTGGGCAGCGCAGCGATCCAGCTCGCCGCCGCTGCGGGATATGAGGTCGTGACAACCGCTTCGCCCAGGAACTTCGACTACGTCCGAGGACTCGGGGCCAGTCAGGTGTTCGACTACAACGACGCGAACGTGGTCGAGACCATCGTGAAGTCACTCGGCAACCGCGACATGGCCGGTGCATTGGCGATCGCGGCTGGATCCGGTGCGTCCTGCATCGAGATCATGAGCCGTTGCCAGGGGCAACGCATCGTGTCGATGGCCAGTTCGCCATTGCCGATCGACGACGCACCCTTGACCAATCAACTCTTCTGGAAGCTCACGCACCTGCCGCGACTGGCGGCCGGCTTCGTTGCCCTGGCGATAAGTGCATGCCTCAAAGGCGTCAGCATTCGGTCGATCTGGGGCACCGCGCTCATGAAGGGGCCGCTGGGCAAGCAGATCTTCAATGACCACCTGGGCCCGGCGCTGGCCAGCGGACGATTCGTACCAGCTCCGGAGCCGCTCGTGGCTGGGCATGGCTTGAACGCGATTCCTGAAGCACTGGCACTGCTGCGACGAGGCGTCTCTGCAAGAAAAGTCGTCGTGTCGCTCTGACGGCATCTGGCCGCGACGCCAGCGCCCTGGCTTCCCCGGTCGCAGCACGCTTCTCTGAAGCGGTCGGCGGCAACCGGCGGGTCATGGCCGGGTCAAGTCAGTGGACTAAACCGCTATCGCGGTAGGCGCTCCGGCCATGGCCTGGTGTTTTGATGTAGTCGCGGTTCTGCGAAGTTGGCGAGCGAGGCAATCCGCCTCGTTCATCAACGGAGCTGCAACCATGGACACGACCACTCGCGCGGGAACCCCG
>CAIJPE010000177.1 GCA_903822435.1 uncultured beta proteobacterium | reverse complement strand
CCAGACCCGCGGCTGGGCCTTCACGGTGGACAGCGAGCTCATGCACCTGAGGCCCAACGGCGTGCTGGACTGCAACGACGGTCAGGTGCTGCGCGAGTGGTGCCTGCAGGGCCTGGGCATTGCCTGGCGCAGCACCTGGGAGGTTCAGGGGGACGTGGCCAGCGGCCGCCTGAAGGCCGTGCTGGAAGACTTCGCAGCGCCGCCCAACGGCATCTACGCCCTGTTTCCGCAACGGCGCCACCTGCCGCTGCGCGTGCGGCTGTGGATCGACTTCCTCAAGCACAGTTTCGGCGACCCTCGGCACTGGGCGCCCGAATACGGGACCGGCGCCGAGCCCGGGGCCCGGGTCGATCCGGCGCTGACCCAGCCTCAGGCCTGAGGGCCCGAGCGCCGGGCCGGCGCGCGGGACGGCCTTACTTCTTGGCCGAGTCGGCGGTGCACTTCTTGACGAAGCTGTTCTTGGCGGCACCGGCCAGCTTCTTCTCGGCAGCCTGGGTTTCGCACGCCGACGGGCCGGCTTCCTTCTCGCACTTCTTCATGAAGCTGGTCTTGGCGGCACCGGCCAGCGGCTTGCCGTTCTTGTCGAGCGCCTTGCCCTCGCACTCGGCGTTCGCTGCGAAAGCGTGGCCGGCCAGCAGGGCACAGGCACTCACCAAGGCGGTCATCAGGGTCTTCTTCATGGGGGCTCCTCGTCGGGGGTTGAATTGGCAGAAGTGCCGTCCCCGATTGCAGCAGAGCGCTCGCCGGGCGGCTACCCGTGAACGCACGGGGTCGACCGCAGGATGACCCCGGCCTCTAAAGAATTCGGCGCGGGTGGGCCAGCGCCTCGTGCGCAGCGTGCAGACGGCGCACCAGCACCCCGATGAAGGCCTTGTCGAAGAGGTGCCGGGTGGACAGCGACAGCTGCTCCATCGAATCGGGCGTGAAGGACACCGTCGTCGCTGGCTGCGAGACCAGGATGTCCACCGTGTGCACGCGCAGCTCGGGGTTGGGCGCGAGGTAGGCCATCTCGCCCACGGATTGACCGGGCTTGAGCACGGCCACCGGCTTGCCGTCGCGGAACACGTCCACCTGCCCCTGGGTCACGATGTGGAAGGCATTGCCCTCCTGCCCCTTGCGGAACAGCGCATGCCCGTAACCGTGGCGCTGCCACTTCGCTCGGTGCACCACTTCCCACAGTTCGACGTCGCCGAAGGCGGCAAAGAACTCCAGTGAGCGCAGCAGCGTGAAGCGCTCGGAATCCAGCACGTCCTGCAGCGGGCCGCGCGGCACCTGGCGGTCCTTGATCAGCTGCGACAGGGTCTGGGCAAACTCGTCCCAGGTGGCCGGTCGCAGCTCACGCTCCTTGGCCAGGCTCTGCTCGATCAGGGCCTGCAGTGCGGCCGGCACGCCTTCGCGAAGCTTGGCCAGCGGGGGCGGGGTGCCGTGGTAGATCTGGTTCATGATGGCCTGCTGCTGCACGGCATCGAAGGGCGGGCGCCCGGCGACGAGGTGGTACAGCACGGCGGCCAGCGAGTAGATGTCGGCCCGGCAATCGAGCACATCGCCATCGAGCTGCTCGGGCGACATGTAGGCCAGCGATCCCACGCGGTAGACCTGCGTGTGGTCGGCGTCCAGGTTGAAGACACTGCCGAAGTCGGTGACCTTGACTTCCTCGATCTGGTCGCCATCCAGCGTGACCAGCAGGTTGGCCGGCTTGACGTCACGGTGGATCAGGCCCTGGCGGTAGCAGTAGCCCAGCGCCATGGCGCACTTGAAGCCGATTTCCAGGATCTGCGCCAGCGGCAGCAGGCCGTCGGCCCGGCAGAACCGCCGCAAGGTCACGCCTTGCACGTACTCCATGACGAGGTAGGGGGACACGGGGTCGGCCACGGCGTCCAGGATCTGCACGACGTTCGGATGGTTCAGGCGCCCGACCAGCGCCGCCTCGGCGGCGAAGAAGCGCTGCTGGAAGTGCGATTCGCGCGAGTTGGGCATCACCCCCGGCCGCACCCGCTTGATCGCCACGTCGTGGCCGCGGAAGGGGTCTTCGGCGAGGAAGACTTCGCTGGTGGCGCCTTCGCCGAGCTTGGCCTTGATGCGGTACTTGCCGATCTGGTCCGGACAGGCGGCAGGTGGCTGTGCGGCCACGGGCATGGGCGGCAGGGTCAGCGACTGTTCGGATTCGGCGAGGCGGGACAAGGGCATGGCGGGCTCGCGCAGGCCGGTCGACGACGCACGCTGACCCGATGGTCGCGCAAGCCGCGCGTGGCGGTGCGCCGAAGTTCGCGGCAATGTGCCGGCAATTTCACGCCCTGTGGTGGCCGGGCGCCGATGCCGGGGCCCAAAAGTAGAATCGAAGGATGATTCAAGCCAAGCAGGAGTTGCGCGAAGCCTTGCAGGCGGCGCTGTCCGCCGTGTGTGCAGCCGGTGGAGCCGCGCCGCCGCAGGCGGTCTTCGAGCTGCCCAAACAGGCCTCGCACGGCGACCTGGCGGTCATGGCGGCCATGTCGCTGGCCCGCACGCTCAAGCGCAACCCGCGCGAACTCGCCCAGGAACTCGTGCAGGCCTTGAAGGCGCAGCCGGCCGTCGGGCGCTGGGTAGCGGCGCTGGAAATCGCCGGGCCCGGGTTCATCAACCTGCGCCTGTCGCCGGCGGCAAAGCAGGCGGTGGTGGCCGAGGTGCTGAAAGACGCCGACGGCTTCGGCAACAAGCCCGCCAGCGGCGAGCGCGTGATGGTCGAGTTCGTCTCGGCCAACCCGACGGGCCCGCTGCACGTGGGGCACGGTCGCAATGCGGCGCTGGGCGACAGCATCTGCCACCTGCTGCAAACCCAGGGCGCCCAGGTCCTGCGCGAGTTCTACTACAACGACGCCGGCGTGCAGATCGCGACGCTGGCGCAGTCCACCCAGGCGCGGCTGATGGGGCTCAGGCCCGGCGACCCGGGCTGGCCCGAACAGGCCTACAACGGCGAGTACATCGCCGACATCGCCGCCGACTTCCTGGCCCGCAAGACCGTGCACGCCGACGATCGCGCGTTCACGGCCTCGG
Organism: uncultured beta proteobacterium; assembly: GCA_903822435.1. Lineage (GTDB taxonomy): Bacteria > Pseudomonadota > Gammaproteobacteria > Burkholderiales > Burkholderiaceae_C > Rubrivivax. The sequence goes on along the minus strand of CAIJPE010000177.1, from coordinate 5,870 downwards.
GCGACCCTGAAGACCTGGACGGCATCCGGCAGTTCGCCGTGGCCTACCTGCGCCACGAACAGGACCTGGACCTGCGGGCCTTCGGCGTGCGCTTCGACCATTACTACCTGGAGTCCAGCCTGTACAGCAGCGGCCGGGTGGAAGACACCGTGCGCCGCCTGGTGGCCTCGGGCCACACCTATGAGAAAGACGGCGCGCTGTGGCTGCGCACGACCGACTTCGGAGACGACAAGGACCGCGTGATGCGCAAGTCCGCGCCGCCGGGCGGCGCCGCCGGCAGCGACGGTGGGTACACCTACTTCGTGCCCGACGTGGCCTATCACATCGCCAAGTTCGAGCGCGGCTACGCCAAGGTCATCAACATCCAGGGCAGCGACCACCACGGCACGGTATCCCGGGTGCGGGGCGGCCTGCAGGCGGCCGGCGTGGGCGTGCCCGCCGGCTACCCGGACTACGTGCTCTACAAGATGATCACGGTGATGAAGGGCGGGCAGGAGGTGAAGATCTCCAAGCGGGCGGGCAGCTACGTCACCCTGCGCGACCTGATCGACTGGACCAGCCGCGATGCCGTGCGTTTTTTCCTGATCAGCCGCAAGGCCGATACCGAATTCACCTTCGACATCGACCTGGCGCTGAAGGCCAACGACGAGAACCCCGTCTTCTACGTGCAGTACGCGCACGCCCGCATCTGCTCGGTGCTGGCGCAGTACGCCGGCGACCGCGACTTCGCCGGGGCCGATCTCACGCGGCTGACCGCGCCGTCGGAAAGCGCCCTGATGCTGAAACTGGCCGAATACCCGGACATGCTGGCCCGCGCGGCCGCGGACTTCGCGCCGCACGACGTGGCCTTCTACCTGCGCGACCTGGCCGCCGATTTCCATACCTACTACGCCAGCGAACGATTCCTGGTGGACGATGCCGCCCTGGCCCGGGCCCGCATGGCCCTGCTGGCGGCCACCGCGCAGGTGCTGCGCAACGCCCTGGCGGTGCTCGGTGTGTCGGCCCCTGAATCGATGTCGCGCGAGGCGCCGGCCGCGCCGCAGGAGGCCGAAGCATGAGCACGCCGAAGAGGCCTTCCACCCGCGACACGGCCTCGGGCAAGGGCCAGGCCGGCGGCTTCGCCATCGGCCTGGTGGTCGGGCTGCTGGTCGGCTTGGCGCTGGCGCTGGGCGTGGCGCTGTACATCACCAAGGCCCCGGTCCCCTTCGTCAACAAGGTGCCGCAGCGCACGGCCGAGCAGGACAGTGCCGAGGCCGAACGCAACAAGACCTGGGACCCCAACGCCGCGTTGGCGGGCAAAGGCCCGCGGCCGGGCTTGGGCGCCTCGGGTGCGGCGGGCGGCTTGGCTGGCGCCGCTGCTCCGGGCGCAGCGGCCAGCGTGGCCGCCAGCACCGAGCCGGGCGCCCCGCCACCGGGCATCGCCACGGCCACGCCGAAAGCCCCCGGTCGCGACCCGGCGGCCATCCTGTCAGGCGCGCCACCCACGCCACCGGTGGCCGCTGCGCCCGCCGCACCCGTGGCCGACCCCTTCGTCTACTTCGTGCAGGCCGGCGCCTTCACGCGGCCCGAAGACGCCGAACAGCAGCGAGCCCGGTTGGGCATGATCGGCCAGACCGCCAAGGTGAGCGAGCGCGAGCAGGCCGGCCGCACCGTCTACCGGGTGCGCCTGGGGCCATTCCCGACCCGCGAGGAAGCCGACGGGCTGCAGCTCAAGCTGCAGGAACAGACCATCGACGCGCAGATCGTGCGCGTCGAGCGCCAGCCTTGATCGCCGGAACTCGCCGCGGCGAGCCGGATCCATGCCAGACACCCACCTCCCGAACGAAAGGCCTTTCATGAAGCGGCGCGATTTCTCCAAGCAACTGGTCGGTACAGGCATGGGCCTGGCATGGGCCAGCGCGGCCCGCGCCCAAGGCACGCCCGAAGAAGGCAAGCAGTACATGAAGCTGCAGCCGGCGGTCCCGACGAACCTGCCGGCCGGCAAGAAGATCGAGGTCATCGAGTTCTTCTGGTACGGCTGCCCGCACTGCTTCCATTTCGAGCCCGCGCTGGAGCCCTGGGCCAAGCGGCTGCCGGCGGACGTCTACTACCACCCGATACCCATCTATTTCCTGGGACCGGTGGAACACCAGAAGGTGTTCTACGCGCTGGAAGAGCTCGGCCAGCGCGAAGCCCTGCACCCCAAGCTGTTCAATGCCATCCACGTCGAGCACAGGCAGCTGAACACCGAAGCCGAGATCACGGCCTTCGTCACGGCCAACGGCGTGGACGGCGCCAAGTTCACCGAGGCCTTCAGGTCCTTCTCGGTGAACACCAAGGTCACCCGCGGCAAGCAGCTGGCCAGCGCCTACAAGCTCGACGGCGTGCCGGCCCTTTGCGTGCAGGGCCGCTTCCACACCTCGCCCGGCCTGGCCGGCACCGGCGACCGCGCGGTCCAGGTGGCCGACTTCCTCATCCAGCGGGCACGCACCGGCGCCTGAATCCGGCCTTTGGCCACGTCCTGGCCCTCTCCGGCCGGGGCGGGGTGCGCATAATCCGACCCATCGGGGTGGCCCTCGATTCCGAGCAGATCGCCACGATCGCCGCTCTCGGCACCGTTGACTTGCGGATAGAATGATCTGCAAGTTTCATGCCGATCAATGACGAATCCACGCCCGTTCTCCTTCCTTGCCTGGCTGCTGGTCACGGCTGCCTGGCTGGTTCCCCATGCGCCCGCACACGCCGAGAAGGCTGACCGCAGCAAGTCCATGGTGATCGAGGCCGACAAGCCTGGGTCGCTGGACTACCAACGGCAGGTGCTGGTCTTCAACGGCAACGTGGTGATCTCGCAGGGCAGCATGGTCCTGCGCGCCGAGCGGGTGGAAATGCGCGAGATGCCCGACGGCTACCGCGCGGCCAGTGCGATCGGCAACGCCGGCAAACCGGCCAGCTGGCGCCAGCGGCGCGACGGCAGCGACGAGACCGTCGAAGGCACGGCCGACCGCATCGAGTTCGACGGGCGGGCCGACACACTGCGCTTCGTGGGCAACGGCGCCGTGCGCCGCCTGCGCGGCGGCGCCGTGGCCGACGAAATCACCGGTGGCAACATCATCTGGGACAACACCTCGGAAGTCTTCAAGGTCGAGGGTGGCGCCGCCTCGCCGGTCAACCCGACTGGCCGCGTGCGGGCGGTGCTGAGCCCGCGTGTCGAAGAAGCCGCCTCGGCGCCGCCGGCGGCGCCCCCGCTGGCCCCGAGCCGCAACCTGCAGGAGCGCCGCTGATGGAGCACGCAGGTTCCACCGTGGTCCGGGCCTCCGCCTTGCCGCAGTCGGCCAGCCGGCTGGAGGCCATGCACCTGCAGAAGAGCTATGGCCCGCGCATGGTCGTCAAGGACGTGCACCTGGCCGTGGGCGCCGGCGAGGTGGTCGGCCTGCTGGGCCCCAACGGTGCCGGCAAGACCACCACCTTCTACATGGTGGTGGGCCTGGTGCGGGCCGACGACGGCGAGATCCGCATCGACGGACAGGCCGTGCAGACCCTGCCGATCCACCAGCGCTCTCGCCTGGGCCTGTCGTACCTGCCGCAGGAAGCCTCGATCTTCCGCAAGCTGACGGTCGAGGAGAACATCCGCGCCGTGCTGGAGCTGCAGCAGGACGCAAACGGCCGCTCGCTCAGCCCGGCGGTGATCGAAGAGCTGCTGAACAAGCTGCTGCACGACCTGTCGATCGAGAAGCTGCGCGATTCGCCCGCCCCGGCCCTGTCCGGCGGCGAGCGGCGCCGGGTCGAGATCGCCCGGGCGCTGGCCACGCAACCGCGTTTCATCCTGCTGGACGAGCCCTTCGCGGGGGTCGACCCGATCGCCGTGATCGAGATCCAGCGAATCATCAAATTCCTGCGCGAGCGGGGCATCGGGGTGCTCATCACCGACCACAACGTGCGCGAGACGCTGGGCATCTGCGACCGCGCCTACATCATCAGCGACGGCCGGGTGCTGGCCGAGGGCACGCCGGCCGAGATCGTGGCCAATGCCGAGGTGCGCAGGGTGTACCTCGGCGAAAACTTCCGGATGTAGGGCACGAGCCATGATGAAGCCCTCCTTGCAGGTTCGCCTGTCGCAGCACCTGGCGCTCACGCCCCAGCTGCAGCAGTCCATCCGCCTGCTGCAGCTTTCCACCCTGGAACTGCACCAGGAAGTGGGCCAGATGCTGGAACAGAACCCCTTCCTCGAGGCCGAGGACGAGCTGGCGGCCAGCCCCTATGACACGCCGCCCGACCGCCAGGCCGCCGACCGCGTGGCCGACCGCGCCGCCGACAACGAAGGCCCGAGCGAATCGGCCGAGGCCGGCGATGCGGCCACCGAGATCCGAGCCGAGGAGTTCGGCACCACCGAGCGCGACGACTGGGAGAACGGCACCGAGGGCGACGACTTCGACGGCATCCGCGAGACGCCCTCGGCGGCCTCGGCCGCGTCCTCCGGCGAGGGCGACGACATGGACGCGCAGGACCGCCGCTCCAGCGTCGGCTCGCTGCAGGACCATCTGCGCAGCCAGGCGCTGGGCATGCGCCTGTCCGACAGCGACCGCGCCGCGCTGAACGTGCTGATCGAATCGCTGGATGGCGACGGCTACCTGGCCGACACGCTGGAAGACATCGCCGAGCGCCTGGCCGAGATGTTCGGAATCGACCCGTCCGACACGCACAGCGAGGCCCGCGTCGACCTGCAGGAGCGCCTGAACTGCGCGCTGCAATGGCTGCAGAGCCTGGAGCCCACGGGCGTGGGTGCGCGCAACCTGGGCGAGTGCATCGCATTGCAGCTCAAGGCCACGCCGCGTTGCCCGGCCCGCCAGCTGGCGCTGCGCATCGCCGAGCAGTACCTCGAACTGCTGGCCCGCCGCGACATGAAGCGCCTGACCGCACTGACCGGCGCCGATGAGAACCAGGTACGCCAGGCCCAGGTGCTGATCAAGGCCTGCGAGCCCAAGCCGGGGCGGCCCTTCTCGCTGGCGGAATCCAACATCATCGTGCCCGACGTGATCGTGCGCAAGACAGGCCGCGGCCTGAGCGTGGTGCTCAACCCCGACGTGATGCCCAAGCTGCGCATCAACGACCTCTACGCCCAGGCCGTGCGCGGCCAGCGCGGGTCGCCCGGCAGCGGGCAGCCGGGGCTGTCCTCGCGGCTGCAGGAAGCGCGCTGGTTCGTGAAGAACATCCAGCAGCGCTTCGACACCATCCTGCGCGTGAGCAAGGCCATCGTCGAACGCCAGAAGGCCTTCTTCGCCCACGGCGCCATCGCCATGAAGCCGCTGGTTCTGCGCGAGATCGCCGACGAGCTCGGCCTGCACGAAAGCACCATCTCGCGGGTGACCACGGCCAAGTACATGTCCACGCCGCAGGGCACCTTCGAGCTGAAGTACTTCTTCGGCTCATCGCTGAACACCGAGGCCGGCGGCAACGCCTCGAGCACGGCGGTGCGCGCGCTCATCCAGCAGTTCGTGAGTGCCGAGGACGCGAAGAAGCCGCTTTCGGACAGCCAGATCTCCGACATGCTCGAGGAGCAAGGCATCCAGGTGGCGCGGCGCACGGTGGCCAAGTACCGCGAGGCGTTGAAGATCGCGCCGGCCAGCCTGCGGCGGGCGATATGAGGACCCCGAGCTCGCCTGCGAGCGTCTGCGGCGTCCTCGCCGCAGGCCGTCCGCCTACGGTCCGGCAGAGCCGGTCCCGTGGCGGGAAGCTTGGTCCAGGCCTGTGACTGCGCTCTTCCTGCCCTGTGCAGGCGGTGTGGAAGAGTTGCTGGCGGCCGAGGCCACGCGCATCACGGGCTGCCGGGTGGACATCGGGCGCGGTGGGGTGTGGGTCGAGGGCGATGAGCGCACGGCCATGCAGCTCAACCT
>CAIJPE010000176.1 GCA_903822435.1 uncultured beta proteobacterium | reverse complement strand
CCCCTGAGCTCGCAGGCGGCGGTCTACACGCTGCACACGGCCCAGCTGAACGTAGGCTATGTGGTGGACGTGTTCGGTGCATCGCGCCACGCGGTGCAGGCGCAGGACGCCGGGGCCGAGGCCCAGCGCTGGCAATGGCGCGCGGCACGGCTCACGCTGAGCACCTCGGTGGTGACGGCCGCCTTGCAGGAGGCCTCTCTGCGGGACCAACTGGCCACCACCGAAAGGCTGGTGGGCATGGCAGACCGGCAATGGCAGTTGCTGGCCACCCAGCAGCGCCTGGGGGCCGTGCCCGGCGCTGCCGTGCATGCGCAGGAAGCGCTGCTGCGCCAAGGGCAAGCCGCCGCGGCGGGGCTGCGCAAGCAGCTGGCGCAGCAGCGCGCCCAGCTGGCCGTGCTGGCAGGCGACCTGCCCGCCGACGGTGCTGCCCTGCGCCTGAACCTGTCGGACCTGCGCCTGGCCGACGTGCCGCTGCGACTGCCCTCCCGGGTGCTGGCCCAGCGGCCGGACATCCGGGCTGCCGAAGCCCAGTTCCGCGCTGCCAGCGAACAAGCGGGCGTGGCCGAAGCGGCCAGACTGCCGCAGATCACGTTGGGTGCCGCCCTCGGCAGCAGTGCCCAGAGCCTGGGCGGCTTGTTCGGCAGCGGCGCGCTGCTCTGGAACCTGGGTGCCAACCTCACGCAACCGTTGTTCCAGGGTGGGGCCCTGCGGCATCGCAGCCAGGCCGCGCTGGCCCAGCGCGACCAGGCCCTGGCGCAATACCAGGGCACGGTGCTCGTCGCCTTCCAGAACGTCTCGGATGCGCTGGAAGCAGTGCGCCACGATGCCGAGCAGCAGGTGGCCGTGGTGGCCCAGGTCAAGGCCACGGAACGGGCCTTGCAAGCCGCCCAGCGGCAAGTGGAGCTGGGTGACATCAGCACCTTCACGCTGCTGAACAGCGAGCAGGCCTACCTGCAGGCGGCCCTGGCGGGGGTGCAAGCCAGGGCCGGCCGCCTGGGCGATGTCGCCCTGTTGGTGCAGGCGCTGGGCGGCTCCTGGGAGCCCGCCGCTGCCCGCTGACAAATTTCCGATTCGCGCGCTGCCATCGCCACGGTGCGATCAAAGGCGACAGCCCCTGGACAGCGTGCGTCACGGGTGTGTCACACCGGGGCATCACCGTCGAGCGTTTCCAACGCTGCTCACGACGACCCCATGACCCACTTTGCGATTCGACCGATCACCCTGACCTTGGCTTCGGCACTGGCCATGCCGGCCGCCATGGCTGCCGGATTCCTGCCTGACGAGCTGCTGGTGTCGCGCACGGTGTACAGCGGCGTGGCCTCTACCGTGGTCGTCGGCCAGGCACTGCCAGGAGGGGGCGTGGCCACCGACAACGGCTTGTTCCCCAACGTGTTCAAGAACGAGGTGCCCGACCCCTCCTTCGGCGTGACCTCGGCCATCTACATCGACCAGCTCACCCGCAGCGGGACGCTGCTCGGCACCCTGGCCATCGACACGAGCCTGGTGGCCACCAGCTTTGCCTCCAAGTCGGAACTGGCACTGAACCTCTCCACGGACGGCAGCGCCTTCACCTTCATGGGCTACCAGTCGCCGGTCAACGCATTGGATGTGTCCAACTCCAACACGGCCACGGTCTTCGACAGCACCAACCCCGTGGGCACCACGGTTTCGCGGGCCGTGGTGCAGGTGAGCCTGTCCACCGGCGCCGTGCAGACCACGTCCGTAGATGCCTACAGCGGCAACAACGGGCGCGCCGCAGTGCTGGCCAATGGCAGCTACTACATGGTCGGCAATGCCGGCAATGGCAGCGGCAACGGGACCCAGCTCAGCCAGTTGAGCGACGACACCGGCGTGCAACGCATCGCCGTGGGCAGCTCCGGCGCCACCACGGCCGTCGGTGCGGCCAAGGGCACCTTCGGGGCGACCACCGGCTACCAGCGCGGCTTTGCCTTGCAGGACGTGACCGACCCCAACAGCGCGACCAACGCCAAGTACGCGGCCGACAAGACCGGCAAGGACGACAACTTCCGCGGCATGACGGTCTACAACGGCACGATGTACGTCACCAAGGGCAGCGGCAGCAACGGCGTCAACACGGTCTACCAGGTGGGTGCAGCCGGCGCGTTGAACAACGGAGGCACGCTCTCCAACGCCAACATCGCGATCCTGCCGGGCTTCAACACCCTCTCCGAGAAGGTCGCGGAGGCGCCGGCGACGCTGACGGCCACGCCGCATCCCTTCGGCCTGTGGTTCGCCAACTCGACCACCCTGTTCGTGGCCGACGAGGGCGACGGGGTCCGGCTGGGCGTGGCCGGCAAGAACACGAGCTTCGCCGGCCTGCAGGAGTGGACGCTGAACGGCGGCATCTGGAGCAAGGTCGCCACCTTCCAGCAAGGACTGATCGACCAGGCTGCCTACAGCCTGACCGACCCGGCCACCGGCATCAGCTACTGGAACGTCAAGACCGACGGCCTGCGCAACATCACCGGCCGCGTCAACGCCGACGGCACGTACACGGTCTACGCCACCACCTCCACGGTCAGCAGCGAGACCAGCCACGATCTGGGAGCCGACCCCAACGAAATCGTGTCCATCACGGTCGGCAGCAGTTCGACGTCCGCCAACACCGCGTTCAGCGTTCTCGAGACCGCGGCCTACGGAGAGCGCTTCGGTGGCGTGCTGCTGTCGCCGGTACCCGAGCCGGGCACTGACGCGCTGCTGCTGTCGGGCCTGGCGTTCGTCGGTGTGGCCGCCCGCCGTCGACGCCGCTGAATCGACTGCCTGCGCGCAGGCCGCCCTGGCCTGCGCGCGCAGCTCGTCGTCCTCTGGAGCAGCCGGCCGAGCCGATGCAGGGCCACCCCCGAGAGGCACCGGGCCTGGGCTTCCCACAGCGCCACGGGTACGCGGTTCACATCCTTGGCGATGCACTCGCTGATCTCGCAGGTCACACCGACCGTGCATTAGCGCGCCTCGGGCGGCGGCGGCTCGCCGGCCAATCGCTGCAGCCAGCTTTCGCGCGCCGGGCGTTCCTGTTCCAGCGCCGGATCCGGGAGGCTGGAGATCTCGGGCCAGCGGTCTGCAGGGATGGCATGCATGGGAACGACTCCTCTCGATATCGAGGCCACCCGCATACGCAAAGCCTCGGCAGGACCGGACCCGCCACCAGCGCGAGCCGGCGGCCGTGTCAGCGCTGCAGCGCCAGCATCAGGAAGGCCCGGGCCTTGGTCCAGTCGCGCCGGACGGTGCGTTCGCTCACGCCCAT
>CAIJPE010000175.1 GCA_903822435.1 uncultured beta proteobacterium | reverse complement strand
TACTACGGCACGGCGGCCGGCTTCGAGCACGTGCTGACGCTGGTGGAGGACGCCTGCGACGGGTTGGTGAGGCACATCCGGGCCGAGCTCGTCGCAGGGGCGGGGACTGCACCTAAACTTGACTAAAATGGTCAAGTTAATGCATACTTGACCAATCCAGTCGGACACACGCGCTTCAATCGCTGCATGGCCGGGATAACCCGGGTTCATTCAACGCCCAGCGCGTCTGCCACAGGCGGATGCAGGAGAACCAGATGCGACTTACCACCAAGGGCCGATTTGCCGTCACGGCCATGATCGACCTGGCTTTGCGCTCGAACTCGGGCCCCGTGGCCCTGGCCGCCATCAGCCAGCGCCAGCAGATTTCCCTATCGTATCTGGAGCAGCTGTTCGGCAAGCTGCGTCGGCATGAGCTGGTCGAAAGCACCCGTGGCCCCGGCGGCGGGTATTCCCTGGGCCGCGGCGCGGCCGAGATCACCGTGGCCGACATCATCGTGGCCGTCGACGAGCCCATCGACGCCACCGGCTGCGCCGGCAAGGAAAATTGCATGGGCGACGACGGCGGTCGTTGCATGACGCACGACCTCTGGGCCAGCCTGAACGCCAAGATGATCGAGTACCTCGATTCCATCTCGCTGCAACGCCTGGTGGACGAACAACTCGCCAAGGGCGTGTCCATCGACGCCGTGCCCGTGAAGCGGGCCATCTCCAGCGTGCCGGTGGTCAAGCCCATCAAGGTCACGGCGCCCAATTCGGTCTTCGCCCTGGGCAACGCCTTCAGCAAGTAGTCCTGGTTCCGTCCCCTCACCTTCCAACCGTCTTTTCCGAGCCGACGACATGACCCCGCACTTCCCCATCTACATGGATTACGGCGCCACGACGCCGTGCGACCCCCGCGTGGTCGAAGCGATGATTCCCTGGTTGCGCGAGCATTTCGGCAACCCCGCATCCCGCAGCCACGCCTGGGGCTGGGAAGCCGAAGAGGTGGTCGAGAAGTCGCGCGCCCAGGTGGCCAGCCTGATCAACGCCGACCCGCGCGAAATCGTCTGGACGAGCGGCGCCACCGAGAGCATCAACCTCGCCATCAAGGGCGCGGCCCACTTCTACAGCTCGCGCGGCAAGCACCTCATCACGGTCAAGACCGAGCACAAGGCCGTGCTCGACACCACGCGCGAACTCGAGCGCCAGGGCTTCGAGGTCACCTACCTCGACGTGCAGGCCAACGGCCTGCTCGACCTCGACCGCCTGAAGGACGCGATCCGCAAGGACACCATCCTCATCTCGGTCATGCTGGTGAACAACGAGATCGGCGTCATCCAGGACATCTCCACCATCGGTGCGATGTGCCGCGAGCGCGGGATCATCTTCCACGTCGATGCGGCGCAGGCCACCGGCAAGGTCGTGATCGACATGCAGACCCTGCCCGTCGACCTCATGAGCCTGGCCTCGCACAAGACCTACGGCCCCAAGGGCATCGGCGCGCTGTACGTGCGGCGCAAGCCGCGCGTGCGGCTGGAAGCGCAGATGCATGGCGGCGGGCATGAGCGCGGCATGCGCTCGGGCACGCTGCCCACCCACCAGTGCGTGGGCATGGGCGTGGCGTTCTCCATCGCGCAGGCCGAGATGGGCACCGAGATCGACCGCATCCGCATGCTGCAGCGCCGCCTGCTGGATGGCCTGAGCTCGATCGAGCAGGTCTTCATCAACGGCGACATGGAGCGCCGTGTGCCGCACAACCTGAACGCGAGCTTCAACTTCGTCGAAGGCGAATCGCTGATCATGGGCGTCAAGGGCCTGGCGGTGTCGTCCGGCTCGGCCTGCACCAGCGCCAGCCTGGAACCCAGCTACGTGCTGCGCGCCCTGGGCCGCAGCGATGAGCTGGCCCACTCCAGCCTGCGCATGACCATCGGCCGCTTCACCACGCAGCAAGAGATCGACTACGCGGTGGAGACCCTGCAAGATCGCGTGGGCCGCCTGCGCGAACTCTCACCCCTGTGGGAGATGTTCAAGGACGGCGTCGATATCAGTTCCATCCAGTGGACTGCCCACTGAGCACACACAAGACGATCCATTAGGAAGGCATGTCATGGCATACAGCGAAAAGGTGGTCGAACACTACGAGAACCCGCGCAACGTGGGTTCTTTCGACAAGGGTGACGACAGCGTGGGCACCGGCATGGTCGGCGCCCCGGCCTGCGGCGACGTGATGAAGTTGCAGATCAAGGTCAACCCGGTCACGGGGCTGATCGAGGACGCGCGCTTCAAGACCTACGGCTGCGGTTCGGCCATCGCTTCGAGCTCGCTGGTGACCGAATGGGTCAAGGGCAAGTCGCTGGACGAAGCCGTGACCATCAAGAACACGCAGATCGCCGAAGAGCTGGCGCTGCCGCCGGTCAAGATCCACTGCTCGATCCTGGCCGAAGACGCCATCAAGGCAGCCGTGCAGGACTACCGCGCCAAGCACGGCACGCCCGTGGCCGCTCCGCCCGAGACCGCACCGGCGCACTGAACCCGCGCCTGGTTTTCCCGCATCCCCGATCCCGCTTACATCATCCGGTTATGGCAGTCACCCTCACTGAAGCCGCTGCGCGGCACGTCACGCGCTACATCGGGCGCCGCGGCCGCGGCGTCGGCGTTCGTCTGGGCGTCAAGACCACGGGCTGTTCGGGCCTGGCCTACAAGCTCGAGTACGCCGACGACATCGCCGCCGAAGACGTGGTCTTCGAGGACCACGGCGTCAAGGTGCTCGTCGATCCCAAGAGCCTGCCCTACATCGATGGCACCGAACTCGATTTCGTGCGCGAAGGCTTGAACGAAGGTTTCAAGTTCCACAATCCGCGCGAGAAGGACCGTTGCGGCTGCGGAGAATCGTTCCGGGTCTGACGGTCTGCCTGGGGCCCTGGAGCCCGGCCCCTCACCGGGCCCGTGCAAGGGCCCGGGTGAGCCTGTCCAGGTCCAGGCGGCCATGAACCAGCAGCGGGTGCGATGAACATCACCGACGACGACTTTTCCCTCTTCGGGCTGCCTGCGCGCCAGCGCCTGGACGGGGCCGAACTCGACAGCCGCCGGCGCGACCTGCAGTCCCGCGTGCACCCCGACCGCTTCACGGCCGAGGGCGCGGCCACGCAGCGCCTGGCCATGCAGTGGGCCGTGCGCGTGAACGAAGGCTATCGCCGGCTCAAAGACCCCCTGAGCCGCGCTGCCTACCTGTGCGAGTTGCGCGGAGTGCCCGTCGACGCCGAACGCAATACCGCCATGCCGACCGAATTTCTCTTGCAGCAGATGCAGTGGCGCGAAGCGCTGGACGAAGCCCGCAGCCCGGCTGACATCGAGGCGCTGGACGCCTCGGTGGCGCGCGATGAGTCCGCCCGCCTGGCGGAGCTCGAAACCCTGCTGGACGACACCCCCGACACGCCCTCCGCGGCGACCCGGGTGCGCGCCCTGATGTTCCTGGCGCGCTTCCGGCAAGACATCGAACGCCGGCTCGAAGCCGCGGGGCACTGACATGGCGTTGCTGCAGATCTCCGAACCGGGCCAGGCGCCCGATCCTCACCAGCGGCGCATTGCCGTGGGCATCGACCTGGGCACCACGCATTCCCTGGTGGCAGCCGTACGGC
>CAIJPE010000174.1 GCA_903822435.1 uncultured beta proteobacterium | reverse complement strand
GACCCGCTGGCTGGACCGGCTCCGCGGACGGGAGATCAAGGCCTCCCGCGCCCGGCGGCTCGTGGCCCTGACCCGAAAAAACACGCTTCCAGCCCTAAAGACCGCAGGTGCCATGCCGTAAACCGGTGTAGCAATACTTTCCTCCCCCGCCTCGCGCGCCGTGCTGACCCCCGTCACCGGCGCGCTTTTTTTTGGACACGGGAGTGTGGATAGCGATGGCCGGTGCAAACGTGCCATCAGTGATGGCCAGGCAAGGGCGCCTGCAGGCGCGTGCTGCACTCATCGCCAACTGCTGGTGATGCAGGTAATACAGGTGATGATGGTGACGCAGGCGTGCGTCCGGCAGGGCAACGCTGAACTACTGGAAATTGCCCCGGATTCACTGCGCTATTGCAGCGATCACAAAGCATCGCAAAGCGTGTTTGTCGCGAAGCCTTCCTAAAGTTATCCGCGCCATGCACCGATAAACGTTCCAACGCGACGCGATACGCAACGCTGCTGATGAAGGCAGCGATGAAATGCGGAGCGCGAAGGGCACGGCAGGCGCATCCCCCACTGTGTGATTGTGATGGCAGCCGCCTTTGGTAACAGGTTGAACCAGCCTCAAATTCGGGCTGCCACTCTAGACAGACTGAAAGGAAGTACAACATGAGCATGATCGTCAACACCAACGTGATGTCGCTGGTCGCCCAGACCAACCTGAACAACACGCAGAGCAAGCTGAACAACGCCATCACCCAGTTGTCCTCGGGTCTGCGCATCAACAGCGCGATGGACGACCCCGCGGGCCTGGCCATCGCCACCGGCATGCAGTCGCAGGTCAACGGCATGAACCAGGGCGTGATCAACGCCAACGCCGCGATCTCGATGGCGCAGGTTGCCGACGGCGCGATGGGTTCCGTTTCCAACATGCTCCAGCAGATGCGTACCCTGGCGGTGGAAGCTGCCAACGGCACGAACGGTTCGGGAGCGGGCTCGGCGGACGCCAACCTGAACGCTGAATATCAGCAACTGGCCACCCAGATCGGCAACACCCTGAGCAGCACGCAGTTCAATGGCGTCGCCGTGTTCTCGCAAAGCGCCACCATGACCTACCAGGTTGGTGCGAACACGACGGACCAGATCGCTGTGAATGTGGGTTCGGCGGGCAGCACGCTGGCCTCCGATACCAACCTGGCAACCTCGGCCCTGGGTGCAATCGACACGCCGACCGGCGCGACTTCCGCGATCGCCGCGATCGACAAGGCGCTGGGCGATGTCAACAGCGCGCGCGCCCAGAACGGCGCCTATGAAATCCAGTTCCAGCAGGTCGTGTCTTCGCAGCAGATCAATTCGCAGAACACCGCAGCTGCCGAGTCGCAGATCATGGACACGAACTACGCCCAGGCCACTTCGGCCCTGACGCAGGCGCAGATCGTGCAACAGGCCGGCACGGCGATGCTGTCGCAGGCCAACATGCAGCCGCAATCGGTCCTGTCGCTGCTCCAGAAGCTGGGCTAATCCGGGCCGCAATTCCCGGTTAGGTAGGAACCGGCGGGGGCCGGTGGCGCAAGCCACCGGCCCCCGTTGGCATGTTGAGCTTGAGAAGGGCTCGCGCATGCGATCCCTTTTCCGTTCTCGCCCTCTCCCCGGG
>CAIJPE010000173.1 GCA_903822435.1 uncultured beta proteobacterium | reverse complement strand
CCCCGGTTGATGGGCTTGAGGGCGTTGGTCTCGCCCGGGCGGCCCTTCACCACGAAGATGCCGACCATCGAGGCCAGCAGGCCCACGGCCATGACGGCCAGCGGGAAGATGAGGCCCTTGGCGGCGTCGTCGGGGCCGAAGCCGATGGCCCGGAACGCCGAGACGCCCAGGATGATCGAGGCGACGAGGGTGACGGCGAAGCTCTCGAAGAGGTCGGCAGCCATGCCGGCGCAGTCGCCCACGTTGTCGCCCACGTTGTCGGCGATGGTGGCGGCGTTGCGGGGGTCGTCCTCGGGGATGCCGGCTTCGACCTTGCCCACCAGGTCGGCGCCGACGTCGGCGCCCTTGGTGAAGATGCCGCCGCCCAGCCGCGCGAAGATGGAGATCAGCGAAGAGCCGAAGGCAAAGCCCAGCAGCGGCTTGAGGGTGGCGCTGTCGACCTTGGTGCCGCCGCTGAGCGCCAGGAAGAACAGCCCCACGCCCAGCAGCCCCAGGCCCACCACCAGCATGCCTGTGATGGCGCCGCCCTTGAAGGCCACGTCGAGTGCCGGCCCGATGCCCCGCGTGGCGGCCTGCGCCGTGCGCACGTTGGCCCGTACCGAGACATTCATGCCGATGAACCCGCAGGCACCCGACAACACCGCGCCGGCCACGAAACCGGCTGCCGTGAGGCTGCCCAGGAAGACGAAGATCAGGACCGCCAGGACCACGCCGACCATGGCGATGGTGCGGTACTGCCGTGCCAGGTAAGCCGCTGCGCCTTGCTGGATGGCGCCGGAGATTTCCTGCATGCGGGCATTGCCCGCATCTTGGGCGAGGATCCAGCTGCGCTGTATGAAGCCGTAGAGCACTGCGGCTGCGCCGCAGGCCATCGCGGCGATCAGCGCCATGGTGGTCGACATGGACAGACTTCCTTTCGGGGAGGGCAAGAGCCGTTGAGGGCTGGACTGGCGGGCATGACAACCCCGCCGAAAGACTGCTGACGGCGGGAATGCTAAGGCGGCGTCCCGGCGCCAAGCCATGGGGTTTGCCAGCGGTGAGGGCCAGGCGTCAGGGCAAGGCAAGCTCAGCCCGTAGAATTGGGGCTGATCTGACTAGGCGGTAGCAACCCATGAGCCTGCACAGCGTGACCCCGGGAGCCAAGGCTCCCCAAGAGTTCAACGTGATCATCGAGATCCCGATGAACGCCGACCCGATCAAGTATGAAGTCGACGAAGACAGCGGGGCCCTGTTCGTCGATCGCTTCATGTCCACGGCCATGCACTACCCGTGCAACTACGGCTACATCCCCATGACCCTGGCCGACGATGGCGACCCGGTCGACGTGCTCGTGATCACACCCGTGCCGCTGATCCCGGGCGTGGTGGTGACCTGCCGGCCGCTGGGCATGCTGCGCATGGACGACGAGGCCGGTGGCGACAACAAGCTCCTGGCCGTGCCCATCGACAAGGTGTTGTCCATCTATTCGCACTGGAAGAAGCCGGACGACCTGAACCCGATCCGCCTGAAGACCATCCAGCACTTTTTCGAGCACTACAAGGACCTGGAAGTCGGCAAGTGGGTCAAGGTCGTCGGTTGGGAAGGCCCCGAGGCCGCTCAGGCCGAGGTCAGCACCGGCATGCAGGCCTGGAAGCAGGCCAAGCAAGCCTGATCAGGTGCTCTTGAACGGGTTGCGTTCGCGCAGCTCGTCGACGTAGCTCTCGATGCCCTGGCCCTCGTTGGCCAGGAAGTCGGCCACGGCATGGGCGAAGCGCTCGTCGCGCAGCCAGTGGGCCGAACCGGTGGGGGTGGGCAGCAGACCGCGCGCCATCTTGTGCTCGCCCTGGGCGCCGCCCTCGAAGCGCTCGATGCCCTGCGCCAGGCACCAGGCCAGCGGTTGGTAGTAGCAGGCCTCGAAGTGCAGGCAGGGCACATGCTCGGTGCAACCCCAATAGCGCCCCCAGGCCGCCCGGCGCTCCATGTCCACGGCGATCAGCGACGCCGCAATCGGCAGGCCCTCGCGTCGCGCGACGAACATCACCCAGTTGGCCGGCATGGTGCCGGCCATGCGGGCGAAGAAGTCTCGCGTGAGATAGGGCGTGCTGTGGTGCGCGGCGTACGTCAGCGTGTAGCAGCGGTAGAAGAAGTCCCACAGCAAGGTGTCGATCGCGGCCCCGGCGTGCGTGGTGAAGGTGACGCCGCTTTCGGCCACGCGGCGCCGTTCCTGCTGGATCTTCTTGCGCTTTTCGCGCTGCAGCCGCGAGAGCAGCCCGGTGAAGTCGGCCATCGGGTTGGCCGTGTCCTGCGTCCAGTGGAACTGCACGCCCTGGCGCATGAGCCAGCCTGCCTGCTCGAAGGCCTGCCGATCCTGCGAGTCGCCGAAGAGAACGTGGGCCGATGAGAACTTGCCCTGTTCGGCCAGGGCTCCGATGGCCCGCACGAGCCTCAGGCGCCAGGTCTCGCTGCGGGCCAGCAAGCGCGTGCCCGGCACGGGCGTGAAGGGAACGGCCCCCAGCAACTTGGGATAGTAGGCCAGGCCGTGTCGGCGGTAGGCATCGGCCCAGGCCCAGTCGAAGACGTATTCGCCGTAGGAGTGGTCCTTGGCGTACAGCGGCGTGGCGGCACGCAACTCGCCGCCGGCTTCCAGCGTGAGAAACAGCGGCGCCCATCCGGTGCCGGCCACGGCGCTGCCCGATGCATGCAGCGCGGCCAGGTAGGCGTGGCTCATGAAGGGCGTGGGATTGGCCTGCAGGGCCAGCAGGGCGTCCCAGGCCCGAGCATCCAACTGGGCCGGCTGGTCATGGACCCGGATGACATAATCGTCTTCAATGACTTCGGTAAGCGACATTCAGGGCCCGATTTCGTGAAAGCGGCGATCGCACAGATCAATGCGACCGTAGGGGATCTCGCCGGCAATGCGCGGCTTCTGGCCCACGCGGCGCGGCAGGCCCACGCCCAGGGCGCGAGCCTGGTGCTGGCACCCGAGCTGGCGCTGAGCGGCTACCCGCCCGAAGACCTGCTCCTGCGCCCGGCCTTCATGGAAGCCAGCGCCCAGGCACTGGCCGGCCTCGCGCTGGAACTGGCGGATTGCAAAGGCCTGCATCTGATCGTCGGGCATCCCCACCAGTTTGGCGACCGGGCTGATCTTAGGACCAAGTCCGTGGCCGTGCAGCGGCGCTTCAATGCGGCCTCGGTGCTGTGCGAAGGGCGTGTGCTGGGCACCTACTGCAAGCGCGAGTTGCCCAACTACCAGGTCTTCGACGAACGGCGCTATTTCGCCTCGGGCCGCGACGCCGGCCTGCCGCCGCTGGTGATCGACATCGGGGGCGTGCGCGCAGGCCTGCTGATCTGCGAAGACGCCTGGTTCGACGAGCCGGCCCACGCCGCGCGCGAAGCCGGCGCACAACTGCTGTGCGTGCTCAATGCCTCGCCCTTCCACATCGACAAATCGGGCGAGCGCGAGGCCCGCATGGCCGAGTGCGCGCGCTCGGTCGGGCTGCCCCTCCTCTATTCGCACCTCGTGGGCGGGCAGGACGAGGTGGTGTTCGACGGCGCTTCGTTCGCACTGGACGCGAAGGGCCAGGTCACCGCCCGGGCGCCGGCATTTGCCGAGGCACTGCTGCTGATGGACCTGGACGCCGATGCCACCCCGCGCGGGCCGGTGCATCCGGTGCCTTCGATCGAGGCGCAGGCCTGGTCGGCGCTGGTCACCGGCGTGCGCGACTACGTGGGCAAGAACGGCTTTCCCGGGGCCATCATCGGCCTGTCCGGCGGCATCGACTCGGCGCTGGTGCTGGCCATCGCAGTGGACGCGCTGGGTGCCGACCGCGTGCGCACGGTGATGATGCCGTCGCCCTACACGGCCGAGATTTCGTGGGTCGACGCCCGCGACATGGCGGCGCGGCTGGGCGTGGCCTACGACGAGATCGCCATCGAGCCGATGTTCGAGGCCTTCAAGGCCAGCCTGGCTCCGCAGTTCCAGGGCAGGGCGGAAGACACCACCGAAGAGAACCTCCAGGCGCGCATCCGCGGCACTCTGCTGATGGCGTTGTCGAACAAGCTCGGCTCCATCGTGCTGACCACGGGCAACAAGAGCGAGATGGCCACCGGCTACTGCACCTTGTACGGCGACATGGCCGGCGGCTTTTCCGTCATCAAGGACGTGGCCAAGACGCTGGTGTACCGCCTCGCGGCCTGGAAGAACAACCAGTCGACGGTCCGCTCGGACGGCAGCACCGGCCCCATCATCCCCGAGCGCATCATCACTCGGCCGCCGTCGGCCGAATTGCGTCCCGACCAGACCGACCAGGACAGCCTGCCCCCCTATGAGGTGCTGGACGGCATCCTGGAGCGGTACATGGAGCAGGACCAGGGCATCGAGGACATCGTGGCGGCAGGTTACGGGCGCGCCGACGTCGAGCGGGTCACCCGGCTCATCAAATTGAACGAATACAAGCGGCGGCAGGCCCCCGTGGGCATCCGCATCACGCATCGAGCCTTCGGGCGGGATTGGCGCTACCCCATCACGTCCAGGTTCCGTGCTTAAATGCCGGTGAAGCGCCCCTGAATCCTGGAGTCCCTCATGAAGCAGATCACCGCCATCATCAAGCCCTTCAAGCTCGAGGAAGTCCGTGAGGCCCTGGGCGACGTCGGGGTTTCGGGCCTCACCGTCACCGAGGTCAAGGGATTCGGCCGGCAAAAGGGCCATACCGAGCTCTACCGGGGCGCCGAGTACGTGGTCGATTTCCTGCCGAAGGTCAAGGTCGAGGTGGTGGTGAAGGACGACGACGTCGACCGTTGCATCGAAGCCATCGTCAAGGCCGCCAAGACCGGCAAGATCGGCGACGGCAAGATCTTTGTGACGACCGTCGATCAGGTGGTGCGCATCCGCACCGGCGAGACGGGCGCGGCCGCCGTCTAGGCCGTCCCGCAGGGCCGCCCGTGCGGCTTCAGATGCGCGAGTAGTCGATGCCGCCGGTGGCGGGCCGCGCCAGGGCTGCCAGCTGATCGAGCAACTGCTCTGCGGAGGTTCCCACCTGCAGGTTGCCGTGCTGTTGCGACGAGAGAAACCCCTCGTCGAGCGTGACTTGCATGAAGCTCAGCAGATCGTCGAAGTAGCGCTGCACGTTGAGCAGGCCGATCGGCTTGGCGTGGTAGCCCAGCTGCCGCCAGGTCCACACCTCGAAGAGCTCTTCCAGCGTTCCGATGCCGCCCGGCAGCGCCAGGAAGGCGTCGGCCCGCTCGGCCATCATCTGCTTGCGCACGTGCATGTCGGGCACCACGTGCAACTCGGTCAGGCCCAGGTGGGCGACTTCGCGTGCCTTCAGCGATTCGGGAATCACGCCGATCACCGTTGCACCGCCAGCCAGCGCCGCATCGGCCACTTCGCCCATCAGGCCGACGTTGCCGCCACCGTAGACCAGGGTCCAGCCGCGCCGGCCGATCTCGGTGCCGATGGCGCGCGCCGCAGCGGCATAGGCGGGCTGTTCGCCCGGGCGCGACCCGCAATACACGCACAGGCGCAGGCCTGGGGCGCTCAGGGGACTGCCCTCCGTGCCCGGCGTGCTCATGGCGCGCGGGCCGGGGCCCACGGAATCAGGCGGGTTCCGCAGAGTTCATCGTGCAGGTACTGGCCCTTCGGGTGCAGCCAGGCCAGCCCCGCATACGCCAGCACGCCCGCAGCCATGGCCGTGAACGTCGGCCCCGGTCCCTTCAGGCCCGCGAGCTCCACGCCCACCAGCGCCGGCAGGAACCACAGCCACGACAGGAGATAGCGGCAGAAAGCGCGCAGCCGCGAAACCGGAGCGCCGTCGCGCCCGACCAACCGGATGTGCCAGGTCTGCATCGCCAGGGTCTGCCCCCGGCCCGACCAGCAGTAGACGAAATAGAAACCGAGGACGACGAAGATCACCGCCTGCAGGCCCCAGGTGCCCACCAGGGCATGCCGCTGCTGGGTCAGCGTGCCATAGACGAACCCGGCGGCCATGACCACGCCGAACAGCAGGACGCCCTCGTACAGGAAGCAGGCCAGCCGCCGGTGCAGCGGAGGCGCCTTCAGAGCTTCGGGCTCGGGGCCAGGGTGGGCCATCAGGGAAGGAGACATCGGGTCGCGCGGCGCGAGGCCGGGGTGGGGTCAGTGCGGGTCTGCCGAATCGCCGCCGGCGGTGCCTTGCGGGCCGTGCTTGGGCAACAGGGTGGCGGGATCGACATAGCCGGGTGTGGCGGCAATCTTGGGCACGTCACGCGGTAGGGGCTGCGTCTTTGCCTGCCTGGTCGTCATGGTGGAGGTGGTGGCACCCGGGTGGGCTTGCACCACGATGGGCGCAACGGCCCGGTTTGGGGCCGCGCCGCCGACTCTCCTGGCACTTGCGCCGTCCCCCAAGGCCACCGGGTGACCTTCGGAGTTGCCTGCGGAAGCGTCCGCCGTGCTTGACTTGGCGGCGTGTTTGGAGCGCGCCGCCAGCTGGAGCCGCTCTTCCTCGGTCAAGGCCTGGTAGGCCTGCCACTTGGCCTGTCGCTCTTCAGCGGGCAGCTGCCGGACTTCCTGGAACTGCATGCGGGCGCGTGTCCGTTCGGCCGGGGTCAGCCGCACCCATTCGGCCATGCGTGCCTGCACGCGATGCCGCTCTTCCAGAGGCATGGACGGAAATCGGGCCGACAGTTCCAGCCATTTGGCACGCCGGTTCGGCTCGAGCTTGGCCCAGTCGTTCTGCAGCGGGGCCAGCGCCTGCTGCTGGGCAGGCGTCAGAGACGCCCAGGTGGTGCCGCGCTCGGTGGCTGCGTGGGCGGCCATCGCCAGGCAGCAGGCGCCCAGGAAGGCGCAAAGGGTTCTGGTGAAGCGCAGCCCGGTCACGGGGTTGGCCCAGAACGCAGGAATTCTGCGAAGCCAGGGTCGCTGAAAGCCGCGGGCGGCAGATCGTCTGCCAGAAGTTGGGCGTCGAATTCAGCCGCCGCCACCACCTGCTCGCGCATCGACCAGCGGTCGATCATCAGCAGGCCGACCACCAGGAGCACCAACGGCGCGACCGAGGCCGCCCGCTGCCACCACGGAACGAAGCCGCCGAGCGTGCCGTTGCCTGTCATCACGACGCCCGATGCCGCGACGGGAACGGCCACGGTGGCCCGCGCCGCGCGAGCAGCCGAAAGCGCCTGCTCGCGTGCGAAGCGCAGCCTTTCGGTCACGTCGTGCGGCAAACCATCGGCTTGACGAGACAAGGCCACCGTAAATTGCGCGCCCAGGCGGGCTTCCAGCGTGTGGTCGTTATGACGGCTCGTATTCATCGCGTGATCCCCTTGGCTCGAAGGGCCTTCGCCAACGTGTGTACTGCCCGGGAGCAATGCGTCTTCACGCTGCCCTCGGAGCAACCCATGACCGTCGCGGTCTCGGCCACGTCGAATTCCTCCCAGTAACGAAGCAAGAACGCTTCCCGTTGACGCGCAGGAAGTTCTGCCACCTCGGTATCGATCACGCGCAGGATTTGTGCCCGCGAGACGGCGTCTGCCGCGCTTTCGGTGCCCAGCGTGTCTTCGAGCGCGTGCAGAGTCTCCAGCAGATCGAATTCCCCGTCGTCCTTCGAGGTGTCGAAGTCGGAAAGGTTCTGCATGACGGCGCCGCGCACCTTCTCGCGCCGGAACCAGTCCATGGTGGCGTTCGAGAGGATGCGCTGGAAGACCAGCGGCAACTCTGCCGAGGGGCGATCGGCGTACTTTTCGGCCAGACGGATCATGGCGTCCTGGACGATGTCGAGCGCAGCGTCGTCGCTGCGGACCGCGTACACCGTGCGCTTGAATGCGCGTTTCTCGACGCTCTTGAGAAAGTCCGAAAGTTCTTTGTCGGTGGCCAACGCGAGGGTCAGGGCTGCGCCCGGTTCGAGCGCGCAGGATTATGTCATTGCACCGCCCCTGTGCCGCAGGGATGTTCAAGGCGCTCCGCGGCCGTGCATAATGCGAGGCTTCGCGAGAAGTTTGCCCCGCCGCAAGGTTTTGGCTCCCGCGCCCGGCGCGCGCCGGCCAGATCCCCAGGGCTTCACGGCACCGAATCCGCCTCACGAGGGCGTGCAAGAGGTGCACCGATCGATTTTCGTCAGAGAAATTCGCAAAGGTTCGACATGGATCTCTCCAGCCCTGAGCTCAAGCGTGCGCCCGTCGCGGCCGCAGCGCCACACACCGCCCCCGAGGCCCCCGCGGCCGACCCCAACGGTTCTGAAATCCTGGTCCGCTGCCTGCAGGCCGAGAACGTCCAGTTCCTGTGGGGCTACCCCGGTGGCGCCGTGTTGTACATCTACGACGCGCTCTACAAGCAGAACACCATCCAGCACGTGCTGGTGCGCCACGAACAGGCCGCCGTGCACGCCGCCGACGGCTATGCCCGCGCCACCGGCGAGGTGGGCGTGGCGCTGGTCACCTCGGGCCCGGGCGTCACCAACGCCGTCACCGGCATCGCGACCGCCTACATGGACTCCATCCCGATGGTGATCATCACGGGACAGGTCCCCACGCCGGCCATCGGCCTGGACGCCTTCCAGGAGTGCGACACGGTCGGCATCACGCGGCCCATCGTCAAGCACAACTTCCTGGTCAAGGATGTCAAGGACCTGGCGCTGACGCTGAAAAAGGCCTTCCACATCGCGCGCACGGGGCGTCCGGGCCCGGTGGTCGTCGACATCCCCAAGGACGTCTCGCTCAAGACCGCGCCCTTCCACTACCCCGAGACCGTCGAGCTGCGGTCCTACAACCCCGTGCGCAAGGGCCACGGCGGGCAGATCCGCAAGGCCGTGCACTTGCTGCTGCAGGCCCGGCGCCCTTATATCTACACGGGTGGCGGCGTCATCCTGGGCAATGCCTCGCAAGAGTTGCGGCAACTGGCCGACCTGCTGGGCTACCCCTGCACCAACACGCTCATGGGCCTGGGCGCCATGCCCGCCAGCGACCCCAAGTTCCTGGGCATGCTGGGCATGCACGGCACCTATGAAGCCAACATGACGATGCAGAACTGCGACGTCCTGCTGGCGGTCGGCGCGCGCTTCGACGACCGCGTGATCGGCAACCCGGCGCACTTTGCCTCGGTGGCACGCAAGATCATCCACGTCGACATCGATCCTTCATCGATCTCCAAGCGCGTGAAGGTCGACATCCCCATCGTCGGCGACGTCAAGGAAGTGCTGCTGGAGCTGATCGCGCAGATCCGCGAGGCCCAGACCCGCACCGACCCGGCGGCCTTGGCGGCGTGGTGGAACCAGATCAACGAGTGGCGCAAGCGCGACTGCCTGGCCTACAAGCCCAGCCTGGACGTGATCAAGCCGCAGATGGTGGTCGAGAAGCTCTGGCAGCTTACCCGCGACCGCGACGCCTACATCACCTCCGATGTCGGCCAGCACCAGATGTGGGCCGCCCAGTACTACCGATTCGAGGAGCCGCGGCGCTGGATCAACTCCGGTGGCCTGGGCACGATGGGCGTGGGCCTGCCCTACGCCATGGGCATCAAGCTGGCCAAGCCCGAAGCCGACGTCTTCTGCGTCACGGGCGAAGGCTCCATCCAGATGTGCATCCAGGAACTCTCCACCTGCAAGCAATACAACACGCCGGTGAAGATCGTCTCGCTGAACAACCGATACCTGGGCATGGTGCGGCAGTGGCAGCAGCTGGACTACGGTGGCCGCTACTCGCACAGCTACATGGACGCCTTGCCCGACTTCGTGAAGCTGGCCGAGGCCTACGGCCACGTCGGCCTGCTGGTGGAGAAGCCGGGGGACGTGGAAGGCGCCCTGCGCGAAGCCATCGCCCTGAAGGACCGCACGGTGTTCCTCGACGTGCGCACCGACCAATCCGAGAACGTCTGGCCAATGGTCAAGGCGGGCAAGGGCATTTCGGAGATGCTGCTGGGTTCCGAGGACCTGTGACGGCCCGGCTTTCCGGGCAGGGCCGGCGTTACCGCGCCGCCCCTGCGCCGGCAGGCCTGCCGCTTCAGCCCGCTCGATCGGTCTGCCCACAGACCAGGCGCCGCAAGGCAACTTGACTTCAACTCGCACAGCGTGGCCAAAGGCCCGGGGTTACCGCTCCGGTCCTGAAGAGCGCGCAGGACGACACCCACCATGAAACACATCATTGCCGTGCTGCTCGAAAACGAGCCCGGAGCCCTATCGCGCGTCGTCGGGCTGTTTTCCGCCCGGGGCTACAACATCGAGAGCCTGACCGTGGCGCCCACCGAGGACGCCTCGCTGTCCCGCATGACCATCGTCACCACAGGCAGCGACGAAGTCATCGAGCAGATCACCAAGCACCTCAACCGTCTGATCGAGGTGGTCAAGGTGGTCGACCTGACCGAGGGCAGCTTCACCGAGCGCGAACTGATGCTCATCAAGGTTCGCGCCGTGGGCAAGGAGCGCGAAGAGATGAAGCGCATGGCCGAGATCTTCCGCGGCCGCATCATCGACGTCACCGAGAAGAGCTACACGATCGAGCTCACCGGCGATTCGGCCAAGCTGGACGCCTTCCTGGTGGCCATCGACCGCGCCGCGATCCTGGAGACGGTGCGCACCGGGGCCAGCGGGATCGGACGCGGCGAGCGGATCCTCAGGGTCTGAACCCGCTCACATCCCTTCCACATCACTGATTTTTAGGAGAGAACCATGAAGGTCTATTACGACAAGGACGCCGATCTGAGCCTCATCAAGGGCAAGAACGTCACCATCATCGGCTACGGTTCGCAGGGTCATGCCCACGCGCAGAACCTGAACGACAGCGGCGTGAAGGTCACGGTGGGCCTGCGCCGCGGCGGCGCGAGCTGGTCCAAGGTCGAGCGCGCCGGGCTGAAGGTCGCCGAGGTGGCCGATGCGGTCAAGGACGCCGACGTCGTGATGATCCTGCTGCCCGACGAGCAGATCGGTGCCGTCTACAAGAACGACGTCGAGCCGCACATCCGCAAGGGCGCCTCGCTGGCCTTCGCCCACGGCTTCAACGTGCACTACGGCCAGGTCGTGCCGCGTGAAGACCTCGACGTGTGGATGGTCGCGCCCAAGGCCCCCGGCCACACCGTGCGCAACACCTACACCCAGGGCGGCGGCGTGCCGCACCTGATCGCCGTGCACGCCGACAAGAGCGGCAAGGCGCGCGACATGGCCCTGAGCTACGCGGCGGCCAACGGCGGCGGCAAGGCCGGGATCATCGAGACCAACTTCCGAGAAGAAACCGAGACCGACCTCTTCGGCGAGCAGGCCGTGCTGTGCGGCGGCACCGTCGAGCTGATCAAGGCCGGCTACGAGACGCTGGTGGAAGCGGGCTATGCGCCCGAAATGGCCTACTTCGAGTGCCTGCACGAGCTCAAGCTCATCGTGGACCTGATCTACGAAGGCGGCATCGCCAACATGAACTACTCGATCTCCAACAACGCTGAATACGGCGAGTACGTGACGGGGCCGCGCATCGTCACCGACGAGACCAAGAAGGTCATGAAGGAGGTGCTCAAGGACATCCAGACCGGCGAGTACGCCAAGAGCTTCATCCTGGAAAACCGTGCCGGCGCCCCGACGCTGCTGTCGCGCCGCCGCCTGACCTCCGAGCATTCCATCGAGGTGGTGGGCGAGAAGCTGCGCGCCATGATGCCGTGGATCAAGGCCAACAAGCTGGTCGACAAGAGCCGCAACTGATGTCCGATGAACCGGTGCGTGGGCCTGTCGCCGCCTCGGCTGCGGCGGACGAGTCCATGTCCGACGAGGACCGCGGGCAGTCCCAGCGGTTGCGGCGCAGGGGCATCTACGTGCTCCCAAACGCCGTGACGCTGGCCGCGCTGTTCGCGGGCTTCTACTCCATCGTCATGGCCATGAACGCCCGCTTCGAGGCGGCGGCCATCGGGATCTTCTGTGCGGCCGTGCTCGACGCGCT
>CAIJPE010000172.1 GCA_903822435.1 uncultured beta proteobacterium | reverse complement strand
TGGTGCTGGTGGATGCCGCACCGCAGCCAGTGTTGGTGGTACGGCATTGCCCGCACCACGGCCAGCCCAGCGACCTGATGCGTGCCGCCTACCACCTGGGCAACCGGCACGTGGCGGTGGAACTCAAGCCCGATCACCTGAAGCTGGAGCCCGACCACGTGCTGGCCGAGATGCTGCAGCGCATGCACCTGATCGTGAGCGCCGAAGACGCCCCCTTCGAACCCGAGTCCGGCGCCTATGCGGCCGAAGGCCATGCGGGCCACGGGCACGGTCATGACCCTGCCGAGCCTGCCGCGCACGCAGGCCACGATCATGGCCACGGCCACAAGCACGATCACGATCACGATCACGAGCAGCATGGCGGCCACGGGCACTGAAGCGCCTCCCACACCCGCCAGCACGTTGCTGCAATTGCTGTGGCTGGCTTCGCCGGCCCTGCCGGTGGGTGGGTTCAGCTACTCCGAAGGGCTGGAAGCTGCTGTCGAAGCCGGCCTGGCCCACACCGAGGCCCTGGCCGGCGACTGGCTGCTCGCGCAACTTCGGTTGAGCCTGGCCCGCAGCGACCTGCCGGCCCTGGCCGAGGCCTGCCGGGCCTGGGAGGCCGGTGACGCAGTCCGTGCGGGCGGGATCAACGCCTGGCTGCGGCAGACGCGCGAATCGGCCGAATTGCGCGCACAGACCGAGCAGATGGGCCGCTCGCTGCTGGACTGGCTGCGCAACGGCCCCCACGCCGCCGACCCGCGGCTGGCGACCCTGGCTGCCCTGCCTGGAGCGCCGGCATGGCCCACGGCCTATGCGCTGGCCTGCGTGCTGGCCGGCGCCACGCCGCGCGACACCCTGCTGGCCTTTGCCTGGGGCTGGGCCGAGAACATGGCGCAGTCGGCCATGAAGGCCGTGCCGCTGGGGCAGGCGGCCGCGCAACGCATGCTGTCTCGGCTGGCACGCGAGATACCGCCCGTCGTCGAGTTGGCCCTGGCATTGCCCGAGGACGATCGTCAAGCCCACACGCCGATGCTCGCCATCCTCAGCGCCCAGCACGAGACGCAGTACTCCCGGCTGTTTCGGTCGTGAAGCAACATGAAACCGCCCGAAGGGGCATGATGCGGGTTTTGAAGGAGATCGCCATGAGCACTGCACTGCGCTTGCGGACTGCGGCCCGCGCCCTGACCCTGGCCACGCTGCTCGGCGCCACCGCCCTGGGCGCGCAGGCCTATGGGGGTGGTCACCACGGCTACGGCCACGGCTGGGGCGGCCCGGGGCGCGGCCACGTCTACTACGGCGGAGGATGGGGCTTCGGCGTCGGGCTGGGCCTGGGCCTCCTGCTCGCGCCGCCGCTGATCTACGGCCCGCCGCCGCCCCTGGTGGTGTACGGCGAGCCCATGCCCGTGCCGCCCTCGACCACGGTGATCGTGCCGCCGTCGCCCACCTACAGCGCCCGTCCCGACCCGGTCATCTACCCGCGCAACGGTCAGAGCCCCCAGCAGACCGAGGCCGACCGCCAGGCCTGCAACCGCTGGGCAACCACCCAGCCCGCCGCCATGGCCGACGCCAGCGTCTTCCAGCGCGCGGTCGAAGCCTGCATGGACGCCCGGGGCTACACCTTGAAGTGAGCCCCGGGGGCCGCGCGCACGCTTCGTGCATCATGCGTGGCATGAGCTCACCCCTGCATTCGATCGCCCGCCGCACCAAGAAGCTGCCCCCGTTGCGCGTGGGCGTCGGCGGCCCGGTGGGTTCGGGCAAGACCACGCTGGTGGAAATGCTGTGCAAGACCATGCGCGAGCGCTGGGACCTGGTGGTCGTCACCAACGACATCTACACCAAGGAAGACCAGCGCTTGCTGACCGTGGCCGGCGCGCTGGCGCCCGAGCGCATCGTGGGGGTCGAGACCGGCGGCTGCCCGCATACCGCCATCCGCGAAGACGCCTCGATCAACCTCGAGGCGGTGGACCGCATGCTCGAGAAATTCCCAGACGCCGACATCGTCTTCATCGAGTCCGGCGGCGACAACCTGGCAGCCACCTTCAGCCCCGAGCTCAGCGACTTGACGATCTACGTCATCGACGTGGCCGCCGGCGAGAAGATCCCGCGCAAGGGCGGCCCCGGCATCACGAAGAGCGACCTCTTCGTCATCAACAAGACCGACCTGGCACCCTACGTGGGCGCCAGCCTGGAGGTGATGGAAGCCGACACCCGCCGCATGCGGCCTGACCACGCGAAGTCGCGCCCCTATGTCATGACGAACCTGCGCACCCGCCAGGGCCTGGCCGCGGTGGTGAGCTTCATCGAGACCCGCGGGCTGCTGGTCGAGGCGCCGGGCCGTGCGCCCGGCGGCTGATTCAGCGGGTCACGATGTCGCGGTACATCGGCGCGAGCCGCGCCAGCACGTCGTTCTGGACGCTGAACGGCAGATGCTTCGCGTCCATCGCGTCCTGCAGCAACTCCACGACTGCCAGGTAGTCGGCCATGCCGATGCCCAGGTCGGCGTGCGACTTGGCCATGGTCGCACCTTCGTACACGCAGGGCCCGCCGACCACCGCGCAGACCTGGTCGCGCAGTTGTTCGGCCAGGTTCTTGGCGTTGGTGTCCTTGAAGAAGACCTTGGTGCGCGAGTCTGACTTCAACCGGCCCACCAGGTCTTCGGCCAGCCCCGCGATGCCGGCGCGTTCGCCCAGGGCGGCATAAAGGGTGGCTTCGGCGCGCGCCGACAAGGCAGCGCACATCAGGCAGGCGGCCAGCAGACCGAGGAGCTTGGCATTCATGGCAGTGTCTCCGACAGAGTCAATGGGCAATCTGGGCCGAAAGGTATGCACCCGTCTGGCGCCGCGGCTGCAACGCCGGAACGATGTGACCCAGGTCGACCCAGGCCAGCGTCAGCGATACCGCCTTGTTCGGCGCCCACGCCACGAAGGCGTCGGTCCACGTGTCTTCCTTGAGGGCACCCGCACCCAGGGCGCTCTGGTTGAGGTTGTCGGGCTTGGTGCGGATCTCGGCGCCCAGGGCCAGGTGGCGGTTGACCAGAAAGGCCACGGAGCCTTCGGCGTGCAGCCGGGCGCCTTCGGCCTGGGCGCCGCCGAAGCCGAGCAGCCCGCCCTGGTTGGCCTGCGTGGAACGCAGGGTCAGGTTGACCAGCAGCCCTTGAGCGAGCAGCAGTTTCGTGGCGCTGAGGTACACCTCCGTGCCGCTCTCGTGCGCACCCAGCGCACCGGTCAGCGTGGGTGCCAGCGCGCCGGCATCGGCCCGCTTGTGCAGCACGCCCAGCGCCACCTGCGGCTGCCAGCGGTCGCTGTCCAGCACCGCGTCACCGCACAGGCGCACCTTCAGACCGGCGATGCTCTGTTTCAGGTGCAGGCCGGCCAGGCCCAGGGCGGCCAGGTTGTCACGGGTGTCGAAATCCTGGGCGGCCAGCGAGAACTCGATGCGGTCGTTGAAGCCCAGGGCCACGCCGGCCACCGAGAGACCGTAGTCCTGCGTGGCCACCCGCGTGACGTAGGCCGAGGCACCCCACTGGCCGGCGGTGGCGTAGGTGCCGGTCACGGCCCAGGGCGTCAAGCCGCCGCCCGCCGCGCCGTCGATGGTGCTCACGCCACCGGTCAGGAGCAACTTGCCCTCGGCAGCCTGGGCACCGGGCACGGCGAGCAGGGTCAGCAACCCGGACAGGCCGATTGCGGCGAAGTGGCACCACGGGAAACGGGGGAATGACGAGGTTGAGCGCATGATGAAGCCCGAAAGCGGGGCTGTGATCGACAACGGTGGGCCCTGCAGCCCCTGCTTGGGGACAGGGTCTCCAGGAGCCCCGGACGCCTAAGATCCTAGGATTCACAACCACGACCCAAAACGGAGAAGTGCATGGGATTGATGTCGTTCATCAAGGAAGCAGGCGAGAAACTCCTGGGCCACAGCTCGGTCAAGGAGGCGCAAGCCACCGCCGCCACGGCCCCGACGCCCGAGAACGTCGCGGCCCTCAGCGACGCGGCCGGGGCGGCCATCGCCCAGTACGTGCAGACGCAGGACCTGGGGGTCAGCGGGCTGTCCGTGGCCTTCGACGCGCCCACGGCCACGGTCACGGTCTCGGGTGTGGTGCCCGATCAGGCCACCAAGGAAAAGGTGCTGCTGTGCTGCGGCAACGTGCAGGGCGTGGAGGCTGTCAACGACTTGATGACGGTCGATGCCCCCGAGCCGGAGTCGCAGTTCCACGTGGTGGCATCGGGCGACAACCTGTCGCACATTGCGCGCAAGTACTACGGGGACGCCAACAAGTACCCGGCCATCTTCGAGGCCAACAAGCCCATGCTCAGCAGCCCGGACAAGATCTACCCGGGCCAGGCGCTGCGCATTCCGCCGATGGGTTGACTGCCTGGGCCCGGGCCGGCCTTCAGCGCCACTGGCCCAGGGCCTGCCCCATGCGGACCGAAGCGCCCGGCGTGCACGCCGGATCGAAGGCCAGCGAGCCGGCCGGCCACAGCAGCACCACGGTGCTGCCCAGCTGGAAACGGCCCATCTCTTCGCCCTGGCGCAGCACGATGTCGCGGTCTTCGTAGGCCCATGAGCGCACGGTGCCCGGCCGGGGCGGATTCACCACCCCATGCCAGACCGTGGCCATGCTGCCCACGATCGTCGCCCCCACCAGCACCAGCACCCAAGGCCCGCGGTGTCCATCGAAGACGCACACCACGCGCTCGTTGCGCGCAAACAGGCCCGGCACGCCGCGCGCGGTGGCAGGGTTGACCGAGAAGAGATCGCCCGGCACGTGGATCATGCGCATCAGGCGCCCGGCCTGCGGCATGTGGATGCGGTGGTAGTCGCGCGGGCTGAGATAGATGGTGGCGAAATGGCCGCCATGGAAGTGCGCCGCCAGCGCGGAATCGCCACCCAGCAGCGCGGTGGCGCTGTAGTCATGGCCCTTGGCCTGCAGGATCTGCCCGTCGCGGATCGCCCCGAGCTGGCTGATCGCGCCGTCCACCGGGCACACCAGTTCGCTGCCGGCCAGCGGGCGAACGCCCTCGCGCAGGGCCCGCGTGAAGAAGGCGTTGAAGGTGGGATAGGCCTCGGGGTCGGATGCCGCGGCCTCGCGCATGTCCACCCGGTAGCGCCGGATGAACCAGCGGATGAAGGCCGTCGTCAACGCGCCGCCCCTGGATTGCGCGAAGGCACCAGCGACCGATGTGAGAGCCTGCTTGGGCAGCAGGTGCTGCGCGGCCACCGCCACGCGTTCGCCCAGGGAGCGCTCGATCACCGCAGCGGAGCGAGCTCGCGCAGCGCCTTGATCGCCCCGGCGCCCAGGCTGGCGCCGAAGCGCTTGGCCAGGCGCTCGGCCACGTTGTCGTGCGGCGTGTAGTCGATGATGTCCTCGGCCTTGACGATCTCCCGCGCCACGTAGTCGAGGTTGCCCAGGCCGTCCACCAGACCGAGCTTGACGGCTTCTTCGCCGTTCCAGTACAGGCCCGAGAAGGTGTCCCGGTTTTCTTTCAGGCGGGCGCCACGGCCTTCCTTGACCACGGCGATGAACTGGCGGTGGATCTGGTCGATGGTGGCCTGCGCCAGCGCCTTGTGCCGCGGGTTGACGGGGCTGAACGGGTCGAGCATGGCCTTGTTCTCGCCCGCCGTCAGCAGCCGCCGGTCCACGCCCACCTTGGCCATGATGCCGTCGAAGCCGAACCCGTCCATCAGCACGCCGATGCTGCCCACGATGCTGGCCTTGTCGACATAGATCTCGTCGGCCGCCACCGCGATGTAGTAAGCCCCCGAGGCGCAGACCTCCTCGACCACCACATACAGCTTCTTCTTGTGCTTGGCCTTCAGGCGCTTGATCTCGTCGTTGACGATGCCGCTTTGCACCGGGCTGCCGCCGGGTGAGTTGATGCGCAGGACCACGGCCTGCGATTCGCTGTCCTCGAAGGCCGCCTTGAGTGCCGTGATCAGCAGTTCGGCGCTGGCTTCGGTGTCGCTGGCGATCTCTCCGCGCAGCTCGACCAGCGCGGTGTGGGGCCCGTTGCCGGCGTTGGGCAGGGTCCGGTGGGTCCAGGCGATGGCCACCAGCACCAGCGCCACGCCGAGCCAGGCCAGCCGGAAGAAGACGCGCCAGCGGCGCTCGCTCTGGCGGTCCCGCAGCAGATCGGCGGCCACCCGCTCCAGGGCGCGCTCGATCCCGGCCAGCGTCTGCGCGGGGGGCGCGGCTTGCACCTGGGCGGGGCTCTGCGCGTTCGGGCTCGCAGCCGTCGGCTGCGTGGGGTCTTCGGGATTCATGGGGGACTCGTGGCGGAGCTTGCGGGGGCCGGGCCGGCGGGCCGTGGCGGCCGGATATCGCGGGAAGGATACCAATACACCTCACCGGCGCGTTCGACCACCCGGATGGCCGTCAGGCGCCCGCGGCCGCAAGGCCCGCCCACGCAGCGACCGTCGGCCGGCTCGTAGCTCGCGCCATGGATCGAACAGATGATGAAGCGCTTGTCGCTGTCCAGGAACTCGCCGGGCTGCCAGTCCATCTCGGTGGGCACGTGCAGGCAACGGTTGACGTAGGCCCGCAACGCGCCCTGGAACCTCAGCACGAAGGCCCTTGCCGGCCGCCCGAATTCCAGGACGTCCCAGACGAATGCCGTGCCCGACTCCTGAAGTGACGCACTGGCGACCAGTCGTTCGCCGTCATCGGCCGAAGGCGTGCCCGGCGCCGTCACGCGTGTTCGGCCAGCCAGGCGTGCAGCGCCGGCATGCTGGGGGCCACGAAAAGCGGGCCATGGGCGTCGAAGGCCTCGGGCTCGTGGGCGCCGTAGCTCACGGCCACGCGCGGCGTTCCGGCGTTGGCCGCCATCAACAGGTCGTGCGTGGTGTCGCCGATCATCAACGTGCGCTCGGGCGCGATGCCGAACTCGGCCATCAGCTCGTGCAGCATGCGCGGGTCGGGCTTGCTGGCGGTCTCGTCGGCCGTGCGTGTGGCGTCGAACATGCCGTGCAGCTGCGAGTGCGTCAGCGCTTCGTCCAGGCCGCGGCGGTTCTTGCCCGTGGCCACGGCCAGCAGGTGGTGGCGATCCTTCAGCCCGCGCAGCATGTCCAGCGTGCCCGGGAAGAGCACCAGTTCGTGCTGGTTGGCCAGGTAGTGGTGGCGGTACTGGCGGCCGAGCTCGGGGTAGCGATCGGGCGGCAGGCCGGGCACGGCGTGCTGCAGGGCATCGTGCAGCCCCAGGCCGATGACGTAGGCCGCGGCCTCGTCGCTGGGCACGGCCACGCCGATGTCGCGGCAGGCCTGCTGGATGCAGCGCACGATCAGCGTGGTGCTGTCGAAGAGAGTGCCATCCCAATCGAAGACGACGAGCTCGAAGCGGCGGGTTTTCATCGGCCGCAAGTGTGGCGCAAAAAGCCACCGGCCAGCGCACCCTCGGAGCCTGCAAGCGAACTCACGCCAGGCGTTCGAGCAAGGCCTGGCAATCGGCCGGCAAGGGCGCGTGCAGGGTGATCCGTTCGGCGCTGGCAGGGTGGGCGAAGCTCAGCTGCGCGGCGTGCAGGAACATCCGCTGGGCACCGTGCGAGCGGGCCAGCGCCTTGTTGAGGGCGAAGTCGCCGTATTTCGGGTCGCCCACGATGGGGTGGCCGCTGTGGGCCAGGTGCACGCGGATCTGGTGCGTGCGGCCGGTCTTGATGGTGACGTCCAGGAGCGTGAAGTTGCCGAAACGGCGGGCCACCCGCACCAGCGTGATCGAGCGCCGGCCGTCTTCGTGCGCTGCGTCGACCACGCGCACGTTGCGCCCGCCGGCACCGTCGGTGGCCTTGTGCAGGGGCAGGTCGATGACCTTGAGCTTCTCGGGCCAGTCGCCGATGACCAGCGCCTGATAGATCTTGCCCGTGT
>CAIJPE010000171.1 GCA_903822435.1 uncultured beta proteobacterium | reverse complement strand
CTTCGAGATGGTCCAGATCTGAGACCGGCCGCCCGGCGGCCCGTTTCGCCGACATGCGTCATTGGGAGAACTGCGCTTGGAAGACCTAGGGCCTGAGGCGGTAGAAGAGAGCGCCGTGCCGGCGGCCATGCCCGCAGCCGAAGCGGTGGGTGCCCGCGTGCTGGTCATCGATGACAGCAACACCATCCGCCGCAGCGCCGAGATCTTCCTGCGCCAGGGCGGGCACTAGGTGCTTCTGGCCGATGACGGCTTCGATGCCCTGTCCAAGGTCAACGACCACCTACCCGAACTGATCTTCTGCGACATCCTGATGCCCCGGCTAGATGGTTACCAGACGTGCGCAATCATCAAACGGAACCCCCGTTTCGCGCACGTTCCGGTCATCATGCTGTCTTCCAAGGATGGTCTCTTCGACAAGGCCCGGGGCCGCATGGTCGGCTCGCAGGACTACCTCACCAAGCCCTTCACGAAGGAGCAGTTGTTGCGCGCGGTAGACCTGTTCCGCCGCCCCGTGACGTGACGCTTCCGAGCGGCGCGTCGCCCGCCCAGCCTGGACTGCCTGATTCCCGCGCAAGGACCCTTTGATGCCGATCCAGAAGATCCTCGTCGTCGACGACTCGAAGACCGAACTGCACCACCTCTCGGAGTTGCTGGGCAAGCGCGGCTACACGGTGCGCACTGCCGAGAACGGCGAAGAGGCGATGCGTCGGCTGGGTGAAGAAAGGCCCGACCTCATCCTGATGGACGTGGTGATGCCCGGGCAGAACGGTTTCCAGCTCACGCGCAGCATCACGCGGGACCCGCGCTTCCAGGGTGTGCCGGTGATCATGTGCACCAGCAAGAACCAGGAAACCGACAAGGTCTGGGGCATGCGGCAAGGCGCCTGTGACTACATCGTCAAGCCGGTCAATGGCGACGAATTGATCGCCAAGATCAGGGCTTTCGACTAACCGCCCGGTCGATGGCCAACCGCGACGCACTCCGAGAACTGCAGGCCCGGCTGGCTGAACGGCTGGCCCAGGCCCGAACCGAGACCCAGGTTGCCAAGTGGCTGGCCATCGAGTGCGCCGGACAGGGCTTGCTCGTGCCGCTGCCCTCGGCCGGCGAGATCTTCCCGGTCAGCAGCCTGATGCCCGTGCCGCACACCCTGCACTGGTTCATGGGCGTGGCCAACCTGCGCGGCGGCCTGCATGGGGTGGTCGACCTGGCAGCGTTCCTGGGCCTGCGCGCGCCGCTGTTGCCTGATGCGGTGAAGGACGGCGCACAACTGCTGGCCTTCAACGTCCAGCAAGGGCCGCATTGCGCCGTCTTCGTCGATCGCCTGGCCGGTTTGCGCAGTGCCGACCAACTCACCCCGGAGCCGGCCGACCCGGCTCCGCGCCCGGCCTTCGCCGGTGCGCAGTGGACCGATGCCGATGGCCGGCGATGGCAGGAAATCGACCTCGTGGCGCTGGCCCGCCACGAGCAGTTCCTGGCGATCGCCGCATGAGCGGTGCACGAGCACGACGGCGTGCGCAGGCCGGACGCAATCCGGTCCGCGGCACCCCGAATACGCAGAGGATTCCATGAGCTTGCTTGACAGGATCGGCGGCAGCAGCCGCAACAAACCCGAAGCCGCGACGGCCGTTGCCAAGCCGCCGGCCTTCGACGAGCTCTCACCGCCATCCAACCCGATGGAAGTGACGGTGCGCCTGGGCCAATCCACGGCAGCGGCCGAGGCCGGGCGTCCCGACGCGGGCGATTCGTCCATCATCTCGGAGGCCGCGCCTTCCGAGCTGGCAGCCGACTTCGCAGAAAGCCGACATCCGAGCCAGGACGGAGGCGAGCCCAGCACCTTCAGCAGCGGCTTGCCCGTGGTCGGCCTGTGGCCCATCGAGCGCCAGCAGCGGCTGCTGGTGGCGATCTTCGCCGTGGGCCTGATCGGCCTGCTGATCACCGCCTTCCTGGCGCTCAACAGCAGCAGCCGCAGCGCCGTGCAGGTGGCCGCGGCGGGCCAGGCCGGCACGCAGTCGCAGCGGCTGGCCAAGTCGGTATCACAAGCGCTGGTGGGCAATGCCGGCGCCTTCGCCGAGGTCCAGGACAGCATCGGCGTGCTGGCGCGCAACGTGCGCGGCCTGAAGAACGGCGACAGCGAGCTGACGGCCGCGCCCTCGGCGCTGCAGGAGCAGGTGGATGCGCTGCTGCCCCAGGTGGACCGGGCCGAGAGGAACGCCAACATCGTGATGGGCCAGCAGAAGACACTGACCCAGGTCGGTCGTGCCCTGCGGGCCATCAACCGCCAGAGCGCGGACCTGCTTGAAACCGCGGACACGATCTCGTCGCTGAAGCTCCAGGGCGGGGCCTCGGCGGCCGAGCTCTCGGCCGTGGGCCAACTGGTCATGCTGACCCAGCGCATCGGCAAGAGCGCCAACGAGTTCCTGACCACCGAAGGCGTCAGCGCCGAGGCGGTGTTCCTGCTCGGCAAGGACCTGGGAACGTTCAAGGAGCTGGCCCAGGGCGTGCTGGCCGGCAATGCCGAGATGAAACTGCCCGGAACCCGCGAGCCGCAGGTGCGCGAGAAGCTCCAGCAGCTGCTGACCCAATATGAACAGACCCGCACCGAGGCGAGCGCCATCCTGGGCAATCTGCAGGGGCTGGTGGCCGCCCGCGAGGCCCAGACCGCGATCGTGGCCGACAGCGAGCCGCTGCGCCGCGGCCTGGACAACCTGCAGCAGGGCCTGGGGGCCGAAGGCGGCTTCGGCGGTGTTCGTCTGGCCCTGGCTGCGCTGTTCCTGATCGTGCTGGCCGCCGGTGCCTTCGGCTTGCTGCGTCTGTTCGTCATGGACCAGACGGCCCGTTCGCGCCTGGCCGACGAGCAGCGCCAGGAGGCCGAGCGCCAGGAGCAGGAAGCCAAGCGCGTCAACGATGCCAACCAGGCCGCGATCCTGCGCCTGATGAACGAGCTGCAGACCGTGGCCGAAGGCGACCTGACCCAGCAGGCCACGGTGACCGAGGACATCACGGGCGCCATCGCCGACTCGGTCAACTACACGGTGGAAGAGCTCCGCTCGCTCGTCGAGCAGGTGCAAAGCACGGTGGGCCGCGTGACCGACACCACGCAGCAGGTCGAACAGACCTCCACCGAGCTGCTCGCCGCGTCCACCGAGCAGCTGCGCGAGATCCGCGAGACCGGTGAATCGGTGCTGCAGATGGCCGGCCGCATCAACGACGTCAGCGGCCAGGCGCAGCAGACGGCCGAAGTGGCCCGCCAGTCGCTGCGCGCGGCCGAGACAGGCCTGACCGCAGTGCAGAACACGATCGGCGGCATGAACGCCATCCGCGACCAGATCCAGGAAACGTCCAAGCGCATCAAGCGCCTGGGCGAGAGCTCGCAGGAGATCGGCGAGATCACCGAGCTGATCTCCGACATCACCGAGCAGACCAACGTGCTGGCGCTGAACGCGGCCATCCAGGCGGCTTCGGCCGGTGAAGCCGGCCGAGGCTTCTCGGTGGTGGCCGAGGAAGTGCAGCGGCTGGCCGAGCGCTCGGGCGATGCCACGCGGCAGATCGCGGCCATCGTGCGCACCATCCATACCGACACGCAGGACGCGGTGGGCGCCATGGAGCGCTCCACGCAGGGCGTGGTCGAAGGCGCAAGGCTGTCGGACGCCGCCGGTGCGGCGCTGGGCGACATCGACCGTGTCACGCGCGAACTCTCCGAACTCATCGCGCGCATCTCGCAGGAGGCCCTGCGCGAAGCCGATTCCGCCAACGTGGTGGCCGCCAACATCCAGCACATCTTCGCCGTGACCGAGCAGACTTCCGAAGGCACGCGCTCGACGGCCCAGATGGTGCGCGAACTGTCCCGCACCGCCGAAGAGCTCAGGGCTTCGGTGGCCCGGTTCAAGATCGCCTGAGAGCCTCTGCCGCCCACACACCATGCTCCAGACAATGGACCAGCCCGGTACCGGCACAGACGCCTCCCAGAGTGAAGACCTGAGCCCGCTGGCCTGGGTCCATGGCGAATTGCGCCGGTCGCTGGAAACCGCGCACAAGGCGCTGCGCCGCTACCTGAAGGAAGCCGAAGCGGCCAGCGGTTCCGACATCGATGCCGTCGACCCCGCGGTGTTGCGCGGGGCCCGCACCCAGTTGCACCAGGGCGTGGGCGCGCTTGAATTGGTGGGCATGCCAGCCGTGGCCGACGTGCTGCGCGCCAGCGAAGCGGCCGTGCAACGCATGGTGGCCAAGCCCGGGCTGGTGGATCTCACCGCCGTGGAGGCCATCGAACGGGTGTCCTTCGCGCTGCTGGATTTCCTGTCGCGGCAACTGGCTCGCAAGCCGGTCTCGCCGGTGATGCTGTTTCCGCAGTACCGGGCCGTCATGCAATTGGCGGGTGCCGATCGCATCCACCCGGCCGATCTCTGGAAGATCGACTGGCAATGGCTGGACCTGCCCCCCGACGAGAGCGCCCACGCCCGGCAGGCCGACGACGACGCGCGCAGCGGCATGGAGACGCTGGTTCTGACGCTGATGCGCCAGGGCCGCGAGACCGGTGGCCGCGAGGCGCTGGCCGCGATGAGCCAGCTGTGCGCGGACCTGGGCGCCGGTGCGCGGCTGGGCAGCCGCACCGCGCCGCACCTGGCGACTTTCTGGCAGCTGGCCGCCGCGGTGTTCGAGGCCGAGGCCGATGGGCTGCTGCAGGCCGACACGTACTCCAAGCGGATCGCCTCGCGGCTGTTGGCGCAGCTGCGCATGCGGGCGCGTGGACAGGACGAGATCTCGGACC
This sequence comes from uncultured beta proteobacterium, assembly GCA_903822435.1. Taxonomy (GTDB): domain Bacteria; phylum Pseudomonadota; class Gammaproteobacteria; order Burkholderiales; family Burkholderiaceae_C; genus Rubrivivax. The sequence goes on along the minus strand of CAIJPE010000171.1, from coordinate 50,327 downwards.
GCTTTGCGCAGGACCTGCTGTTCTTCTGCAGCCACGCGCTGCACCCGCCCACCGGCACCACGACGGGCGCGGCCACGCACCCCGGCCCGCGGCTGGCTGCGGTGGCCCGCGCCTGGCAGCTGGCTTCCAAGCCCACCGCCGATTACGGCACGTCGCGGCTGGGCCGCTTCGACCCCGCCCTGCTGGCCACGGCCCGCAAGCGCGTGGCCGCCGCCAAGGACGCGTGGTCTGCCGTGGCCGGCGGTGAACTGCACCGCCTGAGCGGGTTGTCCGAGCAGTTCACCCTGGTCGGCGAATCGCTGCAGCGGCTGCTGCCCGCGGGCGAGCAGCTGGCGCACGCGCTGCACATGGCCGTCACGCAGACCGTGGCCGCCGCCGGGGCCCCTGCGCCCACGCTGGCCATGGAAGTGGCCACGGCCATCCTGTACCTGGACGCCTCGCTGGAGGACGGCGAGTTCGACCATCCCGAGCTCGGCGACCGCGTTCGCCGGCTGGCCAGCCGCATCGACGACGTGCGGGTGGGCGCCGATCCCCAGCCGCTGGATGCGTGGATGGAGGAGCTGTACCGCCGCGTCTCCGACCGCCAGACCATGGGCAGCGTGGTCCAGGAGTTGCGCGCCTCGCTGTCCGAGGCCGAAAAGCTGATCGACCAGTATTTCCGCGACCCCCGCCAGCGCCAGTGCCTGATCCCCGTGCCGGGGCAGCTGTCGGCCATGCGTGGCGTGCTGTCGGTGCTGGGCATGGACCAGGCTTCGCAGGCCGCGCTGCACATGCGAGACGAAGTCAACGCCCTGGCCGAGACCGAGGCCGACCCCCAGAGCGCCGCACAGGCCGGCACCTTCGACCGCCTGGCCGACAACCTGGGCGCCCTGAGCTTCCTGATCGACATGCTCAGCGTGCAACCGCAGCTGGCCAAGTCGCTGTTCCGCTTCGATGCCGCCACCGGCAGTCTCGTGGCCGTGATGGGCCAGCGCGAGCGGGTGTCGGCGTTCGCGCCGCTGGACGAAGCACCGGCAACCCTGCCCGACGAGCCTTCGGAGCTGGCCGCCTTGCCGGCCGTGCCCGTTGCGCCGCCTGCGGTACCGATGCCGGTCATGGCCGCTTTGCCGGCCGGGCCTTCGGGGCTGGAAGACGACCCCGAGATGCGCGAGGTCTTCATCGAAGAAGCCCGCGAGGTGATTGCCGAGGCGCGTTCGGCCATCGGGCGGCTGTCCGACGGGCCCGACAGCCCAGCCGACATGACCACCGTGCGCCGCGCGTTCCACACGCTCAAGGGCAGTTCGCGGATGGTGGGGCTCAACGAGTTCGGTGATGCCGGCTGGGCCTGCGAACAGTTGTACAACGCCCGGCTGGCTACCGCCGCGCGCATGGACGGACCGTTGCGCCAGTTCACGATCGAGGCACTGGAGTACCTGAGCGACTGGACCGAGGCAATCGCCCAGGGCCAGCCCCGCGGCCACAGCGCGGCCGAGATCGCCCTCTCGGCCGATGCCCTGCGCATGGCCGGCGACCATCTGCCGCTGGGGGTGCCGGCCGGCTATAGCGAGGCCGCGGTGGCTCTGGCCGCTGCCTCACCCGTGGCCCCTGTCGCGCCGGTGGAGCTGGAGCGAGCCCTGGACCTGAGCCTGCGCGAGCCGGTGCTGGCCGAGACCGCACCCCTGCCGGCCTTGCCGAGCATCGATCCGTTCATCCTGGCTACGGTGGGCACGGCCGAGCTGGTGGCCGATCCCCTGGAACCGCTGCCGCTGGCCCAGGCGCCAGAGCTGCCCGCGGTGCCCGCCTTCGAGCCGACGAGCGACTTCGGGCTGCAGCTCGACCTCGAGCCCGGCGGGACCGACGCCGAGGATGCGCTCACCGAGGACGACTTCGCCTTGCCGCCCGATGTCGAGCGCGAGCTGGATGTCCTGACGCTGCGGGTGCCCGACCTGCCCAGCGCTGCCGATCTCGACCTGGTGCTGCCACCACTGCACGCGCAGCCCGAGTTGCCGGTGGCCGACGAACGGCCCCTGCCTGCCCCGGATGCGCTGCCGCACGACTTGTCCGACGCGTCCGATGAGCCCGTCCAAGCCGGCTTCGAGCTCGACCTGTCGGCGCTCGACGACCCGGGCCAGCCCGAATCCGAGCCCACCCAGGCCCTGCGGACCGACGCCGAGCCCGTGCACGCCTTGCCCCTGGCCGAGCTGCCCCTGGATGCGCCACACGAGCAGACGGCCGTGATCGACGTGCCCGACGTCGAAGCGCTGGAAATCGACCTCGACGAACTGGAACGGGTCTTCGCCACTCAGCCCTCCGCGCCGGCTGTCGAGGCCGAAGCGGCGATGCCTGCGGGATCGGCGCAGATGCCCTTGGACGAGCCCGGCGAAGAACCCGGTGAGGAGCCCGTCAAGGTCATCGGGCCGTTGCGCATCGGCATTCCGCTGTTCAACATCTACCTCAACGAAGCCGACGAGTTGTCGCGCCGTCTGGGCATCGAACTGGCCGAGTGGTCGCACGAGCACGACCGCCACCCCGTGCCCGAGAGCAGCACCGCGCTGGCGCACTCGCTGGCTGGCAGTTCGGCCACCGTGGGCTACACCGACCTGTCGGCCCTGGCGCGTGCGCTCGAGCACGCCCTGATGCGCTCACACGCCCACGGCCATGGCCGTCCCGGAGAGCCCGAGCTGTTCATCGATTCGGCCGAGGAGATCCGGCGGCTGCTGCACCAGTTCGCGGCCGGTTTCCTCAGGCCGGTGCCGCAGGAGCTGATGGACCGCCTGGCGGCACACGAGCGACTGCCCGTCGAGCCCAGCGATGCGCCGGCGATGGACTTCGAAGCGGCCTACCAACCCGAGCCGCAGGCTCCGTACGAGCAGGCCGCCCCGGCCGCTTCCACGGATGCTGCCGAGGTCAACGACCACATCGACCCGGAGCTCTTCGTCATCTTCGAAGAAGAGGCCGACGAGCTCTTGCCGCAGCTGCAATCGCATTTGCGCCACTGGCTGCAGCGGCCCGCGGACCCGGCGCCCGCCATGGCCTGCATGCGTTCGCTGCACACCATCAAGGGCGGAGCGCGCCTGGCGGGCGCCATGCGCCTGGGCGAGATGGCCCACCGCCTGGAAGCCGACATCGAGCGGCTGGCCGCACGCGACCACGTGAGCGCCGACGATGTCGAGCCCTTGCTCGCGCCGGCCGATGCGATGAGCGCTGCCTTCGACGCGCTGCGCCAGTCGTTCCACGCAGCGCCCGCCGTGGCCGAGGCGTCGGCGCCGCCGGTGCAGGCGCAGGCGCAGGTGCCGCCGCCTAAGCCCGAGCCCGAGCCCGAGCCCGAGCCGCAACCCGCGTTGCAGCCTGAGTCCCTGGCTGCGCAGGCGCTGTTGGCCGAGGCGCCGCCTGCGGTGCCCGAGATGCCCACCGAGCCTGCGGTCGAACCCGCGGCCGAGCCCTTCGCCGAGCCGATGCCCGCCCCGGCCGAAGCCGCCCGGGCCCCCGCGCCAGCGGCGGAGCCGCCCCCGCCCGTGGTGGAGGCACCCTCGTTCGTGCCCGTGCCCGTGCCCTTGTCGGTGGCCGAGCCTGTACCGGAACCGGTGCCCGCCCCCGCGCCCCGCATCGACTGGTCGCGCTTTGCCGCCGAGGCTCCCGTGGCGGCCGCCGCGCCCGAGCGGCCCGCCGCAGGCAGTGCCGTGGTGCGCGTGCGCGCCGGCCTTCTCGACCGCCTCGTCAACCAGGCAGGCGAGGTCAGCATCACGCGGGCCCGCATCGACAGCGACGTCAAGCAGCTGCAGAATTCTCTGAGCGAGCTCACCGACAGCCTGGACCGCATGCGCCGGCAACTGCGCGACATCGAGTTGCAGGCCGAAACGCAGATCAGCTCCCGTCTGGAAGCCGCGAAGGCGGCCGCGCAGTCCTTCGATCCGTTGGAGATGGACCGCTTCACGCGGTTCCAGGAGCTCACGCGCTTCATGGCCGAGTCGGTCAACGACGTGGCCACGCTGCAGCGCGGCCTGCAGCGCACGCTGCAGTCCACCGAGGACCAGCTGGCCGCGCAGGCGCGCCTGACCCGTGAACTGCAGGACGACCTGCTGCGCACCCGGATGGTCGAGTTCGAGAGCCTGGCCGACCGCCTGTTCCGGACCGCGCGCGGCGCGGCCCGCGAGACTGGCAAGCAGGTGCGCCTGGAGATCGTGGGCGGCTCCATCGAGATCGACCGCGGCGTGCTCGAGCGCATGGCCGGCTCCTTCGAGCACCTGCTGCGCAACAGCGTGGTGCACGGCATCGAGCCGCCCGAGCAGCGCAGCCGCGCGGGCAAGGACAGCGCGGGCCTGATCACCATCACGGTGGCCCAGTCGGGCAACGAGGTGGCCGTGGAGTTCGCCGACGATGGCGCCGGCCTGGACCTGCCGCGCATCAAGGCCCGGGCCCAGGAACGCGGCCTGATGGCCTGGGATGCACAGCCCAGCGACACCGAACTGGCCAACCTGATCTTCCACGCCGGTTTCAGCACGGCCGACACCGTCACCGAACTCGCCGGCCGCGGCGTGGGCATGGACGTGGTGCGCTCCGAAGTCAATGCCATGGGCGGGCGCATCGAGACCTTGAGCCAGCCCGGCCAGGGCACGCGTTTCCGGCTGCTGCTGCCTCTGACCACGGCCGTCACCCAGGTGGTGATGTTGCGGTGCGGCGAACAGCAGGTGGCGGTGCCGTCACCGCTGATCGAACTCGTGCGCCGGGTCGGCAACGAAGAGACCGACCGCGCCTACCAGGAAGAGTGGGTGGACTACGCCGACGAGAAGGTGCCCTTCTACTGGCTGGCGGCCCTGCTGGGCACGGGTGCGCGCGGCGACGCCCAACCCGGCCGGACCCAGACCGTGGTGATCGTGCGCAGCGCCAACCAGCGCGTGGCGGTTCACGTGGACGAAGTCGTGGGCAACCAGGAAGTGGTGGTCAAGAACGTCGGCCCGCAACTGGCCCGGTTGCCGGGGCTTGCGGGCGTCACGCTGTTGCCTTCTGGCAGCGTGGCCCTGATCTACAACCCCGTGGCGCTGGCCAGCCTGTACGGCAGCGCCGCGTTGGCCCGCATGCGCCAGCGACCGGCTTCCCCGGAAGCGCCGGCAGCCGCCGCAGAGCCGGCCGTGCGAACGCCCATGGTGATGGTGGTGGACGATTCGCTCACCGTGCGCCGCGTGACCCAGCGCCTGCTGGTCCGGGAGGGCTATCGGGTGGTCACCGCCAAGGACGGGCTGGAAGCCCTGGAAAAGCTGGCCGACGAGCGTCCGGTGGTGCTGCTGTCGGACATCGAGATGCCGCGCATGGACGGCTTCGACCTGCTGCGCAACGTGCGCTCGGATCCGCGGCTGGCCGGGCTGCCGGTGGTGATGATCACCTCGCGGATCGCGCAAAAGCACCGGGAATACGCCGCTGAACTCGGCGTGGACCATTATCTCGGCAAGCCATATTCCGAAGAAGAGTTGCTGGCGATCGTGGCGCGCCATGCCGGGGCGGCCGTGGTGGCGTGATTCCGGCTTGACCGCCGCGGCCGCGGCCCGGGGCAGTTCCGCCCGGGGCCTTCTGGTGCCCCAAGCCGCCGACTTTCCGAGCATGCATGTCCCGCGTCATTGAACACCTGGCTGAGATCACGGGATTCCGTGACCGCGATGTGCTGGACGTCACGCTCGTGGGAGCGTTGCGCGACCTTCTGCTGCCCGCCTCGGTGGCCATCTACCGCATCCTCGGCGAGGCGCCGCAGCAGCGCTGGATGACCCGTGCCCGGTTGCTGCCGGGCGACGTCGCCGCCACGGCCGACCCCTTGTGGGCCGACCCCGAGAGCCTGCCCCTGGCCGACTCGGTGCCCGACCGTTATGCCTGCCTGCGCCGCCAGGAAGTCTTTACGGTGCCGGGTTCGCCCGCCATGGCCTACTTTCCGCTGACCTCCGACAACGAGGCCGTCGGCGTTCTGGAAATCGCGACCGCCGCGCCGATGGAGCCGGCCGACGTTCGGCTGGTGGGCAGCATCCTGCGCATCTACCGCAATTTTCAGGGGCTGCTCGACTACAGCGAACGCGACACGCTCACCGGGTTGCTCAACCGCAAGACCTTCGACGACAGCTTCCTGCGCATCGCCGCAGGCCCCCAGATTGACGCGGAGGACCTCGCCAAGCCGGGCCTGCGCAGGCCCTCACCCCAGGATACGGCATGGCTGGGCGTGATCGACATCGACCACTTCAAGCACGTCAACGACACCTTCGGCCACCTGATGGGCGACGAGGTGCTGCTGCTGCTGTCGCGCCTGATGCGCGGCAGCTTCCGCTTCCAGGACCGGCTGTACCGCTTCGGTGGCGAGGAATTCGTGGTGCTGATGCGCTGCGGCGGCGTGGACGACGCCCTGGCCGCGGTCGAGCGCCTGCGCGCCAACGTCGAGCGCTACCCCTTCCCCCAGGTCGGCCACATCACCGTCAGCGTGGGGCTCACGGCGTTGCGTCCGGGCGATTCGCCCGCCTCGGCCTTCGACCGTGCCGACAAGGCCGTGTATTACGCCAAGCAGCATGGCCGCAACCAGGTGCGGCACCACGCCACGCTGGTCTCCGAGGGCCACCTGGTGGACGAGTCGCGCACCAGCGACATCGAGCTCTTCTGAACCCCAGCGGCCCCGCACCGGCCGACCTGCGCCGTTTCGTGCTGGCCGCGCCCGTGCGCCGAAGGCCCTGTGCCGACGATGCCTGTGCACGCCCGCCGCGGGCCGACGACATGCCGGCCCTGGCGGCGCTGTTTCATGCGGCCTACCGGGGCACGCTGGACGATGATGGCGAGACGCTGGAGGACTGGCAGGCCCGGATGTCGCAGTTCGAGCGCGGCGATTTCGGCACGCCGATGTGGTCGGTGTCGGAGTTGTGCCGGCCGCCTTCGCCCACGGGCCTGGGCCCCTTGCGGGCCGCCACGCTGGTCGGGTTGTGGAACCAGCACCCGCTGGTGCTGTTCGTGGCCACGGCGCCGGGGCAACGCCGCCAGGGCCTGGCACGGGCGGGCCTGACCCGCACCATCAACCGGTTGGCGGCCGGCGACGAACCCTTCGTCCGGCTGGTGCTGACCGAAGGCAACGTGGCGGCTGCAGGCTTGTACGAGAGCCTGGGCTTCAGGCCGGAGGGTGGCCCGATCCAGGGGCCGCCTTGACCACGGCATAGCGCAGCAGCGTCTTGGCGCGCGCTGCATCGTGGGCCACCACGGGCAGCGGGTACTGCTGCCCCAGTTCCAGGCCGGCGGCCTGCAGGTCGATGGGCCGGGCCAGCCAGGGCGCATGCACCAGCTTGCCCGGCAGGCCTGCCAGTTGCGGCAGGTAGCGGCGGATGAACTTGCCCTCGGGGTCGAACTTCTCGCTCTGCGTGACCGGGTTGAAGATGCGGAAGTAGGGCTGCGCATCGCAGCCCGACGAAGCCGCCCACTGCCAGCCGCCGTTGTTGGCCGCCAGGTCGAAGTCGTTGAGGTGCAGCGCGAAGTAGGCTTCGCCACGCCGCCAGTCCAGCCCCAGGTCCTTGGTGAGGAAGCTGGCCACCACCATGCGCAGCCGGTTGTGCATGTAGCCGGTCTGGTTGAGCTGGTGCATGGCGGCATCCACCAGCGGGTAACCGGTGCGGCCTTCGCGCCAGGCGGTGTACAGCGCCTCGGCATGCGCCCCGTGCTCCCAGCGGATGCGGTCGTACTCGGGCTTGAAGGCGTGGCTGGCCACCCGCGGGTGGTGGTGCAGCACCTGGTGGTAGAAGTCGCGCCAGATCAGCTCGGACAGCCACACGCCGGCCCCGCGCGAGCCGGCCTCGTGCCGGTGATGGGCCTCGCGCGCCAGTTGCCGGACGGACACCGTGCCGAAGCGCAGGTGGGTGCTCAGGTAGCTCGGGCCCTTGATGGCGGGGAAATCGCGCGTCTGGTCGTAGCGGTCGATGCGATCCAGGAACTCCGCCAGCAGTTCCTGTGCACCCGAAGGTCCGCTGGGCAAACGCAGCTGGTGCAGATTGGTGGGCTCGAAGCCCAGCTCGGCCAGCCCGGGCACGCCGGCCTGCGCGGCCGGGCGCGGCGCCAGTGCCTGTGCGTGGCGGGCGATCGGCCAGGCCGACAGGTAGTACGGCGTGAGCTTCTTCAGCCAGGCGTTCTTGTACGGCGTGAAGACCGAGAACGGCCCGCCGCCCTGGGTGAGCACCTCGCTGCGCTCGAAGATCACATGGTCCTTGCTGGTGTGCAGCGCCACGCCGCGGTCGGCCAGCAGGCCGCGCACCCGGGCGTCGCGGGCCAGTGCCGCCGGCTCGTCGTCGTGGTTGGCGTACACGGCCTGCACGCCCAGTTCGGCAGCCAGGGTGGGGATCTCCTCGAAGGCCCAGCCGTGCCGCACGATCAGCCCCACGCCCTCCACGCCGTGCGAGGCGCCCAGCGCACGCAACTCGGCGTCCACCCCCACCAGGCTGTCGCGGATGAACTCCACCCGGCGGTCGGCCCGCCGGCCGGCGGCCTGCAAGGGCTCCAGGATCGCCTGGTCGAAGACGAAGGCGCACCACACCTGGCGGGCGCCGCGCAGCGCGTGGTGGAGGGCGGCGTGATCGTCGGCGCGCAGGTCGCGGCGGAGCCAGACCAGGGCCTTGTCGAGAGTCTTTGACACAGGCCTTTAGTGTGCCTGCGGACAAAGCCCGCCGGAATAGAATGGTTCATGCCCTCCGGTTCCCGCATCGACCTGACGAATCAGTTCCTGATCGCCATGCCCGGCATGATGGACGACACCTTCAGCGGTACGGTGGTGTACCTGTGCGAGCACAACGAGCGTGGTGCGCTGGGTCTGGTGATCAACAAGCCCATCGACATCAAGCTGAAGAACCTGTTCGAGAAGGTCGAGATCACCCTCGACCGCGAAGAATTCGCCGAGCAGCCCGTGTACTTCGGGGGCCCCGTGCAGACCGAACGCGGCTTCGTCCTGCATGAAAAGCTCGGCGAGGGCCGCGGCCACTACAGCTCCACGCTCTCGGTGCCCGGCGGCCTCGAGATGACCACCAGCAAGGACGTGCTCGAAGCCATGGCCGAGGGCTCCGGCCCCCGGAAGGTCGTGATCACCCTGGGCTGCAGCAGCTGGCAGGCGGGGCAGCTGGAAGACGAGCTCGGCCGCAATGGCTGGCTCACCGTGGGGGCCGATCCGAAGGTCATCTTCGACACGCCCATCGAGAAGCGCTACGACACCGCGCTTTCGCTGCTGGGCTTCGACCCGCGCATGCTGTCGCAGGAAGCCGGGCATGCTTGAGCGGGCCATGGCCACCCCGCCGCGCTCGTTCCTGTCCTTCGATTTCGGCACCCGCCGCGTGGGGGTGGCCACCGGCAACACGCTCCTCAGGCGGGCCCAGCCGCTGAAGACCGTGGCCGCCGAGGGCGACGCCCGCTTCGCCGCCATCGGCCTGCTGATCGGCGACTGGCAGCCCGATGCCCTGGTGGTGGGCGTGCCCTACCACCCCGACGGCGCCGAGCACGAAAACACCCTGCGAGCGCGCCGCTTCGCGCGGCAGTTGCACGGCCGCTTCGGCCTGGCCGTGCACGAAGTGGACGAGCGCTACACCACCACCGAGGCGCTGGCCGATGGCGCGGCCGATGCGGACGCCGCGGCGGCGGCTCTCATCCTCGACCAGTACCTGCGCAGCCTGCCGGCCGCTGAACCGGACACCGACCATGCTGCAGCTTGACGCCGAGGCCCTCTACACCGAGCTGCGCCACGGGGTGCAGGGCCTGCTGCGGCCCGAGACGGTGCTGGTGGGCATCTGGTCGGGCGGCGCCTGGCTGGCCGAGCGGCTGCAGAAGGACCTGGGCCGGCCCGGCGCCCACGGCGTCATCTCCAGCACCTTGCACCGCGATGATTTCCAGGCTCGCGGCCTGGCTGCGGGCACCGGGCCGACGCAGCTGCCCTTTGCCATCGAAGGCAGCCACATCCTGCTGCTCGACGACGTGCTCTACACCGGGCGCACCCTCCGGGCCGTGGTCAACGAGCTCTTCGACTTCGGCCGTCCGGCCAGCGTGACCCTGGCCGTGCTGGTCGATCGCGGCGGGCGCGAGATGCCCGTGTCCGCGGCATTCTCGGCCGCCAAGATCGTGCTGCCGGCCAGCCAGCGGCTGTCGCTCAGGCGCAGTGACGACGGCGCCTTCAGCTTCCGCGTGGACGTGCGCCCCGACGACGCGCCCGCTCGTCCCGCCTGACTGTCCCGCCTCACCGCCCTTCACATCGACCGATGCTCTCGCGCCGCAACCCCCAACTCAACAAGCACGGTGAGCTGATCCACCTGCTGTCGATCGAAGGCCTGCCGCGTGCGGTGCTCACGCAGATCCTGGATACCGCCAGCACCTTTCTGAGCGTCAACGACCGCGACGTGAAGAAGGTCCCGCTCTTGCGCGGCAAGAGCGTTTTCAATCTCTTCTTCGAGAACAGCACCCGCACCCGCACCACCTTCGAGATCGCGGCCAAGCGCCTGTCGGCCGACGTGCTGAACCTGGACATCGCCAAAAGCAGCGCCGCCAAGGGCGAGAGCCTGCTGGACACCATCGCCAACCTCTCGGCCATGCACGCCGACATGTTCGTGGTGCGCCACGCCGAAAGCGGCGCCCCGTACCTGATCGCCCAGCACGTGGCCCCGCACGTGCACGTGGTCAATGCCGGCGATGGCCGCCATGCCCACCCGACGCAGGGTCTGCTGGACATGTACACCATCCGCCATTTCAAGCGCGACTTCACGCAGCTGACGGTGGCCATCGTGGGCGACATCGCGCATTCGCGCGTGGCGCGCTCGGACATCCATGCCCTGACGACCCTGGGCGTGCCCGAGATCCGCGCCGTGGGCCCCAAGACCCTGGTGCCCGGCGACCTGGCGGCCATGGGCGTGCGGGTGTGCCACGACATGGCCGAAGGCATCCGCGGCGCCGACGTCATCATCATGCTGCGGCTGCAGAACGAGCGCATGAGCGGCGCCCTGCTGCCCAGCGCGGGCGAGTTCTTCAAGAGCTACGGCCTGACGCCGGCCAAGCTGGCGCACGCCAAGCCCGATGCGATCGTCATGCACCCGGGGCCGATCAACCGTGGCGTGGAGATCGACTCCGCGGTGGCCGACGGCTCGCACAGCGTGATCCTGCCGCAGGTCACTTTCGGCATCGCCGTGCGCATGGCGGTGATGAGCACCATCGCGGGGAACCAGGCGTGAAGATCCTCATCCTCGGCGGCCGCGTGGTCGATCCCGCCTCGGGCCGCGACGAGCGGGCCGATGTGGCCATCGCCTCGGGCCGCATCGTGGCCATCCAGCCTCCGGGCACGCTGCCCGACTTCCAGCCCGACCGGATTCTGCAGGCCGCGGGCCTGGTGGTGGCGCCGGGCCTGGTCGACCTGGCGGCGCGGCTGCGCGAGCCCGGCCAGGAACACGAAGGCATGCTGGAGAGCGAACTGGCCGCGGCCGCGGCCGGCGGCGTCACGAGCCTGGTCTGCCCGCCCGACACCGACCCCGTGCTGGACGAGCCGGGCCTGGTGGAGATGCTCAAGTTCCGTGCCCGCAAGCTCTCGCGCTGCCGGGTGTTCCCGCTGGGGGCGCTCACCCGCGGGCTGAAGGGCCAGACCCTGACCGAGATGGCCGAACTGGCCGAGGCCGGCTGCATCGGCTACTCGCAGGCCGACGTGCCCGTGACCGACACGCAGGTGCTGCTTCGGGCCCTGCAGTACGCCGCGACCTTCGGCTACACGGTGTGGCTGCGCCCGCAGGACGCCTGGCTGGGCCAGGGCCTGGCCGCGCAGGGCGCGGTGGCCACGCGGCTGGGCCTGTCGGGCGTGCCCGTGGCGGCCGAGACGGTGGCCCTGCACACCATCTTCGAGCTGGTGCGGGCCACCGGCGCCCGCGTGCACGTGTGCCGCTTGTCCAGCGCCGCCGGCGTGGCCTTGCTGCGCGCGGCCAAGGCCGATGGCCTGCCGGTGACGGGCGACGTGAACATCAATTCGCTGCACCTGAGCGACGTCGACATCGGCTACTTCAACCCCGACATGCGATTGACCCCGCCCCTGCGCCAGGGCGCCGACCGGACGGCCCTGCGGGCCGCGTTGGCCGACGGCACGCTGGACGCGCTGGTCTCCGACCACGACCCCGTGGCCGACGACATGAAGAACCTGCCCTTCGGCGAGGCCGAGCCCGGTGCCACGGGCCTGGAACTGCTGCTGAGCCTGGCCCTGCGCTGGGGGCAGGACAGCGGCCTGCCGCTGGTGCGCGCGCTGGCCCCGATCACCCAGGCTCCGGTGCGCGTGCTGGGCGAGGCACTGGGCTCACTGGCCAGCAGCGCCGGCCGCCTGGTGGAAGGTGGGGTGGCCGATGTCTGCATCTTCGACCCCGATGCGCAATGGTCCGTGCGGCCCGAGGTGCTGGCCAGCCAGGGCAAGCACACGCCGTTTTCTTTCGCCTCCACCGGCATGGCGCTGCCCGGCCGGGTGCGCGCCACCCTGGTGGCCGGCACGCTGGCCTACGAGTCGGCGGGCGACGCCCCGGGCCCTGGCGACCCGGCCTGAGCGGGGGCCGCGGGCGCGATGTCGGTGTGGATGCGGGGCCCTGGCGCGGCGTGGCGTCTCGTGCGGGCGGTCACCCACGTCCTGCATGGCATGTGGGTGATGGCGCGCGAGTTCCCGGTGCTGGACCCCGCCGGGCGCCATGCGCGGATCGGCTGGTGGTCGGCCGGCCTGCTGCGGGCCGTGGGCATGACGGTGGAAGTGAACGGCGAGCGGCACCTCGGCGCCGCGTTGGTGGTGTCCAACCACGTCTCGTGGATCGACATCGCCGCCATTCACGCCGCCTTGCCCCATGCCCGCTTCGTGTCCAAGGCCGACGTTCTGCAGTGGCCGCTGCTCGGCTGGCTGATCCGCGGCGCCGGCACCCTCTTCATCGAACGGGAGCGCAAGCGCGACGCCCTGCGCGTGGTTCACGCCATGGCCGATGCCCTGCGCGACGGCGACACCGTGGCGGTCTTCCCCGAGGGCACCACAGGCACCGGCCCCGAGCTGCTGCCCTTCCACGCCAACCTGCTGCAGGCGGCGATTGCCACCGGCACGCCGGTGCAGCCGGTGGTGCTGCGTTTCGGCGATGCCCTGCAGCCCTTCAGCCCGGCGGTGGTCTACGTGGGCGAGACCACGCTCGCGCAGAGCATCTGGCGGGTGGTTTCGGCCCGCGGGCTGCGGGCCCACGTCACGCTGCTGCCTGCCGTGCAGGCGCAGGGCTTCGACCGGCGCGCGCTGGCCGAGCACCTGCGCGCCGCGATGGAAGCCCAGTTGCATCCGGGCGCCACCGTCACCCGCACGAAAGTTGCAGACACGGTGCACTGAAAGCAGGGGGAGGTCGTCGATGTACCGTCGTGCAGCAATGGGTGGCCTGGCCGCTGCAGCCTGGGCAGCCCTGGCCTTGCCGGCCACGGGCCTGGCGCAACCGGCCGATGCCACAGGGGGCGACCCTTTCGGCTCGATGCTCTGGCCCGACCTGCGCCGCGAATTCCTGGGCACGGCGCCCGTGCAATTCGATCCGCGCGTGAAGGTCAGCGGCCCGGCCTTTGCCGAAGACCCGATGAACGTGCCCATCAGCGTGTCGGCCGATGGGCTGGGCCCGGTCGACGTGATCATGGTCTTCGTCGACCGCAACCCCATCCGCAAGGTGCTCGAGTACTTCCCCGTCGGATCGCTTCCGCGCTTGAGCTTCCGCTTCAAGCTGCAGCAGGCCAGCCCCGTGCGGGCGGCCGTCAAGACACGCGATGGTGCGTGGCATGTCGGCGGGGTGGTGGTGGATTCTGCCGGTGGCGGCTGCACGGCGCCCGGCCTGACGCGGCGTGATGGCAGCTGGTCGCGCTCGCTGGGCGAGGTCAGCGCCCGGGTGTTTCCGCGCTCGGTCGCCCCGCTGGAATCCGACGCCACCGGCGCCACAGGCGCCGAGACCGCCACCCGGGTGCGGCTGCGCGTGATGCACCCCATGGACACCGGCCTGGCCGGCGGCATCCCGGCCTTCTACATCAACCGGCTCTCGCTGCGCGACGGCGCCGGGCGCGAGCTGATGCGCCTGAATGCCTTCGAACCCGTGAGCGAGAACCCGATCTTCAGCTTCGATTTCACCCAGACGCCCGAGGGCAGCCTGAGCCTGGTCGGCACCGACAACAATGGCAACCGCATTGCGGGGACGGTGGAATGATCCGCCGCCCGGGACGGCGCCTGGCCTCGTGCATGGCCTTGGCCCTGGCCGGGCTGCTGGGCTTCGGGCTTGCGGCGCCGGCCGATGCGCAGGCGCAGGGCGCTGGCGCCGACGTCGCGCACCTGGACTACCGGCTGCAAGCCCGCGCCCTGGCGCCGGGCGTCTACGTGGTGGAGGGCGCCAATGCCGACTTCAGCGTGGCCAACGGCTGCAACATCATCAACACCGGCTTCATCGCCACCGGCGCCGGCGTGGTGGTGATCAACACCGGTCCGTCGAGGCGCTACGGCGAACAGTTGCGCGCCCTCATTGCAAGGACCACCGTCGAGCCGGTGCTGCGCGTGGTGCACCTGAACCTGCACCCGGACTACTTCATGGGCAACCAGGCCTTCGCCGACGTGCCTCGCCTGGCCACCCCCGCCACGCGCGCCGGCATGCAGCGCGAGGCCAAGGCCTACGAGGACAACCTCTACCGCCTGTGCGGCGACTGGATGACCGGCACCGAGGGGCTGCTGCCCTCGGCCGACGCGCCCCTGGGGGTCGAGCGCGTGGGCACGCACGAGTTCGAATGGCGCGAGATGGCCGGCCACACCGACAGCGACCTGGTGCTGATCGACAAGGCCAGCGGCGTCGTCTTCGCCGGCGGCCTGGTGTTTGCCCAGCGCATCCCCACCACGCCGCACGCCCGCATCGCCCCCTGGCTGGACAGCCTGAAGGCGCTGGCCGCGCTTGCCGCGCAGGGGCAAGCGGTGGTGGTGCCCAGCCACGGCCGCGTGGCCGCGGGCCGCGAAGGCGTGGCGGGCACCCAGGGCTACCTGCGCTGGCTGGACAGCGCCTTTCGCGCCAGCGCCCAGCGTGGCGACGACATGAACGACGTGCTGCGCCTGCCCGTGCCGCTGCCCTGGCGACAGTGGGCGGCCTTCGATACCGAGTACATCCGCAACGTCGCACACCTGTATCCGCGCTACGAGGCACAGGCGTTGGCGGGCCGGCGTTGATGCTCGCAGCCGGGCGCAAAGCCCTGTGACAGAGTGACGCGGGGCTGTTCGAGGATGAAGCAGGGCTCGGGCAAACCCGCGGCCCGCGGCCTGCGCTTCGAGCCCAAATGGGCCTGAATCTGCTCCAACCGGGGTGGCCCCGTTTTGGCATGGTTGTTGCCCCTTGAGACCTTGGCTGAGGTGGCCCCTGCGCTGCCTGAAGACCCCAACCCCTCGAGGAGACAACCCATGCGTCCGACGCTTCTTTCCGTACTCACCACCCTGGCCATCGGTGCCATGGCCGCCACGGCCTCGCACGCTGCCGGGGTGACCGACAAGCTGATCGAGGACTCTGCCAAGTCCGGCAACGAGGTGCTCTCGTGGGGCCTGGGCACCCAGGGCCAGCGCTACTCGGCGCTCAAGCAGGTGAACACCGGCAACGTGGCGCGCCTGGTTCCGGTGTGGGCTTTCTCCTTCGGCGGCGAGAAGCAGCGCGGCCAGGAATCGCAGCCGCTGATCTACGGCGGCAAGATGTTCGTCACGGCCTCCTATTCGCGCATCTTTGCGCTGGACGCGGCCACCGGCAAGAAGCTGTGGAAGTACGAGCACCGCCTGCCCGAAGGCATCATGCCCTGCTGCGACGTGGTCAACCGCGGCGCGGCCCTCTACGACAACCTCGTCATCTTCGCCACGCTGGACGCGCAGCTCGTGGCCCTGGACCAGAACACCGGCGACGTGGTCTGGAAAGAGAAGATCGACGACTACGCTGCCGGCTATTCGGCCACCGCTGCGCCGATCATCGCCAACGGCCTGTTGCTGACCGGTGTGTCCGGCGGCGAATTCGGCGTGGTGGGCCGCGTGGAAGCCCGCGATCCCAAGACCGGCAAGATGGTGTGGAGCCGCCCGACCGTCGAAGGCCACATGGGCTACACCTACGACAAGGACGGCAACAAGAAGGAAAACGGGATCTCCGGCACGACCAACAAGACCTGGCCGGGCGACATCTGGAAGACCGGCGGCGCGGCCACCTGGCTGGGCGGAAGCTACGACCCCAAGACCGGCCTGGCCTACTTCGGCACCGGCAACCCCGCGCCCTGGAACAGCCACCTGCGCCAGGGTGACAACCTGTTCTCGTGCTCCACGGTCGCCATCGACGTGAAGACCGGCCAGATCAAGTGGCACTACCAGGGCACGCCCAACGACGGCTGGGACTTCGACGGTGTGAACGAGTTCATCACCTTTGATGCCGGCGGCGGCAAGACCTTCGGTGGCAAGGCCGACCGCAATGGCTTCTTCTACGTGCTGGACGCCAACACCGGCAAGCTGGAAAACGCCTTCCCCTTCGTCAAGAAGGTCACCTGGGCCACGGGCATCGACCTGAAGACCGGCCGGCCCAACTTCGTGCCCGAGAACCGTCCGGGCAACCCCACCGCGGGCGCCGACGGCAAGAAGGGCAACACGGTGTTCTCTGCACCCAGCTTCCTGGGCGGCAAGAACCAGATGCCGATGGCCTACAGCCCCGACACCAAGTTGTTCTACGTGCCGGCCAACGAGTGGGGCATGGAGATCTGGAACGAGCCCATCACCTACAAGAAGGGCGCGGCCTACCTGGGCGCCGGCTTCACCATCAAGACCATCAACGACGACTACATCGGCGCGCTGCGGGCCATCGACCCGAAGACCGGCAAGATCGTCTGGGAGGTGAAGAACACCGCGCCGCTGTGGGGTGGCGTGCTGACCACGGGCGGCAACCTCGTGTTCTGGGGCACGCCCGAAGGCCTGCTCAAGGCCGCCGATGCGCGCACCGGCAAGATCGTCTGGGAATTCCAGACCGGCTCCGGCGTGGTCGCGCCGCCGGTGACCTGGATGCAGGGCGGCGAGCAATACGTCAGCGTGGTCTCCGGCTGGGGCGGTGCCGTGCCGCTGTGGGGTGGCGACGTGGCCACCAAGGTCAGCTTCCTGGAGCAGGGCGGCATGGTCTGGGTCTTCAAGATCCCCAAGGGCGGCGCCACCGGCGCCACGGCCGAGGCGCCCGCCAAGGCCGCCAAGGTCGCCAAGGCTGACTGACCACCGGGCCGGAGGCGTCGCACATGGATGCATCAAGACGCCGCTGGGTCAACCTGGCGGTCATCTCCGGCGCGGCCACGGCCGCCCCGCGCGCCTTCGCGCAGGGCGGCCCGGCCCACGTGGACGAAGCCGACGAACAGGCCGTGGCGCTGGGCTACAAGCACGACGCCACCAAGGTCGATGCGGCCAGGTTCCCCAAGCACGACGCCAAGCAGCACTGCGCAAACTGCTCTTTCTTCCAGGGCAATCCCACGGATGCCTGGGCCGGTTGTGCGATGTTCGGCCGCAAGCACATCGCGGCCGCGGGCTGGTGCAACGCCTGGAACAAGGCGCCCTGAACCCGGGGCCTGCGGGCCCCTGGGTCGGTCGCTAGGCCCCGTCCAGCGCGATCAGGCCGTGGCGCAACGCGAAGTGCACCATGGCGGCCGAAGTGGCCAGGCCCAGCTTGTCCTTGATCTGGCTTTGCAGGTTGGACACGGTCTTGGGGCTCAGGTGCAGCGCCCGCGCGCAGTGGGCTGCCGAAAGGCCGCTGGCCAGCAGGCGCAGGATCTCCAGCTCGCGGGGCGTCAATTCGGCCAGCGGCCCGGTGTCGGAGGCCTCCCGCAAGAGGTGGGTCGGCAGGCCGGGCGCGAGGGCGCGCTGCCCGCGCATGACCGTGCGCACGGCCTCGATCAGGCTCTCCGGCGCGGCGCTCTTGGGCACATAGCCGCGCGCGCCGAGGGCCAAGGCGCGCCTTACCAACGCGTCGCTGTCGAGCATGCTGAAAACCAGCACACGCGCCTCGGGCATGCGCTCGCGCAGGCGCCGGACCAGCTCCAATCCGCTGCTCCCGGGCAGCGAGAGGTCGGTGATGGTGAGGTCCACCGGTTGGCGGGCCCACAGGACGCAGGCCTCGTCCACGCTGGCGGCCTGCGCCACCACGCGCAGGTCGTCCTCGAGTTCGAGCAGGCGCTGGCAGCCCGACCGCACCACGGGATGGTCGTCGACCAGCAGGATGCGGATCATGCCGCCACCCCGGAACGGGCCGCCGCCGTGCGTGGCAGCCGCATGACGACGCAAGTGCCCTGACCCGGCTGGCTGTGGACCTCGAAGGAGCCCCCCAGGCCTGCTGCGCGCTCGGCCGCGCCCAGCAGGCCCAGGCCGCGCCGGCGCTTCGTGCCCGTTGCGGCCAGCCCGCAACCATCGTCCTGAATCTGGAGCTCGGTGCCCTCGGGGCCTGCGTGCAGCAAGACGCTCACACCCCGTGCGTGGGCGTGTCGCACGGCGTTGGACAAGGCCTCCTGCGCCACCCGGTACAGCGCCGTGTCCGCGGCCTCGCCCAGGACCTGAGCAGGGCCCCGCACGGCCAGTGTGCAGCGCAGGTGGCTGCGCGATTCCCAGTGATCGCACAGGGCCTGCAGGGCCGCGGGCAGGCCGAGTTCGTCCAGCTCGGCGGGCCGCAGCCGGCGCAGCAGGCGGCGGACGCTCTCGTGCATCAGCTCGGCCGTGGACGCGGCGCGGCGCACCGCTGCAGCGGCCTGTTCCGGTTCGGCGGTGCGGGCCATCCAGGAGGCCTCCAGGCGCAGCGCCGTGCAATGCTGGCCCAGCTCATCGTGCAGCTCGCGGGCCAGCGCCCGGCGTTCGAGCTCCTGGGTCTCGATCAGGCGTTGTGCCAACAGGTGGTTGTCGGCCAGCAGGCGGGCGGACTCGAGGTGGCGCCGGGCGGCGAACCAGGCCAGTCCGCCGCACAGCGCCAGCAAGGCCAGCGGCAGCTCGTCGAGCTGCCAGGCCTCCCAACTCTCGGTCAGCGCGCCCAGCCGCTCCTGCAGCTGCCAGGTGCTGGCCAGTCCGAAGGCGGCCAGCGTGGCCAGCACCACCGCCACCAGGTCGCGCCGTGCGCTGCGCGAGCCGCCCCCGATCCACCGCCTCGTCCAACGCTTCATTGCCAGGACTCCAATTCCAGGGTTCGGCTGCCGCCGGTCAGGAAGGCCGACTGCGCGGGTTCGTCGCGTTCCAGCTTGACCAGGCCCACGCCCTTGCAGTACCACTCGATGGTCAGCAGCGGCATGTCCTTCCAGCCGCTGGCCGGGTCCGCATAGACGCGCACGCTGCCCGTGCCGCGCACCTTCAGGCAGGGCTCGAAGCGGCCGGCCGGTGTCTCCACCGTCTCGTCCACGGCCTCGATCTGGTAGTTCATGGGGATGCTCGGGTGGCTGTGGCGGATCTCGCGCGGGAACTCGTTGCGGCGCATCAACAGGTAGGAGGTGGTGGCTGCCTGCCACTGCGTGCCCACGGTGTACGGCGCCTTCAGCACGAAGCGCTGCGGCTTGTCGAGCTTGGGTTCGGCCTCCAGGTCGCTCTTGGTGGCCACGCGGTACACGCCGGTCTCGTCCGCGCGCAGCCAGTAGTCCACGCCGCTGTCGCTGCGCCGGCGCCAGGCGTTCTGGCCGTCCAGGCCCGTCATCGATTCCGGGCCCAGCGTGCGCAGGGTGAGCGACTCGCGCTCGCTGGTGTCGTCGCCGGTGCGGGTGGTCACGCGGTAGGTCCAGCGGTGGCCGGCCTCCAGCGGGAAGAGGGCCTCCGACGGGGCCTGGCGCTGGCAGCCTGCCAGGCTCAACAGCAACGCGGCCGCGCAGGGCCCTGGCAGGCGGCGCGTCATTTCTCGGGCAGCTGCGGCACGGGCAGGTCGCGCAGCTTGACGGTCTGTTCATCATTGCCCGGCCGCAGCCAGTTCAGGCCACCCTTGCCCACCTTGGGCTCGCTGGTGCCCACCTGGCTGACGCCTTCGCGGATCTTCTTCATGCCTTCGTTGAGCAGGGCATGCAGGTCCTTGGCGTAGGGCAGCCGGTAGGCGCGCGGCTGTGCAGCGG
Organism: uncultured beta proteobacterium; assembly: GCA_903822435.1. Lineage (GTDB taxonomy): Bacteria > Pseudomonadota > Gammaproteobacteria > Burkholderiales > Burkholderiaceae_C > Rubrivivax. The sequence goes on along the minus strand of CAIJPE010000171.1, from coordinate 30,257 downwards.
GCTTGCCGTCCTCCATGGCGTTGACCCACACGTACAGCGAACCGGCCCGCTTGGCGCTGGGCTCTTCGATGATCGCGGCCAGCAGCACGAATCGCTCGGGCAGGGGGTCGGCGCTGGGCCAGCCCCACACGCTGTGCACCACGTCGTTGGCGTAGAAATAGAAGCCGCTCACCGCCACCACCAGCAGCCCCCTGATCCACGCCGGCCAGCGAGACCACAGCAAAGCCAGCAGCGCGATGAAGGCCAGGGCCGCAAAACTCAGGACGACAGGCAGGGTCATAGGCGTTGAACCAGGCTCTTGGGCAGGGTGTTGACATTGACCACGCTGCCGTCGGGCAGCAGCGTGAAGCGCGCGGCAGTGGCTTCGTCGCCCTGGCGGGCCAGCTTGAGCTGCCCGTAGAACACCACCTCGGCCTTGGGGTTGACCTTGATCACCGAGACGGTCACGTCCACCGGCTGGCCGTCGCGCGACTGGTAGTACTGGACGTTGACCGTGAACTCGCCGGGCACGATGCCGCGGATGGTCACCACCTCCTGCCGGAAGGGGCTGGCAATGCGCTGGCCGTTGACCACGATGGCGTCGTTGGCGTCGCCGCGGTCGTCGCGGTCCAGGTACATCAGGCCGGCTTCGCGCTGGCGAAACCACACGAGGTTGCCGCCCGGGTCCTGCACCCAGGTGTCGATGTCGTTCGGGTTGCGGTCGGGCCAGCCAACGTTGATGATGTATTCGGCCTTGGAGGGGATGTCGCCCGACTTCAGGGCCTTGGGGTTCATCGCCAGCAGCGCCACGATGAAGCAGAAGACGAAGGCGATCAACATGTTGAACAACATGTCGTAGAAGGGGTCGACCTCGGCCTCCCTGCCGGGACGGCGGCGGCGTGCGCTCACCGGGCCGGGGCCGCCGACTGTGCGGCCGACTGACGGGCCAGGCCCAGACGCTGGATGTCGGCCACCAGGGCGTCGGCGAAGCGATCCAGCCGGGTCAGTTGCAGCCCCAGCAGGATGTTGCCCACCAGGCCGACCATGGTGGTCAGCAGCGCCACGCCCAGGCCGGTGGTGAGGCTGCGCAACAGGTCCTGCGACTGCGTGGGATCGAAGTTCTGCACGCTGCCGATGTTCAGCGCCAGGATGGAGAATCCGATCACTTTGCCCAACAAGCCGAGCTTGAGCTGGATGCCGTTGACCCACCACGCCGTGGTGTGCGGCCCGTGCGTGCGTTCGAGCAGCAGGTCCAGCGCGGTGCCGCTGTCGGCGCCGGGCCCGGCCAGGGCCTCGCAGTACTCGGCGGCCCAGGCCGTTGCGTCGCTGGTGCCCTGGGCGCGCCGCAGGGTTTCAAGGCCCGTGCGCTGCTGCTGCAGCACCCGCGTGCGGGCACCGCACCACAACGTGGAAGCCGCAAACAGCACGACGATCACCAGCGTCAGGCCCGTGGGGTCTGATCGCAGCAGCAGGCCGAACACGCCCCTCGCGCCGAGCAGCCAGGTGCCGAAGGCCAGCAGGCCTGCCAGGGCGAACCATTCCAGCCAGAGGGGCTCGGGCTGCGGCAGGGGCTTTGTCGTGGATCGTTGGAACACGGGTTGTGCGGGCCGGGTCAGGGCAGGAAGCTTGCTGGGTGGGAGGGGTGGCTGCCCTGCCGGCTGGCCCCGAAACCGTTGCCGGGCCCGGCCGGCTGCCGTGCGGGCGGTGCCTTGTCCGGCCTGAACCCGTGCAATACCCATGCCGCCCACCTCTCGGCACCTTGCGTGGCCCGGACGCCCGTTCCGGCGGCTCTCCTGTGCCATTTCTGATCAAGCGCCTGCGATGCTGGAACAGGGATATCCCGCAGCCCCTGGGTTGACCCGACGCGGACTGCTCGCCGGCAGCGTCTGCCTGGCATGGAGCACCGCGCCGCTGAAGGGCCTGGCGGACGAAGCCTGTCTCGGGGACCTGCCTGCGCTCGTTCGCGCCGGCCCCGACCGCTGGTGGGTGCCGGCCTCCAACCGCGAACCCGATGCCGCCAACGGCGGCCTCACGGCCCAGCTTGTGGCCGTCCGCGATCGAGAGCGGCTGTGGCTGGTGGGCAGCGGACCCACGCCGGCCTTCGGCGCGCGGCTGGCCTGTGCCCTGAGCGCGGCCACCGGCCTGGCGGTGACCGACATCGTCCACACCCGCGCCGCGCCCGAATTGGCCATGGGCAACGTGGCCTTTCCGCAAGCCCGGCTGTGGGCGCTGCCCGAGGTGCTGGCGGCCATGCGTGCGCGGTGCCCGGAATGCCAGGCGCGGCTGAGAAGCCAGATCGGTGCCGCCGGGGCCAGCCTGCAGCCCGAGTCGATCCGCCCACCGACGCTGCCCGTGGCCGCACCCGGCGTGGCAGAAGGGCGGCTCGGCCCCTTCGAGTGGCGCGCCTTCGAGCGCAATCGCGGCGACCGGGTGCTGGTGCTGCGGCACGGCCCCAGCGGCCCGCCGTCGCCAGCCGACCCCGGCCTGGTCATCGCCCAGGGTTTGCTGTGGGCATGGGACGTGCCCGACCTCCACGGCCTGAACGCCGAGACCCTGCAAGCCACCTGGCCGGCGCTGCAGGCCTGGGCCGGCACGGCCTGGGTGCTGGGTGAGCAGGGCGGGCTGAGTTCGGCAGCCGGCCTCGCCGACCACATTGCGTACCTGCAGGCCTTGCGCGCCGCCATCGAACCCTACCTGGCCCAGGGCGACCTGTTGGGCGCCGCGGGCACGGGCATGGCCCTGCCGGCCTTTGCCAACCGCCCGCGCTACGACGGCCGCCACCCGCTGAACGTGCAGCGCCTGTGGCTTGAACTGGAGCCCACGATCTTCCGTTGATCAGGCCGGGCGGCCTTGCGTGTTCCAGCGCAGCTTGCGGTAGATCGTGTTGCGGCTGATGCCCAGCTGCTTGGAGGCGGCCGAGATGTTGCCCCCCAGCGACTCCAGCGTGGCGCGAATCATTTCGGTCTCGGCTTCTTCGAGGGTGCGGGCCGGGGCGTGGTCGGGAGGGTGCGTTTCAGCCGCGGGTGCCGTCGGCACCGGCCCCGCCTGGGGTGATGGCCGCCCCTGTCCATGGCCGATCGGGTCGGCGTGCAGGCTGCCGTGCAGGCCGGACCATCCGCCGGCCGCAGGGGCGGGGCCGCGCTCAGGCGCCAGGGCCAGTGCCGCCCGTGCGGCGGCATGCAGGGTTGCAGCCGCGCCGAAGTCTTGCGCACGAAGCAACCCCTGGGCTTGCGCGCCCCGCAGCGCCGCGTGGCTGACATCTTCGAGGAAGTCGTCCGACAGGTGGGCCACGGTGATCATCCGCTCGCCTTCGGACAGGGCCGCGGCGGTGCGCAGCACGTTGCCGAGCTGCCGGATATTGCCGGGCCAGCCATACTGCCGGAAGAGCTCCAGAACCGGCGGGCTCAACTCGGGCACCAAGCCGCGCGCCTCGGCCTGCAGGATGCGCCTTGCCACGACTTCCAGGTCGCTGCGGTCGCGCAGCGCCGGCAGGCGCAGGGACAGGCCGTTGAGCCGGTAGTACAGGTCTTCGCGGAATTCGTGCCGCGCGATCATGTCGCGCAGGTTGCGGTGCGTGGCACCGATCACCGCGATGTCCACCGGGATCGTCTTGGTGCTGCCCAGCGGCGTCACGCAGCGCTCTTGCAGCGTGCGCAGCAGGCGCGCCTGCAGCGACAACGGCATGTCGCCGATCTCGTCCAGGAACAGCGTGCCGCCATGGGCCTGCACGATGCGGCCGGGCGCGCCCTTGCGCCGCGCGCCAGTGAAGGCACCGTCTTCGTAGCCGAAGAGCTCGGCCTCGATCAGCGATTCCGGGATGGAGGCGCAGTTCACGGCCACGAAGGGCTGCCGTGCGCGGCTGGAGTCGTGGTGCACCGCGCGGGCCAGCAGTTCCTTGCCGGTGCCGGTCTCGCCCAGGATCAGCAGCGGAATGTCGCGGTCCAGGATGTGGCGGATCTTTTGCACCAGCAGATCGACCTGCGGGTCGCCGGTACACAGGTAGCCCAGGCCGTCGTCCCCGGCGGCACGCGGGCCGCCGCGCTCGGTAGCGCGGCCCTGGGTTCGGGGTTCGGGGCCCCGCGCGGCCGCGGCGCTGCCGTGGGGGCTCGTGGCATCGGGCATGGATGGCAGGCTGGCCAGGGGGTCCATCGGGCCCAGGTCGGGCAGTTCGGGCACGCCGTCGGCGCGGCCCAGGCCGCCCTGGACCGGCCGCGAGGGCCAGTCGAAGTGGGCGTGCACGTGGAATTGCGCCCCGTTGGGCAGGGTCAGCCGCAGCGGCGTGGACAGGGGCGCGCGGAAGTAGTCGCAGATGGCCGAGGTGGTGGTGCCGAACAGGCTGGTCACGCTTTGCATGCGCAGCGCCGCCCCGCTCATGCCGAGTTGGTCGAGCGCGCTGCGGTTGCCGCCCAGCACCTTGCCGTCGGGGGCCACGACGAGGATGCCTTCGAGCAGGGTGCCGATGAACTCGGGCCGGCTGTGGAAGTGCAGGCGCAGGCGGTGGTTGTAGTCGTCCGACAGCCAGTGGTTCTCGATCATGCGGGCCGACATGCGGACCAGCCCCATGGTGTGCTGGTGGTAGCCGCGGTGGTCGCCGGTGACGTCGAGCACGCCCAGCACGTTGCCCCGGGGGTCGAAGATCGGGGCGGCCGAACAGGTCAGGAAGTTGTTGGCGTGCATGAAGTGCTCATGCGCATGGACCAGCGTGGGGGCTTCCTCGAACAGGGCCGTGCCGATGGCGTTGGTGCCCTTGGAGTGCTCGGCCCAGTTCTCGCCGGGCGACAACGCCACCTTGTCGGCGCGTTCGAGAAAGTCGTCGTCTCCCACCGAGTGCAGGATCGTGCCCTGCGCATCGGTCAGGACGATCATGCTTTCGGTGTTGACGATCTGCTCGAAGAGCACCTGCATGACGGGGGCTGCATGCATGCACAGCCGCTGGTTGCGCTCTCGCGCCACGGTCAGGTCGCTGCGGATCAGGGGGTCGTAGTCGCGCCGCTCTCCGCGCGACAGGCCCAGGGCGGCGCTGCGCTGGTGGGATTGCCGGATGATTTCCACGCGCGACGCCGTGACGGGCGCGGGCGCCTGGGCGCTGGCGTGCGAAGCTGGCTTCATCGCCAGGGCTCCGGTTGCGAATGACAAGGACGCCGTATCGCGGCTCGATGCGGTCATGGCAACGTCGTCCTTCCACCGTTGGCCCGCGAGGGGGCGGGCGGTCTCCACAGCTCCAGGCCTTCCGCGGAAGGCACGCACAGGCGGCCTTCGGGAGGGATCCGATGTTCTCTTGTGCCCGGGTCAGCCGGGGCGCGCAGATGGTGTGTCAATCCGTCGCGCTTGTCCATAGTGCTTTGCCTCAGCACACGGTCATTGCTCAAGCCTGGAGCAACGCTCCCGTGGCACAGCGATTGCAGAAATGAACCCGAGCCCCATGGCACCCGATCCAGATCAACGGAGTTCCCGACGATGAACCGCCTCCTGCCCTTCGAACGCCGCCACCGTGCCGCACCACGCCGCGCGGCGGGCCGCATCAGCGCCGCCCTGGCCGTCCTGACGGCCGTGCTGACCCTGGCTGCTGCGGCCGTCTGGGCACACGGCGACGTGACCCCGCAAGCGGTCGACACGACCGGACTGCCCACCCTGGGCGAGGACTGGCGCGACGAGAACCCCTTCCGCCAGAACGACGCCGCGGTGAAGGTGGGCACCTCGGCCTACAACCAGAACTGCGCCCGCTGCCACGGCCTGGAGGCCATTTCCGGCGGCATCGCCCCCGACCTGCGCAAGCTCGACAACGACTGCGTGGCGCTCAAGGACGCTGCCCGCAAGGCCGCCTGCGTGAAGGAGAACGACGCCTACTTCCTGACCACCGTGCGGCACGGCCGCAGCCGCAACGGCGCGGTCTACATGCCGCCCTTCGAGGGGGTGTTCAAGCAGGAAGCGATGTGGGCCATCAAGGCCTATCTCGAAACCCGTCGCGACAAGCCGCTGTGAGCGCCGGCAACAAGGCCCCGACCTCTCGCCGGCACTGGCTGGCCGGCCTCGCTGCGGCGGGTCTGGCTCCCCTGTGGCCGGGCCGGCAGGCCCAGGCCGCACCGCTGGCCAAGGTGCGCGAGCGCGGCACGCTGATCGTCGGGGTCTACAACGACATGCCGCCGTTCCACGTGGCCGGCGCGGGCATCGACATCGACCTGGCGCGTGCCCTGGCCGCGGCGCTGGACCTCAAGCTCTCGTTGCTGCCCTTCAATGCCGACGAGAACATGAACGACGACCTGCGCAACATGGTCTGGAAGGGCCACTACCTGGGCTACGGGCCCGCCGACGTGCTGATGCACGTGCCGGTGGAGCGTCCGCTGATGGAAGCCAATCCGCAGGTGCAGATCTTCGCGCCCTACTACCGCGAGAAGGTGGCCATGGCCCGCAGCCTGGAGCGCGTGCCCGAGCTGGACTCCATGAAGGCGCTGGCCAACCAGAAAGTGGCCGTGCCCGGCCAGACCCTGGCCGGCTGGCTGCTGCTGGGCGCCGACAACGGCGCCTACAAGAACCAGCTCAGCACGCAGTGGAAGGACGGCACCGAGTGTGCCCGCGCACTGCAGCGCGGCGAGTGCACCGTGGCCGCGGGCCTGGCCTCCGAGCTGGAGACGGTGCTGCGCGGCGATGCCCGCTTTGCGATCTCGCCCATGCCGAGCCCGCGTGCCCCGCGCGACGGTTGGGCCGCCGGCCTGGCGGTGAAGAAGGACTCCGCGGACCTGGCCACGGCACTCCAGCAGGCCATGAACCAGCTGGCGCAGTCGGGCCAGCTGGGCGAGATATTCAGCCGCTATAACGTGGGCTGGCGCGCCGCCTGAGCCTTCCGAGAGGGCTCGATGCGGTCTGCAGGGGCCGGCGCAGCACCGCGCCGCGCCGCGGCGGCAGAATCCGGCCGGCCGTCAAACACAACGATTCTGGAGACACGATGACCTTCGATACGGCCCTGCGGGGCCTCCCTCTCGCCTTGGCCTCCCTGGCAACCACCGTGCATGCGGCCGGCGGTGCAGCCCCGGCGGCGGCGACGGAATCGGTGGTGATCACGGCCACGCGCTCGGAGAGCCGGGCCTTCGACATCCCGGCCTCCATCGACCGCATCGATGGCGACGACGTGCGTGCCGGGCGGGCGCAGATCAACATTTCCGAAAGCCTGGGCGGGGTGGCCGGCCTGCTGGCGCGAGACCGCCAGAACTACGCGCAGGACGTGCAGATCTCGGTGCGCGGCTTCGGCGCGCGCTCGACCTTCGGCATCCGCGGCGTGCGTCTGTACGTCGACGGGATCCCCGCCACGCTGCCAGACGGCCAGGGGCAGATCTCCAACGTCGAGCTGGGCTCGGTGTCGCGGATCGAGGTGCTGCGCGGCCCGTTCTCGGCCCTGTATGGCAACTCCTCCGGCGGCGTGATCCAGGTCTTCACCGAGGAAGGCGCCGGCCCGCCCCGGCTGGGCCTGGGTGCCGCCACCGGCAGCGACGGCATGGTGCGGCTGGGCGCACAGGTCGCCGGCTCCAGCGGCAACCTGGGCTGGACCGCCGGCACCAGCCACTTCCGCACCAACGGCTACCGCGACCACAGCGCCACCGACCGCAACCTGGGCAACGCCAAGCTCACGTGGAAGGTGGACGCCGACAGCAAGCTCACCGTAGTGGCCAACAGCGTGAACCTGCCCCAGGCGCAGGACCCGCTGGGCCTGACGCGTGCGCAGTTCGATGCCGCGCCGCGCAGCGTCGACCCCAGCGCCTTGAGCTTCGACACGCGCAAGACCGTCGACCAGACCCAGGGCGGGCTGATCTACGAGCGGCGCCTGAACGCCGAGAACGCCTTGCAGGCCACCGTCTACGGGGGCCGCCGCAGGACCATCCAGTACCAGGCCATTGCTGCGGCCACCCAGGCCAACCCGCTGCACCCTGGCGGCGTCATCGACCTCACGCGGGACTACCGCGGCGTGGACCTGCGCTGGAGCCTGAAGACGCGCCTGCAGGACGCCCCGTTCACGGTGGTGGCGGGCCTGGCCTACGACGCGCTGAAGGAGCACCGCCTGGGCTTCCAGAACTTCGTGGGCAGCGTCCTGGGCGTCAAGGGCGCGCTGCGCCGCGACGAGATCAACGACGTCACCAGCACCGACCCCTATGTGCAGGCCAGCTGGCAGTTCACGCCGCAGTGGTCGCTGAACGCGGGGCTGCGCCGCAGCAGCGTGCGATTCAGTTCGGCCGACCACTACATCGTGGGCACGAACCTCGACGACAGCGGCGGCGCCAGCTACGGCGCCACGCTGCCGGTGGTGGGCGTGCTCTTCGCCGCCACGCCCGAGGTCCACCTGTACGCCACCGCCGGGCGGGGTTTCGAGACCCCCACGCTCAATGAACTGGCCTACCGGGCCAACGGCGCCACCGGGCTGAACTTCGGGCTGCAATCGGCCACCAGCAGCAGCCTGGAAGCCGGGGTCAAGACCCGCCTGGCGGGCTGGGGCGAGGTCTCGGCCGCGCTCTTCCAGACCGGCACCGACCACGAAATCGTCACCCAGACCAACACGGGCGGCCGGGCCACCTACCAGAACGCCGGGGCCACCTCGCGCAAGGGCCTGGAACTGTCCTGGACAGCGCGGCTGCTGGAGCACCTGCGGCCGCAACTGGCGTACACGGCGCTGGACGCCACGTACCGCGACGGCTTCACCACCTGCACCGCCACGCCCTGCACGGTGGCCAACGTGGCGGTGCCGGGCGGCAACAGCATTCCGGGCGTGGCCAAGTCTTCGCTGTACGCATCCCTCGCCTGGATGCCGCCCACCGGCTTGCGCGGCGGCGTCGAGGCCCGTGCCCTGAGCCGCGTGTTCGTCAACGACACCAACAGCGATGCCGCGGCCGGCTATGCCGTCGCTGCGGCTCACGTGGGCTACGTCGCCAGCGCCGGTCCCTGGGAACTGAGCGGTTTCGTCCGAGTGGACAACCTCTTTGCCCGCACCTACGCCGGCTCGGTCATCGTCAACGAAGGCAACAACCGCTTCTTCGAACCCGCGCCCGGCCGCACCTGGCTGGCCAGCGTGTCGGCAAGCGTCGGCTTCTGACGGCCCGCGCCCCGGCCGTCATCGCAACCCCACCCCCTACGAAAGCCCGCCCATGATCCGCCTGCCTTGCCTACCCTGCCGCTTGGCCGCCCTGTGCCTGGCCTTGGCGCCGCTGGCCCTGCAGGCGGCGCCCTTTGCCTACGTTTCCAATGAAGGGTCGGGCACGCTGAGCGTGATCGACATCGCCACCGACAAGGTGGTGGCCGAGATCGCTGCCGGCAAGAAGCCGCGCGGGGCCGTGATCAGCCCGGACGGCACGCGCGCCTATGTCAGCGACCAGCCTGGCAACCGCCTCGTGGTGATCGACCTGACTGCGCGCCAGGCCGTGGGCAGCATCCCTCTGGGCGATTCTCCCGAGGGCGTGGGCATCTCCACCGACGGCCGCTGGGTGGCCGCCGCGGTGGAGGAAACCAACGAAGTCGTGTTCGTCGACACCCAGACGCAGGCCCGTGCCTTTGCGGTGAAGGTGAAGGGCAAGAACCCGGAGCACGCCATCTTCAGCCCCGATGGGCGGCTGGTCTTCGTCAGCGCGGAAGAGGGCGGGGCGGTGGACGTGATCGATTTCGCCCAGCGTGCGCAGGTCGGCCAGGTGCCGGTGGGCCAGCGGCCGCGGGGCATCGGCTTCTCGCCGGATGGCAAGCTGGCCTTCGTGGCGGCCGAGACCTCCAGTGAGCTGTTCGTCATCGACACGGCCACGCTGACCGTCAAGGCCCGGCTGAAAGCCGGCCCGCGCAGCAACGGCATTGCGGTTCACCCGGACGGCAAGCGGGTGTATGTCTCCAACGGCGCGGACGCCACGGTGTCGGTGCTGGACGTGCCCACGCTGAGCTTCGTCGCGACGGTGGGCGTGGGCCAGCGGCCCTGGAACATGGCCCTGTCGCCCGACGGCAAGAAGCTGTACGTGGCCTGCGGGCGGTCTTCGGCGGTGTCGGTGATCGACACCGAACGCAATGTGAAGCTGGCTGATGTGGATGTCGGCAAGCTGCCCTGGGGTGTGGCGATTCGCTAAAGCGCCACGCGGCGGGGGAGCCGATGGCGCGGCGTTGATGCGCATCAAGCACCGGGCTCCCGCACCTCTTTAGTCTGAAGCTGTGTGATCACGACCCGGTTGGGCGTGAGCAGCCATCGAAAGACCGCCATGAAACCCCTGATCTCCTGCCTTATCGGCGCACTGGCCACTGGCGTGGCCGCCGTGGCCCTGGCCGCCGACGACGCGGCCATGCGCAAGCTCGCCACCAACAGCGGCTGTCTCACATGCCATCAGATCGAGCCCGGCGGCAAGGGCCCCGATGGACTGCCCCCGATCGGCCCGGCCTGGAAGGACGTGTCTGCGCGCTACCAGGGCGTGTCGGGCGCCAGCGACACGCTGACGCGCACGGTCATGACGGGATCCAACCCCTATGCCAGCCACTGGAAAGGCAAGGTCAGCGGCTTGGCCATGCCGCCCAACGAGGTGGCCATCACCGAGCAGAACGCCCGTGCCCTGGTGGGCTGGATCCTCAGCCTGGAACCCAAGAAGTAGGCGCCCGGGCCCCAGGGCCCGCGGTTCCTCAGCCCTTCTTGCCCTGCGCTGCCACGGCGGCGGCGGCCTTGGCGGCCGCTTCGGGGTCGCCGAGGTAGCGGCTGCCGATCGGCTTGAGGTCGGCGTCCAGGTCGTAGACCAGCGGGATGCCGTTGGGGATGTTCACGCCCACGATGTCGTCGTCGGCGATGCCGTCCAGGTACTTGACCAGCGCACGGATGCTGTTGCCGTGTGCGGCGATCACCACGCGTTGGCCGTTGCGGATGGCCGGTGCGATGCGGTCGTTCCAGCAGGGCAGCACGCGCGCCACGGTGTCCTTCAGGCACTCGGTCAGCGGCACCTGGCCCGGGGCCAGGCGTGCATAGCGCGGGTCGGTGCTCTCGCAGCGCGGATCGTCGGGCAGCAGCGCCGGCGGCGGCGTGTCGTAGCTGCGGCGCCAGATCAGCACCTGCTCGTCACCGAATTGCCGGGCCATGTCGGCCTTGTTCAGGCCCTGCAGCGCGCCGTAGTGGCGCTCGTTCAGTCGCCAGTCGTGCTGAACCGGCAGCCAGGTGCGGTCGAGCGCGTCCAGCGCATGCCACAACGTCCAGACGGCGCGCCGCAGCACCGAGGTGTAGGCCACGTCGAATTCGAAGCCCGCCTCCTTCAGAAGCCGGCCTGCCTGCTGGGCCTGGGCCACCCCGGTGGCGGTCAGCGGGACGTCGGTCCAGCCGGTGAAACGGTTCTCGAGGTTCCAGGTGGATTCCCCGTGACGGATGAGGACGAGCTTGTGCATGGACGCGGATTCTATAATTCGGGGTTTTGCCAGGAAGGCGGCGGCCTGCGGCCGGGTTCATGAAATTCATCCTCGACAACTGGATCCTCATCCTCGCGGCGCTGACCTCGGGCGCGCTGCTGGTGTGGCCGATGTTGAAAGACGGCGCGGCGGGCGGTAGCACCGTGAGCACCAGCGAAGCGGTTCGGCTGATCAACCGCGAGAAGGGCGTGCTGGTGGATGTGGGCGAACCCGCCGAATATGCGGCTGGCCACGCCACCGGCGCCCGCAACGTGCCTTTCGGCCAACTCGAAGGCGCCAAGGCCCTGCCGACCAACAAGGCGCTGCCGCTGGTGTTGCTGTGCCCTTCGGGTGCCCGCGCGGGGAAGGCGGCGGCGTTGTTGCGCAAGGCCGGCTACGCGAATGCCGTGGCCGTCTCCGGCGGTACTGCGGCCTGGCGCGAAGCCGGCCTTCCCATCGAAAAGTCCGCGGCTTGAGCCCGGGCCGCCAGGCACCGGGCCGTGCAGGGCCATGCCGGCGGCTGCAAAATTGATGTTTTCAACCACTTTCCGCCAGGATGGACGCATGAGCACCGTCACGATGTACACCACCGAGGTCTGCCCGTTCTGCATCCGGGCCAAGGCCTTGCTGAAGCAGCGTGGCGTGCAGCAGATCGAGGAAATCCGGATCGACCTGGATCCTGCGCAGCGCAGCCTCATGATCGAGCGCACCGGCCGCCGCACCGTGCCGCAGATCTTCATCGGCGCCCGGCACGTGGGCGGTTGCGACGACCTGATGGCGCTCGACCGCGCGGGCGACCTGGCCCCCTTGCTGGGCGCCTGAAAGTTCACACCCATCTCGCGCCGGACCGTCATCGACGCTCGGCGATAATGTCCGGCTGCGGTTCGCTGCCATCCGGCGGCGGGCTTTGACTCTCTTCGGCCGAAACCCACGGCCCTCACGGAATTCAAAAAATGGCTGACGCGACCCCCGTTTTCCAGATCCAGCGCATGTACCTCAAGGACCTGTCGCTGGAGCAGCCCAATTCGCCGGCCATCCTCCTCGAGCAGGCCCAGCCGCAGGTCGACATCAACCTGGGCATGGCGGCTGCACCGGTCAGCGAAGGCATCTTCGAGGTGACCGTTACCGCCACCGTGACCACCAAGGTCAAGGACCGCGTCCTGTTCCTGGTGGAAGCCAAGCAGGCCGGCATCTTCGAGATCCGAAACGTCCCCGACGAGCAGATGCAGGGCATCATCAGCATCGTCTGCCCGCAGATGATCTACCCGTACCTGCGGGCGATCGTGTCGGATGTCTGCACCCGTGCCGGCTTCCCGCCGATCATGCTGACGGAAGTCAACTTCCAGGCCATGTTCGAGGCCCAGCAGCAGCAGGCGGCAGCGCAAGGCAACGGCAGCCCGTCGATCATCACCAGCGCCAACTGACCGCTGGCCGGCCGGCGCGATGAAGATCGCGGTGCTCGGTGCTGGCGCCTGGGGCACGGCCCTGGCGCTTTCGGCCGCCGGGCGGCACGATGTGCTGCTGTGGGCCCGTGATCCTTCACAGGCCGAAGCCCTTCGGCGCGACCGGTGCAACAGCCGCTACCTGGCGGGTTTGCCCCTGCCGCCCGGGCTCCGGATCACCGCCGACCGCACCCTGGCCTGGGCCCACGCCGAAGCCAGTCCGGATGGCTTGACCGTGCTGGCCACCCCCACGGCGGGCCTGCGCGGCCAATTGCTCAGCCTGCCCGATGACCGGCCCGTGCTGTGGCTGTGCAAGGGCTTCGAGTCCGGCACGGGTGCTTTGGGCCATGAAGTGGCTCGCGACGTGCGGCCGGACGCAACCTGTGGCGTGCTGTCGGGCCCCAGCTTCGCGCTGGAGGTGGCGCGCTCCCAGCCCACCGCCTTGGTGGTGGCCAGCGCCGACGCCTCGCTTCGCGAGGCCACGGTCGCCGCCTTTCACGGTGAACAGATGCGCGTATACAGCAGCGCCGACGTGGTGGGCGTGGAAGTGGGCGGCGCCGTCAAGAACGTGATGGCAATCGCCACGGGCATCCTCGAGAGCCTGCCCAGCGCGGGCTTGAACGCGCGCGCGGCCCTCATCACCCGCGGGCTGGCCGAAATGACGCGGCTGGGGCTGGCGCTGGGTGCGCAGGCCGAGACCTTCATGGGCTTGTCGGGCCTGGGCGACCTGGTGCTGACGGCCACCGGCGACTTGTCGCGCAACCGCCGCGTGGGATTGCTGCTGGGGTCCGGGCAGCCCCTGGCCGAAGTGTTGCGCACGCTGGGCCATGTGGCCGAGGGCGTCCTCAGCGCGCCCACTGTGGTGGCCAGGGCACGCTCTCTCGGCGTGGACATGCCGATCAGCGAGGCGGTGTTGGCCGTGTTGGAGGGCCGCCTGGCGCCGGCCCAGGCCATGGCCGAGTTGATGTCGCGCACCTCGCGCTCGGAAGGCACGCTGGCCTGAGGCCCGGGCCAGCGGGGCCACCGGCGGCTATGTGCCGCCCGGGTACCCGCACTGCCGCCAGGCCTCGAACACCGCCACCGCCACCGCATTGCTCAGGTTCAGGCTGCGCTGGCCCGCGCGCATGGGCAAGCGCACCTGCCGCTGCGGGGCGAAGGTCTCTCGCAGATCGGGTGGCAACCCGGCCGTCTCGGAGCCGAACACCAGCCAGTCGCCCGGCTGCCAGGCCACCTCGGCCAGCATCATCCGGCCTCGGGTGGTGAAGGCGTGGCAGCGCAGCGGGTCGGGCGCCTCGGCCTGCAGCAGCGCGGCCCACGAGGCGTGCCGCTTCACGGCCGCTGTCTCGTGGTAGTCGAGCCCGGCGCGGCGCAGCAGCTTGTCTTCCATCGCGAAGCCCAGCGGCTCCACCAGGTGCAAGGTGCAGCCGGTGTTGGCTGCCAGCCGGATCACGTTGCCCGTGTTGGGCGGAATCTCGGGCGCCACGAGGACGATGTGGAACATCGGCCCGGCGCTTCAGGCTTCGGGCGTGCGGGCCAGCGCCCACACCTGCACCGAGGCCGCACCGGCCCGCCGCAGCGCCGCGCTGGCCTCGCGCACGGTGGCGCCGGTGGTCATCACGTCGTCGACCAACGCCACCCGCAGGCCCTGCACCGTGGCCCGCCGCGCCGGGTCGACCATGAACGCCGTGCGCAGGTTGAGCAGGCGCTCACTGCGATCGAGCTCGGCCTGCTGGCCGGTATCCAGCGGCCGCGTCAGCAGGGTGGCGTCGGCCGCGACACCCAGCGCCGCCGCCACCGGGCGTGCCAGCTCCCAGGCCTGGTTATAGCCCCGCTGGGCCAGCCGGCGGGTGGCCAGGGGGATGGGCAGGACGAGTTCCGGGCGCGGAACCTCGGCCCGGTGCACCGCCTGCAGCAGCCGTCCCGCCAGGGCGCCGGCCAGCTCGGCCCGGGCGTTGAACTTGAAGGCGCCGATCAGGCGGTCCCATGGGAAGGCATAGTCCACCGCGCAGACCGTGTGGTCGAAGGGCGGGCGCTCGCGCTGGCAGCGCGCGCAGGCCGGTGCGGGCAAGCCCAGCCGCAGGCCGCAATGCCCGCAGCGCGGCACTGGGGCGGCGAACTGGGCGATGCAGCGCGCGCACAGGCCGCCCTGGCACCACTGGCGGCAGACCTCGCAGGTGCCCGGGCAGGCGCTGCCCCATGCGCGCAAGGCGGCCAAGGGGGATGCGAGCCGGGCCGGAACCATGGCCTCAATATACTGGGCCGCGATGTCCACGACCCCGCTCGCCCCTGCCGCCCCGGCCCCCGAGCCTCCCGCCGCGCGCCCCGTGGACCTCCGGGCCCTGGCCCACGTCGTGGCGCGCCTGAACCGTGCACCCGAGGCGCCCTGGCTGCACGGGGTGGTGGCCCGGCGCATGGCCGAGCGCCTGGCGGTGGTCCGGCTCAAGCCCGAGCGCGTGCTCGACTGGGCTGCCTTCGTCGGTGGTGGCCGCCAGGGCCTGGCCCAGGCCTACCCTGGCGCCCGGATCGTGGCCGTGGAGCCCGAACCCGCCCGCCGCGATGCCCCGGCCAGCGCGCTGCGCCAGCCCTGGTGGTCGCCCGCGCGCTGGGCCGCTCCCGCACCCCGGCCCCTGGCGCCCGCCGACGTTCCCGCCGGCGGCGCGCAGTTGGTATGGGCCAATATGTGCCTGCATGCCGTGGCCGATCCGCAAGCCCTGATGGCCCGATGGCACACGGCGCTGCAGACCGAAGGCTTCCTGATGTTTTCCACCCTCGGCCCCGGCTCGCTGGCGCCTTTGCGTGCCCTGTATGCCCGGCAGGGCTGGCCGCCGCCCTTTGCCCCCTTCGTGGACATGCACGATCTGGGTGACATGCTGGTGCACGCCGGCTTCGCGGACCCGGTGATGGACCAGGAAACCATCACCCTGACCTGGGCCGACGGCCCGGCGCTGCTGCGGGAACTGCGCACCCTGGGTGGCAACATGGACCCATCGCGCCATGCCGGCCTGCGCACGCCGCGCTGGCGCCAGCAACTGCAAACAAGACTGCAGGCCGAATGCGCGCAAGACGGGCGCGTGGCGCTGCCTTTCGAGATCGTCTACGGGCACGCCTTCAAGCCCGTACCCAGGCCCCGCGTGGCCGCCTCCACGGCCATTGCCGTGGAGGATCTCCGCACCATGGCCCGCACGCCACGCCGCCCGTCTTGACCCTGCCCGGAAGTCGACGCTTGCTGCGATAGAATTTGCTGCTTTGCGGCATTGCAACGGGACTGCAATGCCGCAGGCAGATTCAAGCTCCGGCCCGCTCGACCGAAGACACCCTTCATACCTGCATGACTGCATCCATCGCCACCGGTTCATGGTCGCTGCTGCCCGGCTCACCGCGCGGCGGCGCTTGGCGTTTCGGGCGCGAGGTCGAACTGCAGGATGCGCCAGGCGCTGCGCGCGCGCTCCAGTGGCTGCTCAAGCGCAACTGCTCGATCACGCCGCGCCAGCTGGGCCGCGTGTACCTGTCGCTGTGCGGCGTGTCCATGGCGATTGCCTGTTTCTTCTTCGTGCAGGGCGCCACGCTGGTGCTGGCCTTTGCCGGGCTCGAGCTGGTGGCCGTGGGCATGGCGTTGCTGGTCTTCGCGCGCCACGCCGCCGATCGCGAGACCCTCACGTTGGTGGGCCGCAGCCTGCAGGTCGAGCAGTGCTACGGCACGCGCGTGGCGCGCACTGATTTCTCCGCCGACTGGCTCACCGTGGAACCTGCTGCCGGGCAGGGATCGCTGGTGCAGCTGTCCGGCCGTGGCCAGACGGTCCGCGTCGGCCGTTTCCTGCGGCCTGAACTCCGCGCCGACTTTGCCCGCGAACTGCGCCGGGCCTTGCGCCGCTCACCTGGCGAGTCCCCTGCGTGGGCTCGCCCCGCGATCGATTCGAACTGAAGTCATGACGATGAAGACGACGCCCACCATGCGCCAAAATTCCCCCAGCCGTTGGTTCGGCCGTTCCTCCGACGCCCTGGCGGGTCTGGGCCTTTCTCTGGCGATGTTGCTGGCCTCGGGTGCGGCGCGCGCCGTGGGCGACCTCCCCGGTGGCCCGGCCGTCCGCCAGATCGACCTGCACCCGCCCATCACGCGGATCGCCTAGCAGCAGCAGTCGCTGCACTACGTCATGCTGGTCATCTGCCTGGTGATCTTCGTGGCGGTCTTCGGAGTGATGTTCTATTCCATCCTCAAGCACCGCAAGTCGCTGGGCCACAAGTCGGCCAATTTCCACGAGAGCGTCTCGGTCGAGATCGCCTGGACCGTGGCGCCGCTGGTGATCGTCATCGCCATGGGCGCCATGGCCACCCGCACCGTGGTGGCCATGAAGGACACCACCAACCCGGACCTGACGATCAAGGCCACGGGTTATCAGTGGAAGTGGGGTTATGACTACCTCAAGGGCGAAGGCGAGGGGATCAAGTTCCTCTCCACGCTCGACCTCAACCAGCGAGTGATGTCCGACGAAGGCAAGCCGCAGGGCGACGACTACCTGCTGAAGGTCGACAACCCCCTGGTCGTGCCGGTGGACCGCAAGGTCCGCATCATCACCACCGCCAGCGACGTGATCCATGCCTTCGCCGTGCCTTCGCTGGGCGTGCAGCAGGACGCCATCCCCGGCTTCGTGCGCGACACCTGGTTCCGCGCCAACAAGACCGGCGACTTCTACGGCCAGTGCGCCAAGCTGTGCGGCAAGGAACACTCCTACATGCCGATCCACGTCAAGGTGCTGAGCCAGCCCGACTACGCCAAGTGGGTCGAGGGCAAGAACAAGGAAATGGCCGCGCTGGCCGACGATCCGACCAAGGAATGGAAGCTCGACGAGCTGCTGGCCCGCGGCGAGAAGGTCTACAACGGAAACTGCGCTGCCTGCCACAAGCCCGACGGCAAGGGCGGCGGCCCGGTCAAGCCGCTTGACGGTGCCGCCGTGGTGCAGGATGCCGACAAGACCAAGCAGATCATGGTGCTGCTGAACGGCCAGAACAATGGCTTGATGCCCTCGTGGAAGGCCCTGTCCGACACCGACATCGCCTCCGTGATCACCTTCACGAAGAACCATTGGAGCAACAAGACCGGTCAGGCCGTGCAGCCTGCCGAAGTCGTTGCCGCCCGCAAGTAGATCGCCGATCAGCGCCGTCGAGCCCAGGAGTCCATCATGAGTGCAGTTCTCGACCATCCTTCCCACGACCATTCGCATGACCACGACCATGGGCACCCCCATGGCTGGCAGCGATGGCTGTTCGCGACGAACCACAAGGACATCGGCACGATGTACCTGCTGTTCTCGTTCACGATGTTCATCCTGGGCGGCATCATGGCCCTGGTCATCCGGGCCGAGCTGTTCCAGCCGGGCCTGCAGTTCGTCAACCCCGACCTGTTCAACCAGCTCACCACGATGCACGGGCTGATCATGGTCTTCGGGGCCATCATGCCGGCCTTCGTGGGCTTCGCGAACTGGATGATTCCGCTGCAGATCGGCGCATCCGACATGGCCTTCGCGCGGATGAACAACCTGAGCTTCTGGCTGCTGATCCCCGCGGCCGTGATGCTGGCCTCGTCCTTCTTCATGCCCGGTGGCGCGCCGTCCACCGGCTGGACGTTGTATGCGCCGCTCACCTTGCAGATGGGCCCGAGCATGGACGCCGGCATCTTCGCGATGCACATCATGGGCGCCAGCTCCATCATGGGCTCGATCAACATCATCGTCACCATCCTGAACATGCGCGCGCCGGGCATGACGCTGATGAAGATGCCGCTGTTCGCCTGGACGTGGCTGATCACCGCCTTCCTGCTGATCGCCGTCATGCCCGTGCTGGCCGGCGCCATCACCATGACGCTGACCGACCGCCACTTCGGCACCAGCTTCTTCAACCCCGCCGGCGGCGGCGACCCGGTGATGTACCAGCATATCTTCTGGTTCTTCGGCCACCCCGAGGTCTACATCATGATCCTGCCGGCCTTCGGGATCGTCAGCGCCATCATCCCGGCCTTCGCCCGCAAGCGCCTGTTCGGCTATGCCTCGATGGTCTACGCCACGGCGTCCATCGCCATCCTGTCGTTCATCGTCTGGGCGCACCATATGTTCACCTCGGGCATGCCGGTGACGGGACAGCTGTTCTTCATGTACGCGACCATGCTGATCGCCGTGCCCACGGGCGTGAAGATCTTCAACTGGATTGCCACCATGTGGCGTGGCTCGATGACCTTCGAGACGCCGATGCTGTTTGCCATCGGCTTCATCTTCGTGTTCACGATGGGCGGCTTCACGGGGCTGATCCTGGCCATGGCCCCGATCGACATCCAGCTGCACGACACCTACTACGTGGTGGCGCACTTCCACTACGTGCTGGTGGCCGGCTCGCTGTACGCCATGTTCGCCGGCGTCTACTACTGGGGCCCGAAGTGGACCGGCGTGATGTATTCCGAGACCCGCGGCAAGATCCACTTCTGGGGCTCGCTGATCTTCTTCAACGTCACCTTCTTCCCGATGCACTTCCTGGGACTGGCCGGGATGCCCCGCCGTTATGCCGACTACCCCATGCAGTTCGCCGACTTCAACGCCATCGCTTCGGTCGGCGCCTTCGGCTTCGGACTGATGCAGGTGTACTTCTTCTTCTTCGTGGTGGTGCCGATGATGCGCGGCAAGGGTGAGCCGGCCCCGGCCAAGCCGTGGGAAGGTGCCGAAGGCCTCGAGTGGGAAGTGCCGTCGCCGGCCCCCTTCCACACCTTCGAGACCCCGCCCAAGCTGAACGCCTCGGCCACCCGCGTGATCGGCTGAACGAGCCGCCCCGATGACCGCCACCGAACAGCAACGCCGGGCCAACCTGCGCCTGGCACTCGTCCTCGGCACCATGGCGGCGCTGTTCGGCCTGGGCTTCGTGGCCAAGGTCGTGTGGTTCGGGGCCTGAATGCCGATGGAACCCTCCAGCACCGCAGTAGCAGCCCGCCCGGGCCCGGGCCTGCTGCCCCGCGACAACCGGCGCATGCTCGGCAAGCTGCTGGTGATCGTGCTGGTGATGTTCGGCTTCGGCTACGCGCTGGTGCCGATGTACCGCAGCATCTGCGAAGCGTTGGGCATCAACGTGCTGACGGTGGCTGAAGACCGCATCACCAGCGGCAGCTGGGCCGGCCAGGGCAGCCAGGCGGCTGCCAACACGCAGGTCGATACCAGCCGACTGGTCACCATCGAGTTCGATGCCAACTCGCGCGGCCCCTGGGAATTCAAGCCGGCCCAGCGTTCGGTGCAGGTGCACCCGGGCGAAATGACCACCGTGATGTATGAGTTCCGCAACGTGCAGAACCGGACCATGGTGGCCCAGGCCATCCCCAGCTACGCACCGATGCAGGCCAGCGCGCACTTCAAGAAGCTCGAGTGCTTCTGCTTTTCCGAGCACACGCTGGCACCCGGTGAATCCAAGACCTGGCCGGTGGTGTTCGTGGTCGACGCCAAGCTGCCCAAGGACGTCAACACCATCACCTTGTCCTACACCTTCTTCGAGGTGGGCGGCAGGGTACCCGCAGCGCCGCCCGGAGCGCTGCAAGGTGCGACGCGGCCGGCTGTCAAGTCATGAGGAGTGCACCATGAGTGATGACCTGCGCGAAGCCGCAGCCCGCCGTGGCAGCTTTCTCCAGACCATGCGGGCGGTCGGGTGGTCGTTCTTCGGCGTGCGCAAGTCCGCCGGCTACCAGAACGATGTCGAAAAGCTCAACCCGGTGCACGTGATCATCGCGGGCATTCTCGGCGCGGGCCTGTTCATCGGGGCGCTCGTGCTGCTGGTGGGCTGGGTCGTCGGCAGTGGTGTGGCAGCGGGCTGAAGCACGCCAGGCTCTACGGGTTTCATCAGGATCAAAGGTTCGAGGAGAGATTTGCACATGTCCGCCACCAGCCACGCCAGCGCCAGCCGCGCCCCGTATTACTTCGTACCCTCGCCGTCGCGCCATCCGGTGCTGGTGGCCTTCGGCCTGTTTCTGGTCATCCTGGGTGCCGGCCAGTGGGTCAATGCCAACCAATGGGGTGCCTACTGCCTGGCGGCCGGCGTGGTCATCTGGCTGACGGTCCTCTTCCAGTGGTTCCGCGAGGCGGTGAGCGAGAGCGAGGGCGGGCTGTATTCCGAGCGGATCGACACCTCCTTCCGCTGGAGCATGAGCTGGTTCATTTTCTCCGAGGTGATGTTCTTCGCGGCTTTCTTCGGCGCCCTGTACTGGGCCCGGCTCCATGCGGTGCCGAATCTGGGCAACCTCGACAACCAGCTTCTGTGGCCCGATTTCAAGGCGATCTGGCCCAGTGCCGGCGGCGGCGTCACCGCCTCGCCGGCAGGCACCGTCGAGCCCTTCACGGCCGTGGGCCCCTGGCCGCTGCCCACCATCAACACCGCGCTGCTGCTGACCTCCGGCGTCACGCTCACCATCGCCCACCATGCGCTGATCGCGGGCCAGCGCACCAAGACGATCTTCTGGATGTGGGTCACCGTCGCCCTGGGCGCCACCTTCGTCGGCGTGCAGGCCTTCGAATACCACCACGCCTACACCGAACTGAACCTCAAGCTCAGTTCGGGCATCTTCGGCTCGACGTTCTTCATGCTCACGGGCTTCCACGGCTTCCACGTGTTCGTGGGCATGCTGATGCTGACCTTCATCACGTTGCGGCTCATGAATGGCCACTTCACCCCCAAGCGGCACTTCGGCTTCGAAGGTGCGGCGTGGTACTGGCACTTCGTCGACGTGGTGTGGCTGGGACTGTATTTCCTCGTCTACTGGCTCTGACGAGAAAAACGCCGCTCCTCGCGGCGGGGTGTCTCTCCGCGGCCCTGCTCAGGCGCCGGCCGGGATGCCCGTGGGCCGCACCCAGCCCATGTACCAGCTGAGAAGGATGAACAGGAACAGCGCCACGCTCAAACCCACGCGCACGGCCAGCGCGCGGGCCATGTGGCTGTTGCGCCGTGCCGGGTCTTCGTCGGCATCGCCCTTGCGCAGCATGAACACGCCGGCACTGGCCAGGGCCAGCAGCACGCAGACAAACAGGATCACCATCAAGGTCTTCATTGCGTTGGATTATCGGCCGGCTTGCCTGCCATGCGCTTGAACCGACGCGGCATCATCGTCTTGGTCGCGGCCTTGGCAGGCGCCGCGTTGACAGGCCGCCTGGGCCTGTGGCAACTCGACCGCGCCGACCAGAAGATCCGCCTGCAGGACGCCCTGAAGCGCCAGCGCGAACTGCCTGCGCTGCCCTCCGCGGCGCTGGCGAGCGACGCGGCCACCGCGGCGCAACAGGCCCACCGACTGATCGCCGTGGACGGGCAGTGGCGGGCCGACCGCACCGTGTACCTGGACAACCGGCAGCTGAACGAGAGACCGGGCTTCTACGCGCTGACGCCCCTGATGCTCGACGATGGCACTGCCGTGCTGGTGCAGCGGGGCTGGCTGCCGCGCGACCCGGCAGACCGCGTGCACATCGTGGCCCCGCCCCCACCCACCGGCCGTGTGCACGTGCAGGGCCGGATCGCCCTCGAATCGCCGCGGCTGTTCGAGTTCTCTGCCGAGGCCAGCGGCACGATCCGGCAAAATGTAGCGGTTGGAGCGTACGCGAAGGAAACGTCGCTGCCCCTGCGGCCCCTGATCATCGTTCAGGAAGACGGGTCCATCCCCACCGCGGACGGCCTGCTCCGCCAATGGCCTGCACCCGCAGCCGACGTGGCCAAGCACTATGGCTACGCCTTCCAGTGGTTTGCCATGAGCACCCTTTGCATCGGCCTATATGCCTGGTTCCAACTCATCCGTCCGTCACTCCGCCGTGGCTGAGCCCGCCGAACCCGTCGCGCTGACGGTGCACACCCTGCCCACGCCCGACCTGGGCAGCCCTGCACTGGCCGACGCGAGCCGCACCACCCGCGGCCGGCTGAAGATGCTGCTCGTGCTGCTGATCTGCGCGTCGCCGGTGGTCGCCAGCTACGTCACCTACTTCTTCATCCGGCCGGCGGCGCGCACCAACTACAGCACGCTGATCCAGCCCACCCGCAGCCTGCCTGAGCTGACGCTTCACGCCCTGGATGGCACGGTGGTCCCTGCAGGTTCCTTGCGGGGGCAGTGGCTGCTGGTGACCGTCGGGCCTTCCCGGTGCGACGCCGAGTGCGACAAGCGCCTGTACATGCAGCGCCAGTTCCGCGAGGTGCTGGGCAAGGAGCGCGACCGCATGGACAAGGTCTGGTTCATCACCGATGACGGCCCGCTGCCCGCCCCGCTGGCCGCGGCGGTCACGGCCGCGCCTGCAGTCACCGCGCTGCGGGTTGACCGCGCGGCCCTGGCCGCATGGCTCGCGCCCGAGGTGGGGCACACGCTGGAAGAACACCTGTACCTGGTCGACCCCATGGGCGAATGGATGATGCGCATCCCGGCCCAACCCGACGTGGCCAAGGTCAAGCGCGACCTGGAGCGGCTGCTGCGCGCGTCCGCTTCCTGGGACACCCCGGGACGGTGATGCCCGGCGTCGACTTTGCCCCCACCCTGCGGCTGCTGCTGATGGCCGCGGTCATTGCGCTGCTGCCGCTGTCGTGGTGGTGGCTGCGCCAACGGGGGGCCGACACGCCGGCCCGCCTGGCGGCGCTGACGGCGCTGACCCTGTTCCTGACGTTCGACCTGGTGGTGTTCGGCGCGTTCACGCGGCTGACCGATTCGGGGCTGGGCTGCCCGGACTGGCCCGGCTGCTATGGCCATGCGAGCCCGCTGGGCGCGGCGGTTCACATCGACGCGGCGCAGGCCGCGGTGCCCAGCGGCCCGGTCACCTGGAACAAGGCCTGGATCGAGATGATCCACCGCTACCTCGCGATGACGGTGGGCGTGCTGATCGTGGTGCTGGCCGCAGCCAGCTGGCTGGAGCGGAGGCGGCTGCCAGTCTCTCCAGCCTGGCCTGCGCTCACCCTGCTGTGGGTGGTGGCGCAAGGCCTGTTCGGCAAGTACACGGTCACCCTCAAGCTGTACCCGGCCATCGTCACCCTGCACCTGATCGGGGGCATGGTGTTGCTGGCCTTGCTGGCGCGGCAGCACGGGGCCTACAGGGTGCGGGTGGCGGCGCTGCCAGGCCCTCTGAGGAGCCTGGCCTTGCTGGCCCTGGCGGTGGTGGCCCTTCAGGTCAGCCTGGGCGGCTGGGTCAGCACCAATTACGCCGTACTGGCTTGCACCGGCTTCCCGCAATGCAACGGGCAGTGGTGGCCGTCGGCGGATTTCAATGTCGGCTTCACGCTGCTGCGCGGTCTGGGCGAGCCCGGCTCCACCGGGCCGATGACGCTCGACGCGCTCGTGGCCATTCACCTGACCCACCGCATCTTTGCCGGGGCGGTGCTGTGCGTCGTGGGCCTGCTGGCGGCCCTGCTGCTGAAGAAGTCCGACGCCCGCGTGCGGCACCTGGGCGGTGTGCTGGCGATGTTGTTGCTGGCCCAGATCGGCAGCGGCATGGCCAACGTGGTGCTGGGCTGGCCGATGGTGGCCGCCTTGGGCCACACCGCCGGCGCGGCGGGCCTGGTGCTCACGCTGACACTCGTGCTGGCACGTCCTGCAGCGCATGCCGCAGCAGGCGTGCACCACCGGGTGGTCGCGGCTGCCTAGAATCAGCGGTTCCCCATGGCCCAGACCCTCACCGTCCGACCCTTCCCTGCCACGCGGTGGGCGCAGTTCTATGCGCTGACCAAGCCGCGCGTGGTGCAGCTCATCGTCTTCTGCGCGGTGATCGGCATGCTGCTGGCCCAGCCCGGCCTGCCCGACTGGCAGCGGGCGTTGTCGGCCACGGTCGGGATCTGGCTGGTGGCCAGCGCCGCGGCCGCCTTCAATTGCCTGGTGGAGCAGCAGATCGACCGCCGCATGGCGCGCACCGCGTGGCGGCCCTCGGCGCGGGGCGACCTGACCACCGCCTGGACGCTGGCGTTCTCGGTCACCCTGTGCATCGCCGGCAGCGCGGTGTTGTGGGCTTGGGTCAACCCGCTGACCATGTGGCTGACCTTTGCCACGTTTGTGGGCTACGCGGTCGTCTACACCGTGGTGCTCAAGCCGCGCACGCCGCAGAACATCGTGATCGGCGGCGCTTCCGGCGCCATGCCGCCGGTGCTGGGCTGGGCGGCGATGACGGGTGACGTCGGGCACGAGGCGCTGATCCTGTGCCTGATCATCTTCCTGTGGACACCGCCGCATTTCTGGGCGCTGGCCTTGTATCGGGTGGAGGACTACCGCAAGGCGGGCCTGCCCATGCTGCCCATCACGCACGGGCCCGAATTCACGCGGCTGCAGGTGCTGCTCTACACCATGGTGCTCTTCGCGGCCACGCTGCTGCCCTTCATCTTCGGCATGAGCGGCTGGCTGTACCTGGTGTCGGCCGTGGTGCTGGGCGGCATGTTCCTGGGCTATGCCTGGCAGTTGTGGCGCCACTACAGCGACGCCCTGGCCCGGCGCACCTTCCGCTTCTCGATCTGGCACCTGTCGCTGCTGTTCGCGGCCCTGCTGGTGGATCACTACATCGGACCATGGCTGCACACCGTCGTCTCCTGATGGCCGCCGGGCTGGGGTGGGCGTTGGCGGCTGCGCTGACGGCCCCTTTGGCGGCTTGCGACCGCGGCGACAAGCCGGGTGCCCCGCCGGCCGAGCCCTTCAAGGCCATCGACATCACCGGGGCCGACTACGCCAAGGAATTGAGCCTGCTCGATACCGAGGGCAAGCCGCGAACGCTGGCCGATTTCAAGGGCAAGGTGGTGGTGGTCTTCTTCGGCTTCACGCAGTGCCCCGACGTGTGCCCGACCACCATGCTGGAGCTGGCTTCCGTCAAGAAGGCGCTGGGCCCAGACGGTGCGCGGGTCCAGGGCATCTTCGTCACCATCGACCCCGAGCGTGACACGCCCGAGGTTCTGCGCAGCTACGTGACCAACTTCAGCCCCGATTTCGTGGCCCTGCACGGCACACCGCAGCAGACGCAGGCGGTGGCCAAGCAATTCAAGGTGTTCTATGCCAAGGTGCCCGGCAAGACCGAAGGCAGCTACACCATGGACCACACCGCCGGCAGCTACATCTTCGACGCGCAAGGCCGCGTACGGTTGTTCACGCGCTACGGCACGGGCCCCGAGGCCCTGCAACACGACCTGAAGCTCTTGCTGGCGCAGGGCTGACCGGCACCACCCCCGCGCGGCAGGCGTTCAGGCCGGCAGCAGCGACTTGCGCATTTTCTTCAGCGCCGCCACCTCGATCTGGCGGATTCGCTCGGCGCTCACGCCGTAGACTGCGGCCAAGTCGTGCAGCGTCATGCCGCCCGAGGCGTCGTCGTTGACCTTCAGCCAGCGCTCTTCCACGATGCGGCGGCTCCGCTCGTCCAGCACGTCCAGCGCCTGGGCGATGCCGTCGCCGGCCAGCCAGTCGCGGTGGCGTGCTTCGATCTGGCGCGTGGGTTCGCTGGCATCGTCGGCCAGGTAGGCGATGGGCGCGTAGCTCTCTTCACCGTCGTCCGACTGCGGCTCCAGCGCCACATCGCCGCCCGACAGGCGCATTTCCATCTCGACGACTTCTTCGGGCTTGACGTTCAACTCCTGCGCCATCGAAGCGACCTCGGTCGGCGTCAGCGTGTTGCGGTGCGTGTCGCCATCGGCGGCGTCGCCCTTCATGCCCTGCTTCATCGACCGCAGGTTGAAGAACAGTTTGCGCTGCGCCTTCGTGGTGGCCACCTTCACCATGCGCCAGTTCTTCAGGATGTACTCGTGAATCTCGGCCTTGATCCAGTGCAGCGCGTAGCTCACCAGGCGCACCCCCTGCTCGGGGTCGAAGCGCTTGACAGCCTTCATCAGGCCGACGTTGCCTTCCTGGATCAGGTCGCCCTGGGGCAGGCCATAGCCCAGGTACTGGCGAGAGACCGACACCACCAGACGCAGGTGCGACAGCACCAGTTGGCCGGCGGCCTTCAGGTCGCCGTGGTCGCGCAGGGCGCGGGCCAGGCTGGCTTCTTCGGTGTGCGAGAGCATGGGCAACCGGTTCACGGCCGACACGTAGGCATCCAGGTTGCCCAGCGAGGGCACCATCGACCAGGGGTCGCGCAAAGAGACGGCAGTGCTCAAGGTGGCAGTGGAGGAAGTGTTCATGCGGGGTTCTGACTCACCCGGAAGATCCGAGTTCCGCTCATATTAGCACTCTCGACTGGAGAGTGCTTGCAGCGGGAAGTCGCGCGCTCCAGGGCGGTTGTGAGGGATTTCTCTCCCTGCAGTCGGTGCTGTCGGTTCTCAGCGAAGTCCGAACTTCTTGCATTGAGTTCTGAACTGCGATGGCGAAAAGTCAGTGAATGCTCACAAAATGGGGACTCGCGCATTGGGCTTGAGTGAGCTGCCGCTAGATGCTCAACGCCCGTTCTTCTTCCCTGCTCCGCCGCCTGCGGCCACGGGCTCCTTTGCAGCGTTCTCGGTCAATCGGGCGTCGAGGGTGGATTCACGCTGACTGGCATCAAGCGGCCGCTCGTCGTGGCGTCGGCGCATCCGGGGAAGGTCAACTGAATGGGTACAGCGGTCGTAGGCCGGCGCACGACGGCCGCGGCGGCCCGCGACCGCTTCCTACTCTGCCGTCGTGGCGAAGCCGACCCTCTGCTGACATACGATCTGCCCGGGAGATGCCAGACGGCCCCGCTTCATGGCCGGGCGTTTCGCTTCCAGCGCCGCCCACGGCCGGATCTGCTGCTCGTCGTGGTGATTGTGAATCGGCAGCCGTGGATCTTGGAGGTAGCAAGTCAGTGCCGTCCCGCGATTGAGGCGGTAGTCCAGCGCCTTGGCCGTAGCCGTGCCGACGGGCGCTTTGGCTCGCTGTGCGATCAGCCACTCGTGCAGCGCCTTGGCGATGGGCGCTGATCCCCGGCATCGAGCTCGTCGAGTTGGCCCGGGTCGATCTGCGCGATGTCGATCAGGCGCCCCCATCCAACGGGACCTGAGTTGCTGCAACTGAGCCACCGCCATGGGAGGATTCACGTCCGGCCTTGCTTGCGAATCTGGAGTCGGCTTTGTCGCAAGGTGAATGGCCAACGCCAGAGCGAGGAAGTTCAGGCGTGGCCCCCAGACAGCAGCGCACAGGGTTGGACGAAAGCTCGGAAAGTCTCCTTCCCTACGGGCACTGCGCAATCAGCGCCTGGGCGTCGGCGATCATGATCCTGGCCGCACCGGCACTGACCCCGGCTGGAACCTGTCCTTGGAGATGTTGAATGAAGGACTGGTACGCCGTGGACGCGGCGGAGCATTGGCCCGCGGCCTTGGCGGTGGCCGCTGCGTTGAGCAAAGACATCAAGGTGGTCGCCAGCTTCTGCGACTTGATGTCTCCCGACGCCTCGAACTGGGTCACGTCTGCCTTGATGCTGTCGGCCGATACGGTAATGACGAAGCGGACGCTGTCCGAATTGCTCCAGCCCACCTTGTCTGTACTGGTGACCTTGAGTTCGTGCGTCCCCAGCGCCAGGGCCAGCAGGTTCAGGGTTTGCCGGCCGGTGCCCACAGGAACGCCATCCAGCGTCACGCTGGTCGATGCGATGCCGGCGCCAGTGCCGTCTGCCACGTTATATAGCTGCGGCAGGGACATGCTATGCAGGTATTGCCTTGGCGCAGGTGAGGTGATGGTCACCGAAGGCGCAGCGTTGTCCAGGATCAGCACCGCCGACTGAACCGGTTCTGCGTTGCCCAGACCGTCCACGCTGTAGTACTCGACGTTGTACTGCCCGTCGGGAAGGGACAGCCCCGTGAATTGCAGGCGGAAGGCGCCCTGGTACTGGGCCCAGTTGGTCGTGATCACGCCGCTGCGAAAGATGCGGTAGTACGTGGTCGCAGTGCCGTACTGGGCGGCCACGGTGCTCTGGAAACTGCCTATCGAGATCAGGCTGTTGCTGGTGATGAAGGTGGCGTTGCCGGTGGGAAAGGCCGGCGAGTCTCCCGTGACTATGGTGCGCGCAGGCAGCTTCCAGGTGGAAACGCCGTCATTGGTCGCCGGGGCATCCGCGCCTTGGTTGTACCAGGCTTCATAGACGCTCGTGACGGGAACCTTGAACGGCGATCCTGGTATTGACTGGAACTGCTCAGTGAAGCCCTGGAACACCGGCCCCCGCGGACCGGAGATGCCCGCGCCGACGCTGCCCCAACGCCCCTCGTACCGCAGCCAGAACGCATTGTTCAGTAGGTGGAATTCGCCAGCCAGCAGCTTGCTGGCCTGCGCGGAACCGTGGCAGGTGTCGGGCGTGCAGGGGTTGTATTCGCCGACATTGACCAACCCGCCGTGGGCGCTGGGCGAGACGATGGGGTTGGTGAGCCGGCCGCTGGACCTGACGCCGCCGTCGGTCCAGGTCTTCCAGACGATGCCGCCGGCGCCGCTCAGAAACGTCAAGCCGCCGATCCAGTGGACCTTGCCCAGGGTGGCCGGATCATCGAAGGCTGCATCGTTGCTCCAGGAGATCGTGCCGATCGGACCCGTTGCGGTTTCGCCAAAACGGCAGCCACAGGTCGCCCAGTCGTCTGGCGACCGGAACGCGGCGTGACCGCCGCCGTCGATGGCCACGACAGGGTGGGTGCCCTGAAAGAAGCGCACCAGGTTGTCGGACTTCTTGAAGAAGGTCCCAGGGTGGTCGTCCGAATGGCGAGAGAACCAGACGCCTTCGATTTCCAGGTTGCGGTCCAGTTGGACCTGGATGGACGCGTCCCAGTCACCGCCATGGTTATCGACCCCGCCGAAGGCGTTGTAGGCGAACACATGCCAGTACTGCAGCATGATCCCGCCGTCCTTGGTCGGGTAGGCGTGGAAGTAGGTGACCCAGTCGCGCGGGTTGGTGCTGCCAATGTGCTGCGAATCCGGCAGGTCGGTAAGGTAGAAGGTCTGCTGGTCGGAGTAGCCCGTCGTCTGCGCGCCCAGCGAGAACTGCCCGTCGGGGTCGGTCGCCAAGGTGGAGATTTGGCGGTGCGGTGGGTGCGAATACCCCGTGTCGTCTTGGCCGCAGTTGGGCTGAGCGGTCCAGACCGTCACGCCCCCCGGGCCCAGCAACTGGTTGCCTATGGGCACGGGGCCAATGGGCTGGTCAACATCGCCGGTGCAGTCTTCTTGGTAGTTCAGCCGCGTTCGCGCCAGGAGCCATGGCACGTTGACGGGGTAGTTGGACTCGTCGGGCTCGATGTAGATCATCGGTGCGAATCGTTCGGCCAGCCGCTGTTCCAGTGCGTCAACGATGCCATCACGGTCGTCGTCGGGCAGCACGCCGGGCAGGGCTGCAAAGCCGTGCGATGCCAAAGTCAACAGTGCCGCGGCCGCCAGCCTCAGCAACGTTCGCTTGTGAAACGGGATCATGGTTTCCCCCTCGAGAGTTTTCGGCTGCTGCGGTTGCGCGCAACGGTGGCGACGCTCAGGCCTCGGCGGTCGTCGGGTTGATCACCGAACGCACCTGAGACACGCAGTTGGCCGGGAAGCCG
>CAIJPE010000170.1 GCA_903822435.1 uncultured beta proteobacterium | reverse complement strand
TGTTCAGCGTCGCAGAGCGCCTTGGCATCCAGCAGGATTATGTGATCCCCGCCTATGAGGACCCGGCCTACTGGATCGTCAAGGAAGGCGAACTGCCCGACAATGTGACGATCCTCGACCCCAAGATCGAGGATCCCGAGGAACGCTCGCGTATCCTGCGCACGTTTGAGCGGGGTTTAAGCAAGCCCACCGGCTACGTGCTGCCCGTGCAGCGCTGGAACGCGCTGGATGCCCCGCGCTGGTTCTCGGAGCGCTGGCCGCTGCGCCGCAAGCGCCTGTTTCTGGTGCCGGGCGACTCGCCTGTCGGCTACCGCCTGCCGCTCAGCTCGCTGCCCTGGGTGCCGCCGCAACACTATCCCTATCTGCACCCGCAGGACCCGCTGGAAGAGCGGCCGCCGCTGCCTGATCCCGACCGCATCCAGCAACTCTACAACGTTGACGCCAAGACCGGGCGGCCGACGACCTTCCCGCAGCCGCGCGTTGCCGATGTGGTGCGCACCGCCATGAGCATCGAGGTGCGCGACGGCGTGCTGTGTGTGTTCATGCCACCGGCCCGCACGCTGGAGGATTATCTGGAGCTGCTGGCGGCCGTTGAGGCCACAGCGCGCGACATGAAATTGCCAGTCCAAATAGAGGGTTACGCGCCACCCTTCGACCCGCGTCTGAGCGTTATCAAAGTAACGCCGGATCCCGGTGTGATTGAGGTGAACGTCCATCCGGCTGCGACCTGGCGGGAGGCCGTCGACATTACGACCGGCCTTTACGAGGACGCGCGCCAGACCCGTCTGGGCACGGACAAATACATGACCGATGGTCGCCACACCGGCACAGGTGGCGGCAACCATGTGGTGCTGGGCGGCGTGACGCCGGCCGACTCGCCGTTCCTGCGGCGGCCCGATGTGCTGAAAAGCATCGTGCTGTATTGGCAGCGCCATCCCTCCTTGTCCTACCTGTTCTCAGGGTTGTTCATCGGCCCGACAAGCCAGGCCCCGCGCATGGACGAGGCGCGGCTCGACAACCTTTACGAGCTGGAGACCGCACTGGCGCAGGTGCCGCCACCGGGGCAGGGTGACGTGCCGCTGTGGCTCACGGATCGCCTGTTTCGCAACATCCTGACCGATCTCACCGGCAACACCCATCGCGCGGAAATCTGCATCGACAAGATGTATTCGCCCGACGGACCAACAGGCCGTCTCGGGCTTGTCGAATTCCGCTCGTTTGAGATGCCGCCGGACGCGCGCATGAGCCTTGCGCAGCAATTGCTGATCCGCGCGCTCGTCTCGTGGTTCTGGCGCGAGCCGCAGCAGGGCAAGCTCGTCCGCTGGGGCACAGCGCTGCATGATCGTTTCATGCTGCCGCATTTCGTCTGGCAGGATTTCCAGGGCGTTCTGGCGGACCTGCGCAGTGCGGGTTACGACTTTTCCAATGAATGGTTCCAGGCGCAGCACGAGTTCCGCTTTCCAACCTACGGCACCGTCCACCACGGCGGCGTGTCGCTGGAGCTGCGCGGCGCGCTCGAGCCCTGGAATGTCCTGGGTGAGGAAAGTTCAGCCAGTGGCACAGCGCGCTATGTCGATTCCTCGACCGAACGCCTGCAGGTCAAGGTCACGGGCTTTGTCGCGGGTCGCCACACGATAACCTGCAATGGTCGTCGTTTGCCGATGATGTCGACGGGCGTGTCCGGCGAGGCGGTGGCTGGTGTGCGCTACAAGGCTTGGCAGCCGCCATCGGGTCTGCATCCAAGCATCCCCGTCCATGCGCCACTGACGTTTGACATCATCGACGAGTGGAACGGTCGTTCCATGGGTGGCTGCATGTACTACGTCACCCATCCGGGCGGCCGCCATTATGATGTTTTTCCCGTCAATTCGTACGAGGCGCAGGCACGGCGTCTGGCACGCTTCGTGGATCAC
>CAIJPE010000169.1 GCA_903822435.1 uncultured beta proteobacterium | reverse complement strand
CTGGCACCGTCCGCACAGTGGCATCGGCGGGGTGCCGCCAATGTCCAGGCTCAAGAAATCAGAGAACAACGTCTTGACGGTTCACAGCTAGGCCCATGTCGGTGCCCCAATCGAAACTGACCGAGACCTCGGCCGACCCGCGGCTGGTGGTCGAACGCACATCGCGCACGCCTGGCACGCGGCGCACGGCTTCCTCCACCGGCTGCGTCACCGCCAGCATCATCAGGTCGGCGGGGCGGTCGCCGGCGTCGAGCGAGACGACGACGCGCGGAAAATCGACATTGGGGAACAGCGTCACCGGTAGCCTGAACGCCGCCAGAGCGCCGGCCAGTGACAGCAGTGCGAGCAGAAAAAGGATCGATCGTCGGTGGCCCTGCATCCATGCGCCCGGGCTCACTGTTCACCCCGGCGCACCGCCATGCCGTCCTGCAGTTCGTAGTTGCCCAGGCTGACGACCGGCAACGCCGGGTCCAGCGCGGTGCCTTGGGCAGTGGACTGCACTGCCACCTGTCCGCCGCGTTCGACACCCGCGCGGACCTCGACGCGACGCGCCTTGCCCTGCAGCACCTGGAACAGGTAGGCGCCATGCGCGTCGTTCAGTACCGCCGACCGCGGCACGACCCAGCCGGTGGCGCGAGCCGTCTCGATCTGCGCGGTGACGCGCGTGCCGGCCAGCAAACCGCTGGCCAAGAGCTCGACCCGCACGTCGACGAGCTGGGTCTGCGGGTTGACCATGCCGAAGACCTGCTTCACCCGGCCCCGCATGGGCTGCGTCGGGTCGATGACCGCGTTGACGGTCACCGGCATGCCCGCACGCACCGTGCGTGCGTCGCCAGGCTCCACACCCATGACGACAATTTGGTGGCCTGCGCGGGCTATCTGCAGCAGCGGTGCGCCAGCCGCCACGCGGTCGCCCTGTGCGACCGAGACCGTGGCCACCACGCCGTCGAAGGGCGCTTCGACCGCGTGGTGCTGCCGGTCCGCACCGATCCGTTGCTGCAACTGCATCGTCGACTCGGCGTCCGCCACCGCCTTGTCTGCTGCAGCCAACTGCGATCGGGTGGCCAGCTGCTGCGCCAGCAAGGCTGCGACACGCGCCCGTTCACCGCGGGCGTAATCCAGCGCCTGCTGCGCCTGGCTGAACGCCAGATCGGCATCGGCGCTGTTGCCGAATTCGAGCAGCGCCTGGCCCTTGCGCACCGGCTCGCCGGGTGCAATACGCAGGCGCAGGACCTGGCCGGCGCGGGGCAGGCTCAGCGTCTGCACGCTGTCGGTGTCGGGCGCGATCACGCCGTAGCCTGAGACCGATTCGGGCAGCGCCTGCCGAACCAGCGGCACGGTGTCGATACGTACGCTGGGCGTGTCAGCCGCAGCTGCCGGGCCGACGCCGGTGATGCACAGGGCAGCCAGCGCCAGGCCAGCGGTCAACAGCTTCATCGGGGGGTCTCGGTTTCCGAAGGTTTGGGAGAAGGTGCAAGAGACGGGTCAAGGGGCCGTGCAAGTTCAAGTCCCAGCAGCGTCTGCAACGCGATGTCCTGCTCCATCAGCGCCTCGCGCAACTGCAACGCCTCGACCTGCTTGTCGGTCCAGGCGGTGGTCATCCGGGTGCGGTCGCCTGCTGTCAGGTTGCCGTCGCGGAAGGCCTGGTCGGCGCGCTGTGCCAGCCGGCCCAGTTCGGCTGCGCCGGCATTGGTGCGCGCGCGTTGGGCCTGCAGCAGCGGAATATTGACCAGCGCTGCATCGACCTCGGCGTGCGCGGCGTCCAGCCGCTGCTGGTACTCATCGAACAGCTTCGTGCGCGTGGCCTGCTCGAACGCGATGTTGCCGCGGTTGGCATTGAGGATCGGCAGGCTCAGGCTCAGCCCGAAACCCAGGGTGTAAAGGCCGCTGGTGTCGCGGGCGCGTGTGACGCCAACGTTCAGCGCCGGAAACTGCGCCAGCACGGCCCCACGGTAAGTCGCTTCCTGAGAACGGTACCCGGCCTGCAGCGCGAGCAGATCGGGACGCCGCGCCAGCCGCTCTGTCACCCCCGCCCGCAGCGCCGGGAGGTCTTGCGTGGCGGGCTCGGGATCACCGACGAGATCCAGCCGCACATCGGCCGCCAGCCCCAGCAGGCCGTTGAGCGCCAGCATGTCCTGCAACTGCATGCGCTGCAGCTCGTTGATTTGCCGTTCGACAGCCTGCAGCGCGGCCAGGTCGCCGGTGGCGGTGTCGAGCGTGACGTTGCCCGCCAGCAAGGCCTGGTGGCTGCGCGTGGCCATGGCCAAGAACAGGTCGCGCGAGCGCTGCAGCACGGCCAGCAGCCGGTCCTGCGAACGCAGTCGCGTGAACAGCAATCGGGACTGGCTGACCACCTGCCATTCCTGCCACAGCAGGTCCAGGTTGACGCGATCCACTTCCGCACCGGCTGCGGCGGTGCGCGACGACCTCGCGAGCAGCGACCCGACGTCGAAGCCCAGATTCAGATTCAAGGCGCTGGTGTTGCCGACGGCGCCGTTGCTCGGGTGGTCGCTACTCATCGCCAGTGTAGGGTCCGGCAAGAGCCCGGCAGCGAAGGCCTGCGCCCGCGTCAGACCCAGGCTGTCGCGTGCCACCTTCAGCTGCGGGTTGCGGGCCACGGCCAGCATCGCCACCTCGTCGATGTCGAGGCCGTCACTGGGGTCGAATTGGTGTGACGACAGCGCTCGAAACGGCATCGACGCCGTGCTGACGCTCAGTGTCCGCACGTCGTTGGCCAGGGAAACAGCTTGGGGCAAGGGCCTCGCAACGTAGGTGGCACAACCGGTGAGGCCCGCCAGCGAAAGTGCACAGACCAGCGCACCCAGGAAATATGTCATCAGATCTCTCGGGTCGTCGGTCCGGTGAAGTGCACTTCGCCCTGATCCGCCAGATCCGGCGATGTGCAGGTCCTGACCTACAGACTAACTCAGCG
>CAIJPE010000168.1 GCA_903822435.1 uncultured beta proteobacterium | reverse complement strand
TGCTGATGATGTCGGGACTCATGAGGAGACCTCCGAGGAAGGGGCGGGGACGGTCGTGCTGAGCGGCAGACGCCGGCGCAGGCCGGCCCAGGAGCGGCCGTACAGCGTTTCGGAACTGAGGATCGATACCGCCAGCAACCCTTGCAGGACCAGGGTGGTCGCGTCGGGCAAATCGAGGCGGCGCTGCAGCAGGCTACCTGCCGCTGAAATGCCACCCATCAGGATGGCCACCGGCACCACCGCCAGGGGTTTCTGGCGCGCCATGAAGGCGACCAGAATGCCGGTATAGCCATAACCCGCAGCACGGACGCATTCGCCGAAGTCTGCACTGCGAAAATCTCGATGCTGCCCGCAAGGCCCGCGAGCGCGCCGCCGATCGCACAGGCACCGATCAACAGCCCGGCCACCGGCAGGCCCACCAGACGGGCGGCACGCACGTTTCCGCCCGCGATGCGCATGGCGAAGCCCAGTGTCGTGCGCGACACCAGGATCTGGCCCATGATCGCGACGATCACACCGACCATCAGGCCCCAATGGACATCCAGGCCCGGTATGGTCCCGATCAGATTCGCATCACCGACTGGGTAGGTCGAGGGCTTGTTGAGGCTGGAGGGGTCGCGCAGTGGCCCTTCCACCATGTGGTTGAACAAGGCGATCGCAATGTACGAGAGCAGCAGGCTCGTGATGGTCTCATTCAGGCCGCGATAGGCGCGCAGCACTCCGGTCAGCGCCATCCAGGCCGCACCCGTCGCCGCCCCGAGCGCGCAGCAGCACACAATCAGCGCCATCGGCGGCAACGCGTGCAGCCATTGCGCGCTGGCGGCGGCCATCAGTGCCCCCAGACCCAGCGTCCCTTCGGCGCCGATCATCATCAGGCCGGCCTGCGCCGGCAGCGCAACGGCGAGCCCGGTCAGGATCAGCGGTGCCGAGCGCAGCAGGGTGTTCTTCCACGAAAAGGCGCTCGCGAAGGCGCCCTCATAAATAACCTGCAGGACTTCCCATGGCGACTGACCGATCGACCACACGAAGACCATGAAGACCGCCAGACCGCCGACGGTGGCAAGCAGGGGAATCCAGACCCCTTCGTAGCGTGACCAATCATGCATGGACGGCTTCCTCCTGCGCGGTGTGGCGTGAGTCGATTCAGCCCGGGATGGACCCGACGACCCCTTCGACCAGGTAATTCATCCCCTCAAGGACGGGGTCGGTCATCACGTACGCCTTGCCGGCGGGAATCACCACGGTCCCCTTGTTGTCCTTGAGCGGCCCCTTGAAGATCGCAAAGTCTTTCTGGAACGCGGCCCGCGCCGCATCCCCGGCTTTTTTCGCGGCGGGGGTCACGGCGGCGCCGTAGGGCGACATCTTCACGAAGCCCTCTTTCAGCCCGCCACGCAGGAAATTGGTCATCGGCGCGCCGGTCTGCGTTTCCTTGATCAGCTTCTCGTAGGGCGTCGACCAGTCCCACTCGGCACCGGTCAGGTAGCCCTTGGGCGCCAGCGCAGCCTGGCTCGCGTGGTATCCGCTGCTCATGATGCCGCGCTTCTCGGCGGTTTCGACAATCACCTTCGGGCCGTCGACGTGGCAGGTCAGCACATCGACGCCCTGGTCGATCAGGCTGTTGGCAGCTTCGGCTTCTTTCACGGG
>CAIJPE010000167.1 GCA_903822435.1 uncultured beta proteobacterium | reverse complement strand
GATCAACGACGGCGAGAGCATTGACGCCGACTTGCGGCCGAAGTACGCGATGCCGGAGATCGACGAGGCCACCAACGAGTTCAGCCGGCTAGGCCTGACCGCCGACCTGGTGCGCGGCCTTGCGTCGCAGGGCTTCGCAACACCCACCCCGGTGCAGGCAAGAACCAACCCACCCACCTAGCCCCATCCATCCACCCGCCACCCTTTCCCACCAGAACAGGCGGCATCGAACGCAGGCTCGGCGGACAGCGCCGCGAAATCCGGGTACAGGCGGGCCAGGCAGGCTTCGCGGCGCTCGCCCTGGTGCCCGCCGTAGCCGCTGCCGTCGTAGGTGTTACGGGCGTCTTCCAGGTCTTCCAGCAAGGCCAGGCCGGTCAGCAGCGCCGTGGGCCAGGGGCGGTCGCCCAACACGCCGTCCTGTTGGGCTCGCATCAGCGCCAGCAGGGTGTCGCGCGCCGCCTCGGGATCCAGCGCCTTCAGGTGCGCCACGGCATCGGCACCGATCAGGATGCCCGCCGCAGGCTGGCCGCAGGCCGCCAGGGCCAGGCTGCGGACCCACGCGCCAAGCAGCTTGTCCGCGCGAGGGCGACCGCGCCTGGGCGCGGTCAGCCGGCTGGCCTGCAGGTCGATCCAGACCGGCTGGGCAGCGGCCTGCCCGGTGGACTGCAGTCCTACCAGCCAGTCGTCCAGGGCCAGGCCAGGTTGCTGTGGATCGGCCAGCCGCAAAGGCCACTTGCCGAGCCGCTGTGGGTGCAGCACCTGCAGCGACTGCCAGTGGGCCACCATCGGGTTCAGGGTGGCCGCCAGTTCGGCCTGCACCCGCGCACCCGGGCCGGCCATGGGCAGCCGCCCGGCCCGCTTCAGGCGCGCCACCTGGCCTTCGACGAGGCCGGCCAGGGCCACCGGCTGCGAGCCTGCGGCGTCGAGCGTGCGGCGTGCGGCGGCCAGCACCTCGTCCATCAACTGCCATCGGTCGAGCCCGCCCGTGACGAAGTGCTCATCGTCCTCGGCCGAGGCGCGGCGCTCGTCGAAGCGCACCTGCAGGCGCTGGCGGAAGAAGGCCTTGACGGGGTTGCGCAGGAAGCCGACGAGATCGGCCATGGTCAGCGGCATGGGCGCGGCCGCTTCGGCTTGCACGGACACGGGTGCGGGCGCTGCCGGCGATGGCGCGTGCCCCGCGCGCCACTCGCTGGCGTAGGTAAACAAGCCGCCGCCGCCGGCGGGCGCCGCCGTGGGTTCGAAGTACCGCCGGCTGAAGGGCTGCAGGGGGTGCTCGGTGGTGCGCGAAGCCACCACCCCGGGGCCCCAGCCGTCGCCCAGGTAATCGCGCAACTGCGAGACCAGCACCGACGGCGGCTGCGTCTGGTTGTCGCGTGGGCTCCGGCCAGCCCAGCTGACATACAGCACGCGGCGCGCCGACAGCAGAGCGTCGAGCATCAGCTGCCGGTCATCGTCGCGCCGCGAACGATCGCCCGGCCGTGCCTGGCCCGGCAGCGCCATCAGGTCGAAATCGCTGCGTGCGCCGCGCCGCGGGTAGTCGCCATCGTTCATGCCCATGAGGCACACCACTTCGAAGGGAATGGCGCGCATCGGCAAGAGGGTGCAGAAGGTGACCCCGCCAGCCCTGAATCGGCGCGAGACCCCGGGCTCGTCCACCGCATCGAGCCAGGCCTCGCGGGCGACGGCAACGTCGACCGGGTCTTCGAAGCCGGCCGCCTCGCAGGCCTGCAGCCAGGCCGACAACGCATCGTCCAGCGCCGCCAGCACGGCGCGCTCTTCATCGTCGGTGGCGGCGAAGACCTGTTGCAACAGGCTGCGCAAGCGCAGGCCCCAAGCCGGCGGCGCGCGCGGCACGGCGCTGTCGGCCCACCAGGGATCGAGCACCGCCAGCAGCTCGGCCAGGGCGCCGGCCAGGGTGGCCGAGAGGCCGGCCACCTCGGCATAGGGCTCGATGTCGGCGTGCCCGGAGCCCAGATCGCCCGTGGCGTAGCCCAGGAGCATGCGGCGCAGGCCGAAGCGCCAGGTGTTGTCTTCGCCGCAGGCCGCCAGACCGAGCTGGCCGCGCTGCCCCGCATGCAGGCCCCAGCGCACGCCCGCACCCTCGATCCAGGCTACCAGCGTGGGCAGGTCGTCGGCTTCGATGCCGAAGCGCCGGGCCACGGCCGGCACGTCCAGCAGGTCACGGAGCTCGCTGAACGTGAAGCGCTGCTGCGGCGCACGCAGCAGCCACTCCAGGGCCACCAGCAGCGGGTGGTGGCCGCGCTCGCGCTGGTCGGCGATACCCCAGGGGATCTGACGCGCATGGCCCCGCGCGTACTGCCCGAAGACCGAGCGGATGGCCGGCGCGAAGGCGTCGATATCGGGCACCATCACCACGATGTCGCGAGGATTGAGGGCCTTGCCGCCCGGCGGATGGGCCAGCAGGTGCAGCAGTTGGTCGTGCAGGATCTCGGTCTCGCGCTGCGCGCTGTGGGCCACGTGGAAGACGATCGAGCGGTCATCCGGCGGCAAAGCGGTGGCAGCGTGCTCGGCCAAGGGCACGAGGTCCCGGATGCGGGCCTGCACCTGC
Organism: uncultured beta proteobacterium; assembly: GCA_903822435.1. Lineage (GTDB taxonomy): Bacteria > Pseudomonadota > Gammaproteobacteria > Burkholderiales > Burkholderiaceae_C > Rubrivivax. The sequence continues at coordinate 54,181 of CAIJPE010000167.1, read as the reverse complement.
TGCAGCAGCGTTTTGTCGGGCGCTTCGTCGAAGTGGTCGACACGCGGCACCTCGAAGCGCTTGCGCGCCTGCTGCACGTCGTCGAAGGCATCGAGCTGGCGCACGAAGTCACGGCCCTGGCGCCCCCACGCGGCCAGCAGCGGATGGCCGTGCGCGTGCATGTCCTGCAGCGGCACGGCGGCCAGGTCGCGGCCTTCGCGCAGGGGATGGCGGCGCTGCGCAGCGCGAAGCAGCTCCCGGCCGTCGATGATGTCGGCCCAGTGGAAGCGGCAGGGATTGGGCACGGCCATCAACACCTGGGTGCGGGCCGAGAGGGCGGCAATCGCTTCGAGCGTCTGGTGTGGAATGTGGGTGGTGCCGAAGAGCACCACACGCCGGGGCAACAGCGGCCAGTCGCCCGGCGTGCGCAACGCGGCCAGGAAGCGCTGATGCAGCATGGCGCGGGTGGCTTGCCGCTCGCGCTCGGACAAGCCGGCCAGGGCGGCCCGCCACAGGGCCGGCTGCCAGGCCTGATCTGCCGGCACCCGCGCTGCAGAGCCCGGGCCGCTACCGGGCTCGGCGCGGATCCGGTCGAGGCCTTGTTCCCAATCCTGCAGCCAGTCGCTCCGGTAGACCTGGTATTGGTCGTACAAGTCGGCCAGGCGCTGCGCCAGCTGCAGCCGGCGGACCGCATCACCGTTGCCGAGGAAGCCGCCGACGGGTTCGAAGCCCGGCAGGCCGGCCAGTTCGGGCAGCAGGGCCATCAGGCGCCAGGTGAGCGGCAGCTTGTCCATGGCCGGGATGGCCGGCACGGCGGCCCGGCCCAGCACGGCGCGGTAGGCGCGCCAGATGAAGCGCGCCGGCAGTTCGACGCGCGTGGCCGCGCAGATGCCATGGGCCGCGGCCAGTTCCATCTTCAGCCACTCGGCCATGCCGTTGCTCTGGACGAGGAAGGTTTCTTCTTCCAGCGGGCCCAGCGGATGGGCCGACAGCCAGGCGAAGGTGGCCTCGGCCAGCAGCTCGAGCCGATTGCCGTGCAGGATGAGAAGACCGGATGGATGCGGGGACTGCATGAGCTTGGCGCGCCGAAACCTGCATCTTGCCCTGTCAGTGGCTCAAAAGCCGAGCCAGTGATGTCTGAATGGCGTCGGTTCCAGCCACACCGCCGGGCATCGCGAAGTGCCTCCGGCGCTCAGATGACGGCCTCGATCAGGAACGGCCCGCGCCGCCCCAGGGCCGCTGCCAGGACATCGCTGAAGCGCTCGGCCGTGTCGGCGCGCGCGGCTTCCACGCCCAGGCCCTGGGCGATCCGCACCCAGTCCAGCTCGGGGTCCACCAGGTCGAACAGGCGCCTGGCGTTGGCCCCTGGCGCACCGGCGCCGACCTGCGCGTACTCGCCATGCAGGATGGCATAGCGGCGGTTCGAGTAGAGGATGGTCACCACGTCCAGGCGCTCGCGGGCCTGGGTCCACAGCGCGGGCAGGGTGTACATCGCGCTGCCGTCGGCCTGCAGCGCAACGACGCGGCGCCCCGGGGCGGCGATGGCCGCGCCGGTGGCCAGCGGCAGGCCGATGCCGATGGCGCCGCCGGTGATCTGCAGGTAGTCGTGCGGGGCGGCGTGCCAGCTCATGGGGAAGAAGTCGCGGCCCGAGCTGACGCTCTCGTCGCAGACGATGGCCTGCTCTGGCATCAGCGCCACCACCGCCTGCGCCACGGCCGATGCGGTCAGCGCGCCCCGCGGCAGTGGCAGGTCGCGGCGTTGCGCCAGCATCGGCCGATGGGCATCGGCGGCAGCGCCGCAGCGCAGGGCCAGGTCGCGCAGGGCGGCCATGCCGTCTTCCTCGGGCGCGCTGGCCACCAGCACGGGGCAGCCGGTCGGCAGCATGCTGCCCGGCTTGCCGGGGTAGGCGAAGAAGCCCACCGGCGCCTTGGCCCCCACCAGCACCAGGCAGCGCGAGTCCCTGAGCGACTCCAGCGCCTGGTCCACGACGTACGGCACGCGATCGATCATCACGCGGCCCAGGCCGCGCTCCACGCGCGCATTGGCCTGCTGCGTCAAGAGACGTGCGCCCGTGGCGGCACAGACCCGGGCCGCCAGCGCGAGGCCCTCGTCGCGCAGGGCACGGCCGGCCACCATCAGCACCGCCCCGGGCCGGCGCAAGGCCGCCGCCGCTTCGGCCAGGGCCGACTCACGCGGCGGCAGCGCCCCGGGCGGCGCCTGGAACATCGGCGCTGCCACGTCGACGGCCGACCACGCGTGGTCGGCCGGCAGGATCAGCGTGGCGATGCCGCCAGGTGGCCTGCGGGCCGCCTGCACGGCCTGCCGCGCCAACTCACCCAGACCGGCGGCCGAGGTGCTGCGGCCCACCCAATGCGACATGGGCCGCGCCAGGCCTTCGATGTCCGAGGCCAGCGGGGCATCGTGCTCGGCATGGTGGGTGGCATGGTCGCCCACCACGTTGACGATCGGGGTGAAGGCGCGGCGTGCGTTGTGCAGGTTGGCCAGGCCGTTGGCCAGCCCCGGCCCTGTGTGCAGCAGCGTACAGGCCGGCCGGTCGGCCATTCGGGCATAGCCGTCGGCCGCGCCCGTGACCACGCCCTCGGCCAGGCCCAGCACGCAGCGCATGCCGGGCTGGCGGTCGAGCGCCGCCACGAAGTGCATCTCGGAGGTGCCGGGGTTGGCGAAGCAGTGATCGACGCCCTGCGCCAGCAGGGTCTCGCAGAGCAGATCGGCACCGGTACGGGCAGGCAGGTTCGTCATGGACGCAGCGTAGCCGATGTCAGCGCTAGCATGGGCACCGAAGCACGACGTGTGGCCCGTTGCGCGGCCTGTCCATACGTCAGCAATGTAACTTCTGCGCGCCGAACCACACGGCCGCCACGCTCCCGGTGTACTGTGCAGCATTGCACGAATCGATCCGTCCTCCAGAGCCATCTGGAGCCTTTCGATCACCTGGGGGCCCTCATGCACGAGTTCATCGTCTTCGATACGAACACGAGTACCCGCCTTGTCGCGCTGATGGACGAGGCCGGACGTCACCACGTCGCGCATTGCACCGCCGATCTTCCCCTCGTCGACGCCAGGCTGCACGGCGCCGAAGTGGCACCCGGCTTCGCGCTGATGCTGGGCGCCAGGGGCATGGCCTACCGGTTCATCTTCAGCCACCTGGATTGCGGTGAGCGGGCAGCCGCAGAGCACCTGCGGGTGCCGCGCCTGCCGGTGGGCGTGCCGGTTCGACCGGATCCGGCCCCTGGCCAGCGCCTGGCACCCCGTTGATCGGCACGATCTCGCCGCTCGGACATCACAAGCTCCAGCTCCGGCCCCTGGGCTTGAGCGTGCCGGTCATGAACGGCCAGAGCCTGCTGGAGGCGGCCTTGGCCGCAGGCGTCTCGCTGCCCCGGTCCTGCCGCAACGGCACCTGCCGCGAGTGCATCGCACTCCTTCTGGAAGGCGACGTGCACCACCGCATCGAGTGGCCGGGCCTGTCGGCCGACGAGCAGGAAGAGGGTTGGGTGCTGCCCTGCGTGGCCATCGCCGACACCGACGTGGTGCTGCTGCAGCCGCGCGCTGAGCTGGCCTTCACGCCCTGATCGCTGCCGCGGCCGATTCGGGGTGCCCCCAATGGCCCCTGGCGGCGGCAGGGGCTACGTTCGGACCCACCCTCGGGACGAATGATGAATCTCCACCCTGCCCTGCGCCGCCAGACCCTGTCCGATCTGCTGCACCGCACGGCTGCGCGGCTGCCGCGCAAGACCGGCATCGTGTGCGGCGGCACGCGCTGGACCTGGGCCGAGTTCGACGCCATCGTCAGCCGTTTGGCCGCGGGGCTGCATGCCCAAGGCGTGGCCAAGGGCGAGCACGTGGGTGTGCTGGCGCGCAACTCGCATGGCTTTGCGGCCTTGCGCTTCGCGCTGGCCCGGCTGGGCGCCGTCATGGTCCCGGTGAATTTCATGCTGAACGCGGACGAAGCCGCCTACATCCTGCGCCATGCCGGCGTGAAGCTGCTGGCCGTCGACAGCGGCCTGGCCGCGCTGGGCCGCGAGGCCGCCGGGCGCGACACCCTGATCACCCGCTTCCTCTGGCTGCCCGGTGAGGAAGGCGGCACCTGCCCCGAGGGCTGCCTCGATTTCCATGCCCTGGCTGCCACCGACCTGCAGGCTCACCCCTGCCCCGAGCCCGAGTTCGATCGCCACCACCTGCTGCAGATCGTCTACACCAGCGGCACCGAGAGCCTGCCCAAGGGCGCCATGCTCACCCACGGCGCCGTCATCGACCAGTACGTCAGCTGCATCATCGAAGGCGAGATGGCCGAAGCCGACGTGGTGCTGCACGCGCTGCCGCTGTACCACTGCGCCCAGCTCGATGTGTTCCTGGGCCCGAGCGTGTACCTGGGCAGCACCAGCCTCATCACGGCCAAGCCGACACCCGAGAACCTGCTGCCCCTGATCGCGGCGCACCGGGTAAGCCAGTTCTTCCTGCCGCCCACGGTGTGGATCGCCGTGCTGCGCAGCCCGCTGTTCGACCAGCACGACCTGTCCAGCCTGCGCAAGGGCTACTACGGCGCCTCGATCATGCCCGTGGCGGTGATGCGCGAACTGGTGGAACGCCTGCCGCAGATGCGGCTGTGGAATTTCTACGGCCAGACCGAGATCGCGCCGCTGGCCACCGTGCTCAAGCCCGAAGACCAGCTGCGCAAGCCCGGCTCGGCGGGCCGCCCCGCGTTGAACGTCGAAACCCGCGTGGTGGACGACCGCATGCAGGACGTGCAACCCGGCGAGATCGGCGAGATCGTCCACCGCTCGCCGCAGCTGCTGCTGGGCTACTTCCACGACGCCGAGCGCACGGCGGCGGCCTTCGAGGGAGGCTGGTTCCATTCCGGCGACCTGGCCACCGTCGACGACGAGGGCTACATCAGCGTGGTCGACCGCAAGAAGGACATGATCAAGACCGGCGGCGAGAACGTGGCCAGCCGCGAGGTCGAAGAGGCGCTGTACCGCCTGCCCGGCGTGAGCGAAGTGGCGGTGATCGGCGTGCCGCACCCGCGCTGGATCGAAGCGGTCACGGCCGTGGTGGTGTGCAAGCCGGGCGCACAGCTGGACGAAGCGCAGGTGCTGGCGCATTGCGCGGGGCAACTGGCGCACTTCAAGTCGCCCAAGTCGGTCGTCTTCGTCGACGCCCTGCCCAAGAACCCCAGCGGCAAGCTGCTCAAGCGCGTCCTGCGGCAACGCTTCGAGGGGCTGTACGGCACCTGAGTGCCTGCTGTGCCACGCAGCAACGCGGCAAAGACAACTTGGCGTGCCACGGTTAGAGTGGGCGTTGGATCCAGCCCGGACAGGCCATGACCGAACACGCGTCGAACTGGCGAGAAGTCGCCGGCATGCGCTGGCTGCCAGCGGCGGTGCTGGTGTTGTGCCTGGTGCTCAGCGGCACGCTGTGCGCATGGTCGGTCCGGACCACCGCACGGGAAGCCCGCACGGCGCAGGAGCGCCAGACCGAGGCCTTTGCGCAGGCCCTGTCGGGCCGCATCCAGTCCTACATGGACACGCTGCCCGGGCTGCGGGTGTTCGGCGCCTTGCGCTCGGCGCCCTCCGACATGGAGTTCAGCCGCTACGTCGAGGCCATCTCGCTGCAGCGGCGGTTTCCGGGTCTGGCCCTGACATTCATGGCCGACTTCGTGCCGGGCGACTCGCGGCGGGCCTACGTGGACGCCGTGCGCGCAGACCGCTCCCTGACCCCCGGGGGGCATCCCGGTTTCGACATCCGACCACCCGGGCAGCGCCAGTCGTACATGGTGCTGCGGCACAACTACCCCCCCAACGAGCCCAGTTTCGGCTATGACCTGTACGACCCCGCCCAGCAGTACCGCGCTGCCGTCGATGCCGCCGTGGCCGGCGGGGTCTATGTCGCCACGGGACCGGTCCTGCTGGCCCGCGACCGCGACACCCAGGGGCAGCCGCAGCTGACCAGCGTCGTCATCCGCGCGGCCGTTTACACCAGCGGGCAGACGCCCGAGACGCCGGCCGAGCGCGTCCAGGCCGTGCAGGGCGTGGTGGGGGTGTCGTTCCGCACGGCCGACTTGGTGCGCAGCGTGTTGCCGTCCGAACTGCTGCGGCATGCCGGCCTGCGCATCCAGGATCCCCAGGCGCTGGCCGAGGGCCGCAACGGCCTGATCTTCGACAGCGCCTGGCTTGCAAGCGCGCCGCCGCAGCCATCGCAGGCCCAGGCAGCGGAACCGGCAACGGCCATCACCGCCCGCATCGGGGTGGCCAACCGCGTCTGGGACATTGCCGTCATGCCCGATGGCGCGCCGCCGGTTCTGGAAGACGCCACCTTGTGGCTGGCCGCGCTGGGCCTTGCGCTTTCGGCCTCTTTGGCAGTGATGACCCACGTGCTGGTGCAAGCCAACGTGCGGGCCGCGAACCTGATCCATCAGGGCCGCGGACAGCTGCAGGCCGAACGCGAGAACCTGCAGCGCAGCGAGAGCCGCTATCGCATGCTCTTCACGCACAGCCTGGACGCGGTGATGCGCACGGTGCCCAACGGGACGGTGCTCGCCGCCAACCCCGCGGCCTGCGCGCTGTTCCGCTGCACCGAAGAGCAGTTGAAGGCGGCCCCGAACCATGAGTTGATCGACTACAGCGACCCCCGCGCCGCTGCGCTGCGCATGGAACGGCAGGGCAGCGGCAGTGCCCAGGGCCAGGTGCGGTTGCGCCGCGCCGACGGCAGCCTCTTCGAAGCCGAGGTCACCACCAGCACCTACAGCGAGACCGGCCCGGGCGGCCGGCTCGTCTCCAGCGTGATCGTGAGGGACGTCACCGAGCGTCGGGACATGGAAGTGCGGCTGCGGGAATCGCAGAAGATGGAGTCCATCGGCACGCTGGCCGGCGGCGTGGCCCACGACTTCAACAACGTGCTGGCCGCCATCCTGGGCAACGTGGCCCTCGCCCGGATGGGCGCCGCGGCCGACCCCGCGCTGCAACGCAACCTCGAGCTGATCCAGCGCGCCGCCACACGTGGCCGCGCGCTGGTGCAGCAGATCATGACCTTCAGCCGTCGCAGCCCGCCCTCGCGCACGGCCCAGCCGCTGCAGCCCCTGGTGGAAGAGTCCCTCGCGCTCCTGCGCGCCACCCTGCCGGCCGGCGTGCAGCTCAAGGCCGACCTCAGCCCCGAGCCGCTTTACGCCGTGGTGGACGCTTCGCAGGTGCAGCAGGTGGTGCTGAACCTGTGCACCAACGCCTGGCAGGCCCTGCACGGCCAGGCGGGTTGGGTGCACCTGAGCCTGGAGCGGGTTCCGGGCGAAGGACTGGGGTGGGCCCGGCTGCGCGTGCAGGACAACGGCAGCGGCATGGACGAGGACACCCGCCTTCGGGTCTTCGAGCCCTTCTTCACCACCAAGCCCGTGGGCCAGGGCACGGGCCTCGGGCTGTCGGTGGTGCACGGCATCGTCAACGCCAGTGGCGGCACCATCGAGTTGCAGAGCGAACCGGGTGCCGGCGCCCGCTTCGACATCCGGCTTCCGCTGGCCGACGGCCCGGGCGAGCCGCCGGCCGTCGAGGTCGCGGCGCCCGGGCATGGTCAGGGCCACGGCGAGCACGTGCTTTACGTGGACGACGACGAGGTGGTGGCCCTGACCGTGCAGGCGCTGCTCGAAAGCGCCGGCTACCGGGTCAGCCGCGTGGCCTCCGCCTCCATGGCGCTGGAGCAGGTGCGCGCCCACCCCGGGGACTTCGACATCGTCGTCACCGACTACAACATGCCCACCATGTCGGGCGTCGAGCTGGCCGAGGCGATGAAGGCCGTGGCGCCTGGCCTTCCGGTGGTGATCACATCGGGCTACGTGACCGAAGAACTCAAGGCCCGCGCCCGGGCGGCCGGCGTGCGCGCGGTGCTGTTCAAGGAATACGCCTTCGAGCAGCTGGGCAGCGTGGTGCAAGCCGTGCTGACCGACAGCGCGCCGGCGGCCATGGGCAATGCGGGCCTCGATTGAAGGATGCAATCTTGAGCGCGGACCCGCCTGAACCACCGGAATTCGGGGCCACACACCGCCGGCCCGTGTTGCGCTGGGTGACGGCTGAAAGCGCCCGCCCGCAGACGCCCCACGGCCTGATGAGCGGCGACATCACCGGGCCGGCCGCACTCGAGAACACCGACTTCACCGCGCGCCTGGACCTGGGCGGGCCGAAGGCGGGCCAGACCGACTTCTACCGCGTGGTATTCCAGTGCCTGGCCGACCCCTCGGCCCTGAGCGCACCGCTGCCGGGGCGCTTTCGCCCGCCCGCCACAGAACCCCGAGACGTGGTGTTCGCCTTCTCAGGCGATGAGGCCGGCCAGGGCTGGGGCATCAACGAGGCCTTCGGCGGCTACCGCGTGTACGAGGCCATGCGCCGCTTCGAGCCCGACTTCTTCATCCACTCGGGCGACCAGATCTACGCCGACGGCCCGATCGCGCCCGAAGTGACGCTGGACGACGGCACCCTTTGAAGAACCTGATCACACCGGGCCAAGTCGCAGGTGGCGCAGACGCTGGACGACTTCCGGGGGCCTTTGCCTACAACCTGCTGGACGTCAACAAGCACCGCTTCTGCGCCGAGGTGCCGATGCCCGTGCAGTGGGATGACCACGAGGTCCGCAACAACTGGTGCCTGAGTCAGCCGACGGCACTGTCCATCGACTTGCGCACGCGCGCCGTGGCGGCACTGACGCCGGCTTCGAATTCCTTCCAGCGCAAGGCCGTGGCCTGCTTCATCTCGGTCAGCTTGACCTCGGCCGACTTGAGATCCAGGCGCAACGCCGAGATCTGCAGGTCGATGCGCGCCTTGGCGTCGCCGGCGGCCGTGCTGCCCTTCCTCTCCAGGTCGGCCACCTTGGCCTTGCCCTCGGTGATGTCCTTGTCGGCGGACGCCACGAAGCGGTCGCGTTGCGTGGTGTCGCTCGCGTAGGCGAACTCCGGCATCGACTTGATCATCTCTTTCGTGGCACCCGGCATGACCAGCCGGCCGCCGCGGTCCTCGATCTGGCTGATCGGAATGGCCACGTCGTGGCGGCCGATGCCGATGAAGCCACCTGCCCCCACGATGATGTAGGAGACGTTGCGGTCGGGCGCGATGATCAGGTCCTCGACCTGGCCGACTTCCTGGTCGGCGTCGTTGTGGATGGTCTTGCCCAGCAGCGTCTTCTTCACGCTCCAGCCCATGGCAAGCTGGGTCGAGGCGGTGATGCTGGTGTCCACGGTGGTCGTGCCGCCGGCCACCTGCGCCCAGCCGGGCGACGCCACCCAGGCGGTGGCAGCCAGGGCGGCCAGGGCCAGTGCAATGCTGGAAAGGTTGGATCGCATGATGTGGGTCTCGGGTTGGGGCGGTCCACAGGGGCGCGGAGCCGGCCAAGACCTGCTTTGTAGGCCGAAGCGGCGGTGCGGTCTGTTCGACACCGCACCGCCCTCACTGCCAGCCGTGGCGCCGGATGTACACGCGCTTCATCAGCGTGGTCAGCGTGCAATAGCCGAGCAAGATGGCCACCAGCCAGGCGTCATAGGACGCCGGCAGGGCCTGCAGGCCGAAGTAACCGGCCAGCGGCCCCACGGGGAGCCACAGTCCCAGGGCCATGATGGCCAGCGTCATGGCCATCAGCGGGCCGGCGGCGTGGCTTTGCACGAACGGCAGCTTGGGGGTACGCACCATGTGCACCACCAGCGTCTGCGTGAGCAGCCCCACCACGAACCAGCCCGACTGGAACAGGCCCTGCTTGGCCACGGTGCGGGCATCGAAGATCCACCACATGACGGCGAAGGTGATGATGTCGAACAGGGAACTGATGGGGCCGAAGAACAACATGAAGCGCCCGATATCGGCCGGGTTCCACTTCAGCGGCCGCGTGACCAGTTCGGGGTCCACGTTGTCGAAGGGGATGCCGGTCTGGCCGATGTCGTAGAGCAGGTTCTGCACCAGCAGCTGCAAAGGCAGCATCGGCAGGAAGGGCAGGAACGCACTGGCCACCAGCACGCTCAGCACGTTGCCGAAGTTGGAACTGGCCGTCATGCGGATGTACTTCAGCATGTTGCAGAAGGTGGTGCGCCCTTCCACCACGCCATCGTCCAGCACGAGCAGGCTCTTTTCCAACAGGATGATGTCGGCGGCCTCCTTGGCGATGTCCACCGCACTGTCCACCGAGATGCCGATGTCGGCCGCGCGCAGCGCCGGCGCATCGTTGATGCCATCCCCCATGAAGCCCACCACGTGCCCCGCGGCGCGCAGGGCCCTCACGATGCGCTCCTTGTGCAGCGGCGTGAGCTTGGCGAACAGGGTGTGCGACAAGGCCGCCGCCTTCAGCGCCTCGTCGCTCAGGGCTTCCACCTGCGCCCCCAGCAGCACGGCGCCCTCCTGCCAGGCCGTCAGCAAGCCCACCTGGCGGCACACCTGCGCCGCCACGAGTTCGTTGTCGCCGGTCAGCACCTTGACCTGGATGCCGTGCGCGGCGAGCTGCTTCAGGGCCGGGGCGGCGGATTCCTTGGGCGGGTCGAGGAAGGCGATGTAGCCCACCAGCGTCAGGCCGGCCTCGTCGGCCACCGAGTACGTGCTCTGGTCCGGCGGCAGGGTCTTCATGGCCACGGCCACCACGCGCAGGCCCTCTGCCGCCAGGCCGGCGGTCACCGCGTCGGTGTGCGCCCGGGTCGGGCCGTCCAGCGGCAGCACGGCGGCCTCTGCGCCCGGTGCCTCCGGGAAGGCGGTGGCGCCTGCGGCGGGGGCCAGCACCTGCGTGCAGGCGCCCAGCACCTCTTCCACGGCCCCCTTGCAGATCAGATCGTGGCGCGTGTCCCGCCCATCGGCGACCCGGGCCACCACCACCGACATGCGGCGCCGCTCGAAGTCGAAGGGGATCTCGTCGACCTTGCGATAGGCCTCCTTCAGCTCGAGTTCCTCGGCCAGGTGCACGTGGTCGAGCACCGCCCGGTCCAGCAGGTTCTTCAGGCCGGTCTGGTAGTAGCTGTTGACGAAGGCTGCCTTGAGCACCGCCTCGGTGTCCTGCCCGAAGGCATCGGCGTGCCGGGCCAGGGCGACCTTGTCCTGCGTGAGGGTGCCGGTCTTGTCGGTGCACAGGATGTCCATGGCCCCGAAGTTCTGGATGGCATCCAGCCGCTTGACCACCACCTTCCTGCGCGAGAGCAGCACCGCCCCCTTGGCCAAGGTGCTGGTCACGATCATGGGCAGCATCTCGGGCGTCAGGCCAACGGCCACCGACAGCGCGAACAGGAAGGCCTCCAGCCAGTCGTGCTTGGTCAGGCCATTGACGACGAAGACGATGGGAACCATCACCGCGGCGAAGCGGATCAGCAGCCAGCTCACGCTGTTGACGCCGGCCTGGAAGGCATTGGGCGTGGTCTCGGTGGCCGTGGCGTGGGCCGCCAGGGTGCCGAAATAGCTTCGACCCCCGGTGGCCACCACCAGCGCGGTGGCCGTGCCCGAGACCGCGTTGGTGCCCATGAACACCACATTGGGCAAGTCCAGCGGCGACGTGGCAGGGGCACTGGCCTGGCCCGCCGCGGCAGGCCCGGCGACGAACTTCTCGACGGGCAGCGACTCGCCCGTCATCGCGGCCTGGGCCACGAACAGGTCCCGGGCGGTGAGCAGCCGGCAATCTGCCGGGATCATGTCGCCGGCCGACAGGGCGACCACATCGCCGGCCACGAGGTCGCGTACGGCGATTTCCGCGTGGCTGGCGGCCGCGCCCGGTGCCGCATGCTCGGCGCGGCGGATCACGGTGGCCCGGTTGCTGACCAGCTCGCGCAGGCTCTCGGCCGCGCGGTGCTAGCGGCCCTCCTGTACGAAGCGGATGCCGGTGCTCAGGGTCACCATCACGGCGATGACCACCGTGGCCTTGGCGTCCGCGCTCAGGAACGACAGCAGCGCCAGCGCCGTCAGCAGCAGGTTGAAGGGGTTGAGGTAGCACCGCCACAAGCGCAACCAGCCCGGCAGCGGCGCCTCGTGCTGCACCTCGTTCGGTCCGTCGCGCGCCAGGCGGCGGGCGGCCTCGGCGGCATCCAGCCCGTCGGCTTGCGAACCCAGCCGGGCCAGCGCCGCGGCGGGCTCGTCCAGGGCAGCCCGCACGATGTCCTGGCTGAGCGCGGCCTGCCGCTCGGTGCCCGCCGCCACCGGCGGCAACGGCAGGGCGGCCAGGGCTTCCAGCAGCGGCCGGCGTTCAAAGTGCCGCTGCGCCCTGCGGCGGCGCAGGAACGTGCTGAAACCCTGGGTCAGAACCTTGCGCATCCCGGCTCCCGCGTCCCGTCGCATCCCCAGGATGCGCAGGGCCCGGTTGCCGGGTCTGTTCGACACCGCACAAAGGCTCCCCGGGCGCCCGCCCGGGGAGCCGGCACGGGGTTCAGGCCGAGGCGATATTGGCCGCCGTGAACGGCATCTGCCGCGTGCGCTTGCCCGTGGCGGCAAACACCGCATTGGCCACGGCCGGGCCGATCAGCGCCGTGGCGGGCTCGCCGATGCCGCCGGGCTTTTCGGTGCTGGGCACCAGGGTGATGTCGATGGCGGGTGCCTCGTTCATCCGCACCAGGCGGTACTGGTGGAAGTTGGTCTGCTGCACGCGCCCCTTGTCGAGCGTGATCTCGCCGTACATCGCCGCCGACAGGCCGAAAATGATGCTCGACTGGATCTGCGCTTCCACGGTGTCGGGATTGACCATGCGGCCCAGGTCGGCCACCACGGTCACCTTGTGCACCACGGGCACGCCGTCCTTCATCGAGATCTCGGCCACTTGCGCCATGTAGGTGTCGTAGCCTTCCATCAGCGCCACTCCGCGATATCGCCCGGCCGGCGCCGGCGTGCCCCAGCCAGCCTTGGCCGCGGCCGTGCGCAACACGTTGGCGAAGCGAGGTTGCCCGCCCAGCAACGACAGGCGGTAGGCCACAGGGTCCTGGCCGGCGGCGGCCGCCAGTTCGTCGATGAAGCTCTCGTTGGCGAAGGCGTTCAGCGCGTGGCTGACCGAGCGCCAGTAGCCCACGCGCAGGCCGGCATCGTGCTTGACGATCTCGTGCCGGGTGGCCGGGATCTCATAGCCGGCGATGGCGGCCTCGGTCATCAGCGGGTCCTGCACCTTGGCCGGCAGGCCGAAGATGCGCCCGGTGATCGACTGGCTGGTCATGCGGAAGGTCATCGCCGTGGGCTTGCCATCGGCGCCCAGCGAAGCGGCCATGCGGTGCACCGACTGCGGGCGGTAGAAATCGTGCGTCATGTCGTCCTCACGCGTCCACAGCAGCTTGACGGGCCGGTTGACGGCCTTGGAGATCTGCGCGGCCTGGATGATGAAGTCGATGTCGATGCGCCGGCCGAAGCCCCCACCGAGGAAGGTGGTCTGCACGCTCACGTCTTCCAGCTTGACGCCCAGCAGCTTGGCGATGGTGGACTGGGCGTTGTCCTGCCACTGGGTGGGGCCGATCAAATCGACCTTGCCGTCGTGGTAGTGGGCCGTGAAATTCATCGGCTCCAGCGGAGAGTGCGAGAGAAGCGGCATCACGTACTCGGCCTTGACGACCTTGGAGGAGGCGGCGATGACGGCATCGGGGTTGCCCACCGTCTTCAGCGGAATCAACTCGTCTGCGGCGGAGCCCTTGCGGATGCCGTCGAGCATGGCCGGCACCGTCAGCGCCGCACCGGCTCCCTCGTCCCACTGCACGTTCAGCACCTCGCGGGCCTTCTTGGCGTGCCAGTAGGTGTCGGCCACCACCGCCACGCCGTCGGGAATCTGCACCACGTCGATCACGCCGGGCATCGCCCTGGCCTTGCCGGCGTCGAAGCCCTTGACCGTGCCGCCGATCACCGGGCTTTGCTCCAGCGAGGCGTAGACCATGCCGGGCAGCTTGACGTCGATGCCGAACTCGGCCGTGCCGTTGGTCTTGGCTGGCGTGTCCAGCCGCCTGGTGCGCTGGCCGACGATGCGGAAGGCCGAGGGGTCCTTCAGCGTCACCTTCTCGGGCACCGGCAGCTGGCTGGCTGCAGCGGCGAGCTGGCCGTAGGTGGCGCGCTTGCCCTGCGGGCCGGTGACCACGCCGTTCTCGGCCTTCAGGGTGGCAGGGTCCACCTTCCACTGGTTGGCCGCGGCGGTGATGAGCATTTCGCGCACCTGGGCACCGGCGGTCCGCAGCTTGTCCCAGCCGTCGCGCACGGAGGTGGAGCCCCCCGTGAGCTGCGGGCCGCCCAGCAGCGCATTGCCGTAGAGCTTGGCGTTGGGCGGCGCGATGGCGACCTTGACGGTGCTGAGGTCGACGTTGAGCTCTTCGGCGATCAGCATGGGCATGGAGGTGTACACCCCCTGCCCCATCTCGGACCGCGCGGAAATGAGCGTGATGGTGTTGTCGTCGGCGATGTGCACCCAGGCGTTCGGCGTGTGCAGCGTACCGGCGGCAACGGCATCGGCGCTCAGTCCGGCGAGGTTCACGCCGATGGCCAGGCCGCCGCTGGCGACGGCCGAGGTCTGCAGGAAGCCGCGGCGCGAAAGCCCGATCTTGCGGGCGCCGGAGGAGGGATTCTTGGTGTGGCTCATGGCGTTGCTCCTCAGGCCTTGCGCAGTTCGGCGGCGGCGGTCTTGATCGCAGCCCGGATCCGGCCGTAGGTGCCGCAGCGGCAGATGTTGCCGCTCATGGCGCCGTCGATCTCGGCATCGCTGGGGTTGGGGTTGGCCTTGAGCAGCGCAGCGGCGCTCATGAGCTGGCCCGACTGGCAGTAGCCGCATTGCGGCACGTCGTGAGCGATCCAGGCACGCTGCAGGGCGCTGGTGTTGGCGACCGGCAGGCTCTCGACCGTGGAAACCTGCTTGCCCGAGACCGACGAGAGCAGCGTCTGGCATGACCGCACCGGCACGCCATCGACGTGCACGGTGCAGGCGCCGCACAAGCCTGCGCCGCAACCGAACTTCGTGCCAGTCAATCCAATTTCATCGCGGATGACCCACAGCAGCGAGGTATCCGGTTCGGCCTTGGCATCGATCGTCCTGCCATTGACCGTCAGTCGCGTCGTCATCGTTGGTCTCCTCGCACCCGGGCGGGTCTTGTTGTGCAGCACCGGCGACATTCCGGCGCCGGTGCATGCTAGTGGCCCAGGGGCGAGGGGACACTCAGGGTTTAGCCATATCCCGGATGCGAAGAGGTGCGATTGCGCGTGCTCAACCGCCAAGCGCTTTCAGCAGCTTGGCGCCGATCGGCGAACCCCAGCCCGTGCAGGCGTCCCACCCCGGGCCGGCCGCATAGCTGCCGTTGTTGCCGCTGACGATGTCGTTGAACAGGCCCTTGCCCGCCAGCGAGCCGTAGATCAGCGGGTTCAGGTAGCCCACGGGATGACCGAGCTTCTGGTTGAACAGCGCGATCAGGCCGGCCCACAGCGGGGCCACGGCGCTGGTGCCGCCGATCACGAAGTTCTGGCCGTCCACGCGGACGTTGTAGCCGCTGGCCGGGTCGGCATCGCCTGCCACGTCGGGCACCCCGCGGCCCGTCTTGGTACCGCCGGCGATCGGCGGTACGTGGGCATTCTGCTGGTAGGCCGGCAGCGGGAAGAACCCGCTCACCCCGCCGCCCGTGGCGCTGGTCTGCGGGTTGGCGTTCCACACCACTTCGGCGCTGATGGTGTTGCCCGAGGCCGTGAGCTTGGTGCCGCCGCAGCCCAGCGCGAAGGGGCTGGAGGCCGGGAAGTCCACGTGCGGCTGGCCATCATTGACGCCATCACCCGAACCGTTGTCGCCCGCAGCGCAGCACACCGTGACGCCCATCGCCGCGGCGGCCTGGAAGGCCTGGTCCATCTGCGTCATGGCCTGCCCGGTCCAGCGCGATTCGGCCGAGCCCCAGCTGATGGAGATCACCGAGGGCTTGTTGACCTTGTCATGGACGGCCGTGGTGATGGCGTCCAGGAAGCCCTGGTTGGTGTTGGGCGCGAAGTACACCGCGATCACCGCCTTGGGGGCGATGGCCGCCGCCACTTCGATGTCGAGCATGACTTCACCATCCGCGCTGTTGGCATTGGTCGGGTGGTTCTTGCCGCCATCCACGCTGATGGCCTTCACGGTGGGCACGGGCAGGTTCAGCGCGGTGAAGTACGCCTTGATGTCGGCCGGCTTGAAGCCGCCGCCCAGCTCGATGATGCCGATGCACTGGCCGCTGCCGTCCAGCCCGGTGGGGAACTGGTAGAGGCCGGCCAGCTGCGGCGGGCTGAACGAGGCGCCCCCGGCGCGCGTGGCCACCGCGCCACCTTCGGGCTGCTGGCGTTGGAAGTGGGCGTCGGCCTGCGGGCGGTTGTCCAGGCCGAAGACGCCTTCCACCACCTCGGCCAGCTCGCTGGGCACGCTGATGGAGCCGCTGCGGCCGCGGTAGGTGCCGCCGTCGTGCTCGAAGTGCTGCAGGCTCACGCCGAAGGCCGCGCCGAAGGTGGAGCTGGTGCCCGAGAGAACGACGCTGCGGCGGGCCGCGTTGGTTTCCACGACGACCAGCTTGTGGGCCTGGGCGAAGGCGGCGACCTTGGCGATATCCGCGTCCTCGGCGCCGTGGCTGGCCTCGTAGGCCTCGCGGCTGAGGTACTGGCGCTGGCCCGGCAACTGGTCGGCTTGAACGCCGCCGTCGCCGACACCCCGCAGGCGAGACCGCGCCCGCAGGCGCACCGTCACCTCGAAGCGCTCATCGGGGGCGGCATCGCGCATCGCGCGGGCGCCGGGCATGGGGCTCTTTTCACTGCCGGGAATGGTGTAGCGGGTGGACGACGTGGCCATGGTGCTTCCTGGTTGGGTTGCGGGATGCGATTGTCGGCACGGGAAAGCGGCGGGGACATCCCTACGACGCAGTAAGAACCGGACCTGGCGGTTACGGGCTGTACCGGCAAGGTCAGGCCTGCACGACGATCGTGGCGCCCGCCGCGGCCACCACATCGCCCCCCCTCAGCTTGCGGCCGCGGCGGGTTTCGGTCAAGCCATTGACCTGAGCCCCGCCGGCCGCGATGAGGACCTTGGCGGCGCCGCCGCTGCCGGCCAGGCCGCAAGCCTTCAGCAGGGCATCCAGGGTAATGTGGTCGCCGCGCAAGGCAAACGGCGTGGCATCGGCGGTGGGCGGCAGGCGGGTGTCGGCAGTCATGGCAGGCTCATGGGGCGGGCAGGACCGGGCAGTGTCGTCCAGAATGGGCCGAGCGCGGCAGTGCGCACGCCTCGTGGATGGAGAACATGCCCTGGACCCCCATCGCCGGCGCCGCCGCGCCTGCCACCTCCAAGCCGCCGTTGGACGGCACCCGGTGCGCCCCGCCGGGCCCCCAGGCGGTCAGCCGCTTGAGTGGGCGCGGCCTATCATCTCCAGCCTGATCCCGTCGACACGAGGCCCGATCCATGAACACCGTGCTGTCGCCCACCGAACTGGAAACCCGCCACCACGAACTGCGCAAGATGCGCATGGTCATGATCGACGGCAGCCTCACCGCCAACCTGCGCACGGTGCAGAGCGGCCTCAGCGCCCGCGCCTACCTGGGCGGCTACTGGGGCTTTGCCTCGGCGCCGCTGGCCGGCGCGAAGGCCAGCGGCGCTCAGTCGGCCTCCGAGCGACGGCGCGTGCAAAGGCAGGCGCTGGACAACGCCCGGGCGATGGCACGCTTCGGCCCGCGCCCGGTTCTGAACCTGGCGCAGGCGCCCTACCAGGGCCGGCATGCGTTTGCCGGCCGCCCGGCCCTGTCGGCCGCGGAGTGCAACGCGCGCCTGGCCGAGCTGCAGGCGTGGTGCAAGCAGCGCTACCCGGCCCTGCGCAGCACGCGGTTCATGCTGGGCGAAGAGCACCACGCCAAGTCGCTGTACACCGAAGCGGGCGGCGATTCGTTGTCCAGCATCCAGCGCGCCCTGCTCGTGATGTCGCTGGGTGCCGAGGACACGGCGGGTGCCCCCATCGAGATCGACGAGGTGCTTTCCTGCAAGGGCAGCCTGGCCGACCTCGACTGGTCGCTGCAGACCCTGGCCCCCTTGCTGGACCGCATGCACGAACACCTGCAGGCCAAGCGCCACGCCGTGGCCGCGCGCGGCGGCCAGAGCACGGTGGTGATGGCACCCGAACTGGCCGGCATGCTGGCGCACGAGGCCATGGGCCACCCCTGCGAGGCCGACGCCGTGCTGGGCGGCGCCGTCACAGGCGGCTTGGTGGGCCAGCCCGTGGCCAGCGAGCTGGTGTCGATGGTGGACATCGCCCACACCTGGAACGGCGAAGAAGTCATGTGTCCGGTATACGTCGACGACGAAGGCACGCCGGCCCGCGACGTGACGATGATCGACCGCGGCCGCCTGAACAGCTTCATGCACAGCCGCGAGACCGCCGCGCGCCTGGGACAGGCGCCCACTGGCAACGCCCGCGCGTACAACCCCGACGACGAGCCGCTGGTGCGGATGCGCAACACGGTGATCCTGCCGGGCGAGTCGAAGCTGTCCGCCATGATCGAGGGCGTGGACGAAGGCTACCTGCTGCTGAAGACCGGCAACGGTCAGGCCGACGCCACCACCGAGTTCATGTTCGGCGTGACGCTGGCCTATGAGATCCGCGCCGGCAGGCTGGGTCGCGCTGTGCGCAACACCACCTTGTCGGGTACCGCCATCAAGGTGCTGCAGAGCGTGGATGCCGTGAGCGACGACATGCACTGGAGCTGTTCCGGATACTGCGGCAAGAAGCAGCCGATGGTGGTGGCCATGGGCGGGCCGGCGCTGCGGGCGCGGGCCCACCTGGGCGGGGAGTGAGCGCGATGACCGCCGGCACGCCCGACCCCACGCCTGAGACCCTGGCCGAGCAGACCCTGTCCCTGATGAAGGCACAGGGCTTCGACGAAGCCCAGGTGAGCCTGAGCCACAGCCGCCGCAGCGAGGTCTGCGTCGCACACAACGAGCCCAGCCTGCTGCGCAGCAACGAGTCCTGGAAACTGCAACTGGTGGGCCTGCTGGACGGCCGCAGGGCGGCCACCGAAGCCAGCGACATCGATGCCGAGGCCTTGCAGTCCACCGTGCAGGACCTGTGGCAGAGCGTGGCCTCGGCCCCACAGGATGCAGCCAACGCGCTGTCCCGCGGCCAGCATGCACGCACCCTGCGGGGCCAGCCTGCGGCGCAAGGCGCCGAATTGGCCGAGATTGCGGGTGCCATGAGCGAGCTGCTCGCCTGGCGTTCGGCCCACACGCCCACCGTGATGCTGGAAGACAGCCTGGCCGCCCACACCCATGTGCAGGCCTGCACCTTGACCAGCGGCGGCAGCGCCTTGCATGCCGACGCCCGCTGGTTCGAAGCCATGGTCTTCGGCCTGGCGCGCGAAGACGGGCACAGCAGTTCCTTCAACTACGCCGGCGGCGCCTGCGACAGCCTGCTGGGCATGCCGGTGGTCGAGCGCTTCGACATCCAGGGCCTGATGCGCGATCTGACGCGGCAGGTGCACACACAGCCACCGGGTGGCCGTTTCGTGGGCAGCGTGGTGCTCACGCCGCGGGCCGTCGAAAGCCTGCTGGGGTGGCTGCTCGGGCAATTGAGCGACGCTGCCTTGATCGACGGCAGCTCGGTCTACCGCGACAGCGTGGGGCAACAGGTGACGTCGCCGCTCCTCAGCCTGCGCAGCCGCTTCGAAGGCCCCGGCGTGCTCCCCTTCTCGGCCGACGCGTTCTACACGCCGCCGATCACCATCCTGGCCGACGGCCGCCTGCAATGCCTCACGCCCAGCCTGTACGGCAGCCGCAAGACGGGCCTGCCGCACGTGCCCGTGGGTGGCGAGGGCTGGTTGCTGGACGCAGGAACTGCGCCACGCCAGGCCCTGCTGGAAGGCGTGGCCCGGGGAGCCCTGGTAGACCGCCTGTCGATGGGCCGCCCGGCGGCCAATGGCGACTTCTCGGGCGTCATCAAGAACAGCTTCGCCATCGAAGGCGGCCAGGTGGGCCCGGCCCTGTCCGAGACGATGATCTCGGGCAACGTGGCGCAGATGCTGCGCGACGTGCAGGCCGTCAGCCGCGAGCGCGTGGACATGGGCGGCTCGCTGCTGCCCTGGCTGCGGGTGGACGGGCTGCACTTCAGCTGACGCCACCGCGCATGGACGTCAGGGCGGCGGCTGCTCGTTGCCGTAGGTCTTGACGAGGTAGTCGACGATGGCCGGCATGTCGGCCTCGTCCACGGGCGCCTTGAACACGGTCTTCATGCGCTTGACCATGGCGTCCCAGTAGGGCCGCGGGGCCGTGGGCGGCTGATACAGCATGTACTCCGCCGAGTGGCAGGCCACGCATTGCGCTTGCGCCTTGCCGTAACCCGGCAGGCTGCTGGCCTTGAGTACCACGCCATCGGGCGGCAGCTCGATGGTCTTGGGCCCTGCCCAGGCAGCGCCGGCCAGGCTGGTCACCAGGCCCAGGGCCAGCGCCGCACGGCGTGCGACGCGCGCGAAGTTGCAAGCGTCGGAGCGCTTCATGATGCCACCACCTGGATCGACTCCACCACGTTGCGCATGTAGCCCGCGGGCTGCCACAGGGCCTCGGCCGGCTGGCTCTGGCCCGAGCGGTTCCAGGCCCGCACGCGCAGGTCGCTGGTGCCCTTGCCCGGCGTGAAGCCGAAGGTGAACTCGCGAAACGAATAGCGGCCCATGTCGGTGCCCAACTGGGCGCCGCGCCAGCTTTGCCCGCCATCGGTGGAAAAGGCCACTTCGCGGATGCCCTGGCCGCCATCGAAAGCGATGCCGCGCACCACGGTGGCCTGGCCTGCCACCAGCCGCGAGCCGTCCTGCAGCGATGTGATGAAGGACCGCACGTTGAAGCGGCCGATGGGGCGCGTGGCCGAAGGAGCCTTGCCGGGGTCGACGCAGGCGCAGGCGTTGTCGGGGATGCGGTAGGCGGGCTTCATCCAGAAGCCGTCGAACTCGGTGTCGATGACCTGGATCTCCGACAGGTGCTTGACCCAGTACGTGCCGTAGTAGCCCGGCACCACCAGGCGCACCGGGTAGCCGTTGAGCATGGGCAGGTCAGCACCGTTCATCTGGTAGGCGATCATGACCTCGCCGTCCATGGCATGGCCCACGTCCAGGGCCTTGACGAAGTCTCCGCCGCCGAAGGCCGTGGTGTCCAGGCCGTCGAAGGTCACCTGGCGTGCGGTGTTCTTCAGTTCGGCCCGGGCGAGCACTTCCTTCAGGGACACGCCGACCCAGCGGGCGTTGCCCATGGCGCCGTTGCCCAGCTGGCCCCCGGTGACGCGCGGGTTGAACAGCGCTCGACTGTTGCCCGAGCACTGGTTGACGGCCAGCAACTCCACCGGCTTGAACTGCGTGCGCAACTCATCCAGGCTGAGCTCGAAGGGTTTGCCCACCGCGTTGCCCGCGATCTTGATGCGGTGCTTGTCGGGATCCACCGAGGTCGGGATGCCGACGTTGTGGTACCGCACGAAGAATGCATCGTTGGGGGTGATCAGGCCTTCGTTGAAGACCTCGAACGGAGTTTCCAGCTGCGGCGGTCGCGAAGTCAGCACCATCAGGGGCCGCTTCTCGGGATAGGCCACCAGGGTGCGGCGCCCGTTGGCAAAGGGCAGGTCCACTGTGCGCGGCGGCGTCTGCGCACGCGCCGGGCCGGACAAGCCCAGCAGGCCGCCCGTGGCAGCCCAGGCGGCGGTGCCGGCGGCCAGGCGCCGGCGTTGGAAGTCAGGGGGCGAGGAACGGCTCATGGGTACTCCGGAAGTGACACGGGGCCGATGCTATTCGGTGGTGATGCCGGCCGCAGCGATCACGCGGGCCCAGCGGGCAGTTTCGTCGGACAGGAACCGCGCGAAGGCTTGCGGGCCGCGGGCATCCACCCGGAAGCCCTGGGCGCGGGCGCGCTCCTCGACATCGGGGGCGGCCATGATCTTGAGCACTTCAGCGCCGAGCTTGGCCACCGCCGCTTCGGGCGTGCTGGCCGGCGCCATCACGCCGGTCCAGTTTTCCACCAGCAGTTGCGGGGCGCCGGCCTCGGCGGTGGTGGGAACATCGGGCACCAGCGGGTGGCGGGCGCCGCTGGCGATGGCCAGTGCGCGCAGCCTGCCGCTCTTGACCTGGGCCACGCTCTCGGGCAGGTTGGAGAAGATCACATCCAGCTGGCCGCCGATGAGGTCGGTGATGGAGGGGGCCCCACCCTTGTACGGCACGTGCTGGATGCTGGTCTTGTACAGGTCGTTGAACAGGGCCAGCGTGAGATGCGGCGGCGTGCCGTTGCCGCTGGAGCCGGCGTTGAGCTTGCGCACCTTGGCCTGCTGCACCAGGGCCGCGAAATCGGTGATGGAACTGGCCGCGGGCACCACCACCAGCATGGGCGAACCCGCCAGCAGGGCCACGGGCCGCAGGTCCTTCTGGAAGTCGAAACTGGCGCGGCCCTTGTACAGCGTGACGTTGGCCGCGTGCGTGAGCGTGATGGCCAGCAGGGTCTGGCCGTCGCCGGGGGCCTTGGCGACATCGGCCGCGCCGATCTGGCCGCCGCCGCCGGGCTTGTTGTCGATGACGACATTGACCTTCCAGTGCTCGGCCAGTTGCTGGCCGACCTGGCGGGCCATCACGTCGGTCAGACCTCCGGGCGGAAAGGGCACCACGTAGCGCAGCGTGGCGCCGGCCTTGGGATAGTCCTGGGCACCGACCAGGCCGGGCAGCAACAGGGTGGCCGCACTGAGAAGCGTTCGACGTTGCATGGTTGGGATGGAACCGTGTTCAGCTGCCGCGCCAGGCGGCGATCAGGGCGTCGGCCACCTCGATGCCTTCGGCCTGGGCCCGCCGAAGCAGCGCCTCACGCCGGGCACCGGGCAGGCGCACGCCCTCGTCCACGAGCATCTCGGCCACCAGCACCTCGACGCGGGCCAGGTAGCTGGCCTGCCCGGCCAGAGCGGCAGGGTCGATCAGGATGAATAGCTGGCCCAGGCCGGGCTGGTTGCCCTCGTCGACGAAGAAGCTGGAGGCTTCGAAGCCGAAATTCGCGCCGATCAGCGCCGTGACCAGCAGTTCGACCACCAGGGCCAGCATCGCGCCCTTGGGCGAGGTGGCCGCGCCCATGGGCAGCATGGAGCCCGACAGCCCCGCCTTCGGGTCGGTGGTGGGCTGGCCCGCCGCGTCCAGGGCCCAGCCGGCGGGAATGGCCCGGCCTTCCTTGGCGGCCACCATCAGCTTGCCACGGGCGACCTCGCTCAGGCTGAGATCGATCATCAATGCATCGGCGCCCTGCCGCGGGAAGACCGCGGCCACGGGGTTGGTGCCGAAGATGGCGTGTCGGCCCCCCGCGGCCGGCATGGCCGCGGGCGAGTTGGCCAGACCCAGGCCCACCAGGCCGGCAGCGGCGGCGGGACGGAGGTGGTCGACGATGACGCCCGCATGGTGGCTGCGGACCACGCCGGCGATGGCCACGCCGTGTTCGCGGGCGGTGGCCATCGCTTCGCGCACCGCCAGTTCACAGGCCGGAAAGGCCAGGCCCGTGCCGGCGTCCACCAGCAACGCGCTGCCCTTGCGCCGCAGCAGCTTGGGCAGAGCGGCGCCATCGGCCCGGCCATTGCGCAGGTGCATGGTGTACTGCGCCACCCGGCTCAGGCCGTGCGAACCCAGGCCTTGTGCCTCGGCCAGCACCAGGGCTTGCGCCGTGCTGCGGGCCATCTCGGGACCCGCGCCGGCCTGGCCCAGGGCATGGGCGACCAGGGCCCGGGCCTCGGCGACGGGAAGCTTCATGCCAGTGCCTCCAGCACCTTGCGGGCGATCAAGGTGCTCACGCGCTCGTTGGCCTCGGCCGTCACGCCCGCGATGTGCGGCGTGAGAATCAGGTTCGGGCAATCGGCGAACTGGGGGGCAGGCGGCAACGGCTCGGTGCCGAACACATCCAGGGCAGCGCCACCCAGGTGACCGCTGCGCAGGGCGGCCACCAGCGCGGCTTCGTCCACGATGCCGCCGCGGGCCGTGTTGATCAGCACGCTGCCCGCCTTCATGGTGGCGATGCGGGTGGCGTTGAACAAGCCCCGCGTGCTGTCCACCAGCGGCACATGCAAGCTGATCACGTCGGAGCCGGCCAGAAGCGCCTCGAGGCTCACACCGGCCACGCCGGCCCCGGCATACACCGGGTCGCCCGGCGGCATCAGCGCGTCGCAGGCCTGCACCTTCAGGCCCACGGCCTGGGCGAGCCGGGCCGTGAGCTGGCCGATGGAGCCGAAGCCCACCAGCCCGAGCGTCTTGCCTGCGGCCTCGCGGCCGTTGGACAGCGCCTGGCGGGGCCACTTGCCGGCCACCACTGCGGCGTTGGACTGGTAGGCGCCGCGCAGCAGCACGAGGGCGGTGCCGATGACGTACTCGGCCACGCTGAGCGCATTGGCCCCGGTGGCCGGGATCACCGGCAGGCCCCGCGCCTCGCAGCCCGGCACGTCGATGTTGTCCAGACCCACCCCGAGCCGCCCGACCACGCGGCAGCGCGACAAGGCCGCCAGCAACTCGCCCCGGACCTGCGTGCGGTTGCGGACCACCAGCGCGTCGGCCGACGGCGCTTCGGCCAACAGCCGAGCAGGCTGGTCCACCAGCAGCGGGTCGTACAGCACGTCGTGCACCGCAGCCAACTGCGCCACGGCCGGGCTGTCCATGACCTCCGTAATGACGATTCGAGCCATCTCAATGGCCCCCCGCGTTGTGCGCCAAGCGCGACCCACGGGGCGCATCCCCCCGGCCAGGCTTCCCGCCACGGATCCGGCTCCGCCGGTCCGTCGGCGGATGGCCCCCTCGGGAAGTAGCGAGCGCGAGCGAGCTCGGGGGCAACATCAAGCGCTTTCGTACAGGCGGGTCATCACGAACTCGCGATGGCCCAGCGCCTCGGCAGCCGTCAGCCGCCCGTTGGCCGTGCGCAGCATGCACGCCAGCAGCTTGTCGCCGGCCTGGTCCAGCGTCATCTCGCGCTGCAGCAGGCCCGTCACGTCCACGTCCACGTGTTCGCTCATCGTGCGCACCGTGCGCGGGTTGGCGCAGATCTTGATCACGGGCACGATGGGGTTGCCGATGACATTGCCCTGCCCCGTGGGGAAGAAGTGCACCGCATAGCCCGAGGCCGCGCACAAAGTGACCATCTCGGCCGCCGCGGAAGACGAATCCATGAACCACAGGCCCGGGTGCGTGGGCATCTCTGCCTTGTCGATCACGCCGTCGACCGTGCACTTCTTGCCGATCTTCTGGATGTTGCCCAGCGCCTTCTCTTCGATGGTGGTCAGGCCGCCGGCGATGTTGCCCTTGGTGGGCTGGCTGTCCGACAGGTCGGAGGTCTTGTGGCGGTTGATCACGTCCTGGTAGCGGTTGAACATGAACATGAACTGTTCGCGCACCGCGTCGTTCGCGCAGCGGGCGGCCACGATCTGCTCGCCGCCGGTGAGTTCGGTCGTCTCGCCGAAGCACAGGGTGCTGCCCAGGGCGTGGAGCTTGTCGAAGGCGTCACCCACCGAAGGGTTGGAACCGCAGCCGCTGGTGGTGTCGCTTTCGCCGCACTTGGTGCTCACCCACAGTTCCTGGATCGCGCAGACCTCGCGCTGCTTCTCGCTGGCCCACTGCACGTACTCGCGCGCGGCCTTGCTGGCCCGCATGATGGTGTCGTGGTCGCCGTGCTGCTCGATGCCGAAGCCCACCACCGGCTTGCCCGTGGTCTTGATGCCGTCGACCACCTTCTGCGTCCAGCCGTCCTCGATGCCGATGACCACGACCGCCGCCACGTTGGGGTTGCAGCCTGCGCCGATCAGCGTGCGGAAGTGCAGGTCGAGGTCAGCGCCGAACTGCAGCCGCCCATACGGGTGCGGAATGGCCATCGCACCCTTGATGTTGTGTGCCACGGCCTCGGCCGCCGCATTGGACAGGTCGTCCAGCGGAAGGATGATGACGTGATTGCGAACCCCCACGCGACCATTCTCGCGCCGGTAGCCCATGAACGTCGTGCTCTTATCGATGATGCTCATTACAAATCCTTCGAACGGGATGTCTGGTCAAGCAAACGCCGCGGATCGGGCTCCGCCCGGCCACCGGGGTTGCCCCCTGGGGGGGGGGAGCGGCGAAAGCCGCTTCGGGGGTGTCACCATCTCTTTGTCTTGATGTTGTGCACATGCGCATGCTCGCCCGCCTGGATGGGCGCAACGACCTTGCCCATGTCGATGCCGTACTTGATGACGGTATCGCCCACGCTCAGGTTCTTCAGCGCCACCTTGTGGCCGATGGGGATGTCCTGCCGGGCGTCGAGCGCGACCATGCGGTCCTCGTCCATGATCCAGCCGTTGAGCGCCATGCCCGCCGTCACGCCTTCAACCACCACCACGGCCACGCTGTCGTGGGCGTCGTGCAATACGAAATGAATCATCTCTTGCTCCTGTACCACCGGCGCCTTGGGGCCGGCCGGCGGGCAGTATCACGGGGCCGGGCCGGGGAGTCAAACAAGTCATCTAGATGACATGGATGACTTGTGGGCGACCTGCCTAGAATCGGCCATGCCTGCCCACCGACCGGCACGCCATGCCGCCGCCCCATCCCTGTCCACCTTCGCCGGACTGGCTCCCATCGCGCCCGATGCGGCCGGCATGCCGCTGTTCCGCGCCGTCAAGCGCGCGCTGCTGCAGGCCATCGAGGCCGGGCGCGTCTCACCCGGCCAGGCGCTGCCCAGCGAGTCGGAGTTGGCAGCGGCCTTCGGCGTCTCGGTGGGCACCCTGCGCCGGGCGGTGGACGACCTCGTGGCCGAGCACATCCTGGTGCGGCGCCAGGGGCGCGGAACCTTCGTGGCGCTCCACACGAGTGACCGCTTCCTGTTCCAGTTCTTCCACGTCGAACGCAGCGACGGCCTGCGCGAAGCGCCCACGGTGGAGCTGGTGTCCTTCGAGCGCACGCGCCTGGATGAAGACGCCGCGGACGCACTCGCGCTCAAGCCGGGCGAACCGGCCTTGCAGGTGGAAAACCGCCTGCTGCTGCAGGGCAAGGCCGTGGTCCACGACCGCCTGCTCATCCCCGCCGCCCTGTTCAAGGGCCTGACCGAGAAGCGCTGGCGCGAGCGGCCCAGCACCATTTACCACCTGTACCAGTCCGAATTCGGCATCACGGTGGTGCGGGCCCACGAGCGCCTGCGCGCCATGGGCGCCGACCGCGTCGCGGCCCGCGTGCTGGGCGTCACGCCCGGGCAGCCGGTGCTGCAGGTGCGGCGCGTGGCCATCGGGCTGGGCGGCCGGCCCGTGGAGTGGCGGGTGAGCACCGTGGTCACGGCGCAGCACGACTACGTCAACCTGCTGCAGCGTCCGGCCTGACCGGGGCACGGGCGCCCTGAACGCCTCAGCGGCCTGCGGTGCTGCCCCGCACGACCAGCGCCCACGGCAGGCAGGCGGGCACCGCAGGAACGCCATGCTTCAGGGCATCCAGCAGCGAGCGCGCGGTCTCGGTGCCGATGGCGTGCCGCGGCAACTGCACGCTGCTCATCGACGGCGTGAGCTGGCGCGATATCGCGAAGTCGCCAAAGCCTAGCAGCGCCAGCCGCCCCGGGACGTCGACCTTGCGCCGCACCGCCTCCAGCATGGCGCCGCAGGCGATGTGGTCGTTGGCAAAGGCTGCCGCGGTGATCGCTGGCGGGCCGGCCCGCACCAGGTCGCCCAGCACCTGTCGCCCGGCATCGAAGGCGTCGCCGGAGGGCGAACGCACCACGGTCACGGACGCGCCGGCAGCCTGGGCCGCGGCCGCGAAGGCCATGCCGCGCTCATGGGCGCGGTAGTCCTCGGCGATGCCGCTGTCCACATAGGCCAGCACACGGTGCCCGGCGCGCAGCAGGTGTTCGGCCATCGCGCGGCCGACCTCGTCGTGGTTGAAGCCGATCTGGGTGAAGCTGGCGCGGCGCTGGCCGGGCTCGGGCGGGTGGTGATCCCAGATCTCGATCACCGGCGTGCCGCAGGCCTGCGCGTGGGCCAGCAACTGCAGCGCACCCGGCGAATGCCGACGCCCGGTGACGACCAGCGCCGCCGGGTGCCAGCCGAGCAGCGCGCGCAACTGATGCTCTTCACGGGCCAGCGAATAACCCGTGGACGCGATGAGCAGTTCGAATCCCGCGGCCTGCAGGCCATCGCTCAAGCCCTGGGCCGTCTCGGCAAAGATCGAGTTGGCCAGATTGGGTAGCAGCACGGCCACCACGTTGGACACACCGCTGGCCAGCAGCCCGGCCTGCTTGTTGGGCACGTAACCCGTCTGCGCCAGGGCCGCACGGATGCGCTGGGCCGTTTCAGCGGCCACCACGGCCGGTTCGCGCAGGAAGCGCGAGACCGTGATGGGCGTGACCCCTGCAGCCAGGGCCACTTCCTTCAAGGTCACCCGGCCGTGCCCGCGCCGGGCCTGGCGGGCGGGCGACGCGGGATCGGCGGGCGGCAGGGGCAGGGGCTGGGTCACCGGGTTAGCCAGAATGGACGCTGCAGTGGGCGAAGCCTAATGTTAGCGGTAACAGAACCGTGCGGTGCGCGGCCCCGCAGCAACCCCTCGGGGGCTGGCCGGATGTGCCGCCGCAGGCCCCGCCGGGCGACCTGCGGCACCCACCGCGACCCGCTCCCTCCGCCCTTCGCCCCCATCAGCCCAAAGCCCCATGCGAGCCCCTTCCGATCTCCGCAGCCGCCGCTGGTTTGCGGCCAACGACATGCGCGCCTTCGCGCACCGCCAGCGCATGCAGCAGATGGGGCTGCGCCGCGAGGACGTGATGGGCCGCCCCATCGTGGCCATCATCAACACCTGGAGCGACCTGTCGCCCTGCCACGCCCACCTGCGTGAGCGGGCCGAGGCCGTCAAGCGCGGCGTGCTGCTGGCCGGCGGCATGCCCTTCGAGTTGCCCGCCATGAGCCTGGGCGAGGTGATGGTCAAGCCCACCACCATGCTGTATCGCAATTTCCTGGCGATGGAGGTGGAAGAGCTGCTGCGCAGCCTGCCCGTCGACGGCGCGGTGCTGCTGGGCGGCTGCGACAAGACAACCCCCGGCCTCCTGATGGGCGCCATCAGCATGGGCCTGCCCGCCCTGTTTTGCCCTGCCGGCCCCATGCTCAACGACCGCCACCGCGGCAAGACCGTGGGTGCGGGCACGCACACGCGGATCTTCTGGGACGAACTGCAGGCCGGCGGCATCGATGCGGCCGAATGGATCCGGCTGGAGTCGCGCATGACGCGCAGCCCCGGCACCTGCAACACCATGGGCACGGCCAGCACCATGACGGCCATCGCCGAAGCGCTGGGCATGGCCTTGCCCGGGAGCACCAGCATCCCGGCCATGGACTCGGCCCACCCGCGCATGGCCGCCGACTGCGGCGAGCGCATCGTGGCCATGATCGCCGAGGACCTGACGCCGCAGCGCATCCTCACGCGCGGCGCCTTCCTCAACGCCGCGGCGGTCGAGATGGCCCTGGGCGGCTCCACCAACGCGGTGGTGCACATCATCGCGATGGCCGGCCGGGCGGGCGTGCCGCTCTCGCTGGCCGACCTGGACGACATGGCCCGCCGCGTGCCGGTGCTGGCCAACCTGTTCCCCAGCGGCGACAAGCTGATGGAAGACTTCTACTACGCCGGCGGCCTGCCGGCACTCATGAACCGACTGCGCGACGTGCTGTCGCTGGACGAGATCACCGTCACCGGCCAGCCGTTGCGCGCGCAGCTCGAGGGCCGCGAGGCCACCGACGACGACATCATCCGGCCGCTGTCCAACCCCGTCAGCCCGCACGGCGCACTGGCCGTGCTCACCGGCAACCTGGCGCCGAACGGCGCCGTCATCAAGCCCAGCGCGGCCAGCCCGGCTTTCCTGCAGCACCGCGGCCGCGCCCTGGTATTCGACAGCCAGGCGCAGATGCAGGCCGCCATGGGCGACCCGGCGCTGGACGTGGACGAGAACACCGTGCTGGTGCTGCGCAACGCCGGCCCGGTGGGCGCGCCGGGCATGCCCGAATGGGGCAACCTGCCCTTGCCGAAGAAGCTGCTGCAGCGCGGCGTGCGCGACATGGTCCGCCTGTCGGATGCCCGCATGAGCGGCACCCACTACGGCACCTGCGTGCTGCACGCCAGCCCCGAGTCGGCCATCGGCGGCCCGCTGGCCTTGTTGCGGACGGGCGACATGGTCGAGCTGGACGTGCCGGCCCGGCGCATCCACATGGAGGTGGACGATGCCGAACTGGCCCGCCGCCGTGCCGCCTGGACACCGCCGCCGCGGGCCTACGGCCGCGGCTACACCCAGCTGCACCAGCAGCACGTGACACAGGCCCACCTGGGCTGTGACCTCGACTTCCTGCAAGGCACCACGGCCACGCCCGAACCCGCCATCTACTGACCCGCCAGGACACACCCGCCATGAACGCCTTTGCCCGCATGCTGCAAGCCCGTAGCCAGGCCATCCCGGTAGGGACCTGGATCATGTCGGCCAGCCCCCTGGTGGCCGAGGCCGTGGGCCTGGCAGGCTTCGACTGGGCCGTGCTCGACATGGAGCACACGCCGCTGGACATGATGGACCTGGTGCACCTGTTGCAGGCCGTGGGCAACACGCCGATGCAGCCGGTCGTGCGCGTGCCCTGGAACGACACGGTCACCGTCAAGCGGGTGCTGGATGCCGGGGCCCGCACCCTGCTCTTCCCCTTTATTCAGAACGCCGAGGAAGCGGCCCGCGCTGTAGCTGCCATGCGCTATCCGCCTGAAGGCGTGCGCGGCATGGCGGGCATGGGCCGGGCCTCGCGCTTCGGCACCACGCCCGACTACTTCCGCACGGCCAATGCCGGCCTGTGCGCCGTGCTGCAGCTCGAGACCGTGGAAGCCATCGGCCAGCTCGAAGCCATCGCGGCCGTACCGGGTGTGGACGCGCTTTTCGTCGGGCCGGGCGATCTCTCGGGCACGATGGGCCACGTGGGCGACCTGACCCATCCGGCCGTGATGGCGCAGATGGCCGACGCGGCGCGCCGCGCCCACGCCCTGGGCATGCCCATCGGCACCGTGGGCGGCACGCCCGAGACCGTGGCCCGCTACCGTGCCATCGGCTACGATTTCGTGGCCGCGGCATCCGACCTGGGGCTGCTCATGCGCGCGGCGCAGGCAGCGGCCAAGGCCCTGCGCGAAATCGACGCCCCCGTGGCGCCGGCCGCATCGCCAGCACCGGTGCAGGGCGCCTACTGATGGCTGCCGTGGAGCTGCGGGGCGTCACCAAGCGCTACGACAGCCGCACCACCGTCATCCACGGCATCGACCTGGACATCCAGCACGGCGAGTTCGTGGTCTTCGTCGGACCTTCGGGCTGCGGCAAGAGCACGCTGCTGCGGATGATCGCGGGGCTGGAGCCCATCACCGGGGGCGAGGTGCGCATCGACGGGCAGCGCGTCAACGACCTGCCGCCGCGGCACCGCGACATCGCCATGGTCTTCCAGGACTACGCGCTGTACCCGCACAAGACGCTGTACGAGAACATGGCCTTCGGCATGCGCCTGCGCAAGACGCCCGAGGCCGACATCCAGCGACGGGTCCAGAACGCCGCCCAGTTGCTGCGCATCGACCACATGCTCGAGCGCCGGCCCGCGGCGCTGTCGGGCGGGCAGCGGCAGCGCGTGGCCATCGGCCGGGCCATCGTGCGCGAGCCCAAGGTGTTCCTCTTCGACGAGCCGCTGTCCAACCTCGACGCGCAGCTGCGCAACGAGATGCGCAGCGAAATCAAGCGCCTGCACCAGCGGCTGGGCGCCACCATCATCTACGTCACCCACGACCAGGTCGAGGCCATGACCCTGGCCGACCGCATCGCGGTGCTCAGCGCCGGGCGCCGCATGCAGTACGACACGCCAGATGCCGTCTACAACCGGCCGGCCGCGGTGTTCGTGGCCGGGTTCACAGGCGCACCGCCGATGAACCTGTGCGCGTGCACCCTGGCCGATGGACAGGCCGACCTGGGCGGGCTGCGCGTGCCGCTGCCGGCGGGCCTGGCCGAGCGCGCCCGCGACGCGCCGGCACTGACCTTCGGGGTGCGGCCCGAGAACGTGCGCCTGGCCCCGGCTGCGCCTGGCGACGTGGCCCTGCCTGCGCAGGTGCTGCTGCTCGAGCCCTTGGGGGCCGAAACCCTGGTGACTTTCAGGATGGGCCAGGCCGAGGTGGTGGCGCGCTGCCCCGCGGCCTTCAGGGAAAGGCCGGGCCAGGCCGTCACGGTTCACCTGAGCCCACCCGAGCTGCATCTGTTCGACCGCACCAGCGGGGCGGCGCTGTGACGAACGCGGCCGCGGCGCGGGCCAGGGGTGGGCGCCCGTGGGCACCGTGGGTGCTGGCGGCCGCCGCGTGGCTGGCGCTGGGCGGCGCACAGGCCCAGACGACCTTGCGCGTCTTTGCCGGTGGCCAGAACCAGCGCCCCGACCTCACCCGCAAGCTGCTGGCCGACTACGCACGCAGCCACCCCGGGCTGACCATCGAGACCGAATCCGGCGGCGCCACGAGCGAGCTGCAGCGGCAGTACCTGAGCACGGTGCTCAACGCCAAGGACCCGGCGATCGACATCTACCTGATCGACATCGTCAACCCGGCGCAGTACTTCGGCGCAGGCTGGCTCGAGCCGCTGGACACCTATCTCGGCGATGCGGCCACGGTGCTGAAGCCCTACCTGCCAGGCTATGCCGCGTCCAACGTGGTGGACGGCAAGCTGGCCGCGCTGCCGGCCTTTGCCGACGCCATGTTCCTGTACTACCGCAAGGACCTGCTGCAACGGTATGGCCTGGGCGAGCCGCGCACCTGGGACGAGCTGGCGGCAGCCGCCCGCAAGGTGCAGGCGGGCGAGGCCCAGGCAGGCCGCCCGGGGCTGCAGGGCCTGTCGATCCAGGGCGCCCCCATCGAAGGGGCGGTGTGCACCTTCCTGCTGCCGTACTGGGGCCAGGGCAAGGAGTTCAACGACGCCCGCGGCAAGCTCACCCTGGACCGCCCGGCTGCCGCCCGCGGCCTGCAGCAATGGCTGGGCATGGTGGACGCCGGCGTCATCAAGCCCAACGTGGCCGAGGTCAAGACCCCGGACACGATCAACGAATTCAAGGCCGGGCAGGTGCTGTTCGCGGTGAACTGGAGCTTTGCCTGGGACCGCTTCCGCGACGATGCCGACAGCCGCGTGAAGGGCCAGGTGGGCGTGATGGCGCTGCCGGCGGTGGGGATGCCCGGCGGGCGCAGCGTCACCTGCCTGGGCGGCTGGCAGTGGGCCGTGAGCGCCTTCAGCCGCCACAAGGCCGAGGCGGCGCAACTGGTGCGCTACCTGTCCAGCCCCGAGTCCAGCAAATACCTGGCCATGCGTGGCGCACTGCTGCCCAGCTACGCCAGCGTCTACACCGACCCGGATGTCGTGCAGGCCGTGCCCTGGCTGAAGGACGCCGCGCCCGGCGTGGTGGCCGGCAAGGCGCGTCCGCTGTCGAGGGAGTACGGCCGGGTCAGCGACATCATCCGCACGACCACCAGCGCCGTGCTGGCCCGCACCCGAACGGCCGAGGAAGGCGCCAACGACATCGGCTCGCGGCTGGGCCGCGTGATGCGCTGAGACGATGGCCAGCCGCAGCCTGATCGACAGCCTGCGCGACCCCAGCGAGAAGACGCTGGGCCTGCTCATGCTCGCCCCGGCCCTGCTGTTGCTGGCGTTGATCGTG
The DNA here is from genome assembly GCA_903822435.1 of uncultured beta proteobacterium. Classification (GTDB taxonomy): domain Bacteria; phylum Pseudomonadota; class Gammaproteobacteria; order Burkholderiales; family Burkholderiaceae_C; genus Rubrivivax. The sequence goes on along the minus strand of CAIJPE010000167.1, from coordinate 20,600 downwards.
GCCTACCCGATCGGCCGCCTGATCGTGAACAGCTTCTTCGACATGCGCCTGTCCGGCGGGCAGGGTACGCGCTTCGTGGGCCTGGAGAACTACGCCCTGGTCCTGGACGACACCGATTTCTGGAACGCGGCAAAGAACACGGTGCTGATCACGCTGATCACCGTGCCCGGCGCCCTGCTGGTGGGGCTGGGCCTGGCGCTGCTGGCCAACCTGCCCTTCAAGCGCCAGTGGCCCGTGCGCCTGGCGCTGCTGCTGCCCTGGGCCATGCCGCTGTCCTTCGCCGGCCTGATCTTCGCGTGGTTCTTCCACACCGAATTCGGCGTGGTCAACGACGTGCTGCACCGCCTGAGCGGCGCTGCGCCGGCCATGTGGCTGTTGCGCCCTGGCTGGGCCTTCGCGGCCATCTGCGCCACCATCATCTGGAAGACCAGTTCCTTCATGGCGCTGATCCTGCTGGCCGGCCTGCAGATGATCCCCAGGACCTTGTACGAAGCCGCCGAGGTCGACGGTGCCAGCCGCTGGCAGCAGTTCTGGCAGGTGACCGTGCCCATGCTGATGCCCAGCATCGTGGTGGCGCTGATCTTCCGCACCATCACCGCGCTGCAAACCTTCGACATCCCGTACACGATGACCAAGGGCGGGCCTGGCAACAGCACCGAAACGCTGGCCATGCTCATCCACAAGACCACCATTGAATACCTGGATGTGGGCTATGGCTCCACGCTGGCGGTGGGCATGTTCCTGATCTCGCTGGTGGTGACGGCGGTCTACCTGCGCCGCGTGGGGCAGTCCGCATGACGGGCTGGCTGCAGGGCCGCCCGCTGCGCCTGCTGGCCGCGGGCATCGTGGTCGTCAACGGCTTCTTTCCGGCGGTGTGGATCCTGTTGACCTCGTTCAAGACCGAGGCCGAACTGGTGGCCAAGCCCATCAGCTACTGGCCACGGCACGCCACGCTGGACAACTACGTCAAGGCTTTCGGCGACCAGCCCCTGCTGCGCTACCTGGGCAACAGCCTGGCGGTCGCGCTGGGCTCCACGGTGGTGTCGCTGGTGGTGGCGGCCCTGGCGGCCTATGCGCTCGCCCGCCTCAACCTGCGGCATCGGCAACTCATCCTCACCACGATCGTGGCATCCACGATGTTCCCGTTGGTGACCCTGCTGGTGCCGATCTTCGAGACCTTCCGCTCGCTCGGCCTGCTCAACACCTACACCGCGCTGATCCTGCCGTACACGGTGTTGAACCTGCCGGTGTGCACGCTGGTGCTGGTGAGCTTCTTCCAGGGCATCCCCAAGGACCTGGAGAATGCGGCCATGATCGACGGCTGCACCCGACTGGGGGCCTTGTGGCGCGTGGTGCTGCCGCTGGCCGCGCCGGGCGTGTTCACGGCCGGCATCCTGGCCTTCGTCAACGCGTGGGACGAGTTCCTGCTGGCGTTGTCGCTGAACGCCAGCCCGGCCTTGCGCACGCTGCCCGTGGGCATCACCCTGTACCAGGGCGAATTCAGTTTTCCGTGGCCGATCATCTCGGCCGCACTCGTGGTGGCCATCGTGCCGATCGCCGTGCTGATTGCGCTGTTCCAGGAGCGCGTGGTGGGTGGCCTGACCCAAGGTGGATTGAAAGGATGAACGCATGAACAAGCTTCTGCGCTACGGCATCATCGGTTGCGGCAGCATGGGCCGCGAGCACATCGAGAACCTCATCGCCATGGGCCCGGCCGACGGCGGCACGGTGGTGACGGCCATCGCCGACCCGCACGCCCCGAGCCGCGAAGCCGCGCTGGCCTGCTGTCGCAGCAAGCCCGAGGTGTTCGAGGACTACCGCGACCTGATCAAGGCCGCAGCCGGCGGCCTGTGCGACGCCGTGGTGATCGCCACGCCCAACCACACCCACGTGGAGGTGATGCGCGATGCACTGGCCGCCAGCCACCTGCACATCCTGGTGGAAAAGCCGCTGGTCACGCGCATGCAGGACGGCACCGAACTGGTGGCCCGGGCCTCGGGCCGCCCGGGCATCGTGTGGGTCGCCCAGGAGTACCGCTACATGCCGCCGGTGGCCGAGATGCTGCGCATGGCCCACGAGGGTGCGGTGGGGCGCATCCAGCAGGTGGCCATCCGCGAACACCGCGAGCCGTTCTACCCCAAGGTGGGCGACTGGAACCGCTTCACGGCCAACACCGGCGGCACCCTGGTGGAGAAGTGCTGCCACTACTTCAACCTGATGGACCTGATCCTCAAGGAACGGCCCTGGCGCGTCTTTGCCTCGGGAGAGCAGCGCGTGAACCACCTCAACGAAAGCTACGGCGGCCGCCGCCCCGACATCCTGGACAGCGCGTACGTCATCGTGGAATACCCGAGCGGCGCCCGCGCCATGCTCGACCTGTGCATGTACGCCGAGAACTCGGTGGACAACGAGCACATCACCGTGGTGGGCGACGAGGGCAAGCTCGAATCGCTGCTACCCAGCCTGACCCTGCGCCACGGCCGGCGCGAAGATTGGGGCCGTCGCGAGGCTTGGGGCCAGCCCTCGGGTACTGGCAAGGGCGTCTCGGTGCGCCGGGTGTGGGACACCAACATCAAGTATGCCGGCCACCATTTCGGCGCGTCGTTCATCGAGCACCAGCGCTTCGCGGCGGCCATCCGCGACGGCAAGCCCGCCGAAATCACGCTGGAAGAGGGGCTGCGCGCCGTGGCCACGGGCATCGCGGCGCACCTCAGCATCGACGAAGGCCGCGTGGTGACGATGAACGAAGTCCTCCCTACCGGTTGGTAGCACCATGGCCTACGCAACCTATCCCTCGCTGCGCGACCGCGTGGTGTTCATCTCCGGCGGCAGCTCGGGCATCGGCGCCGAGCTGGTGCGGGCCTTTGCGCACCAGGGCTCCCGGGTGGCCTTCTGCGGCACGCGCCCGGAAGGCGGCCGGGCATTGTCCGAAGAACTCACGGCCGCCGGCCTGCCGGCGCCCTTCTACGCCGCCTGCGACGTGCGCGACACGGCCGCTTACCAGGCCCTGCTGCACCGGGTGATCGCCGACGTGGGCACCATCAACGTGCTGGTGAACAACGCCGGCCGCGATGACCGCCACGCGATGGAGGACGTCACGCCCGAATTCTGGGACGAGCGCCTCTCGCTCAACCTGAAGCACCACTTCTTCGCCATCCAGGCCGTGGCCCCGGCCATGGCGGCCGCCGGCGGGGGCTCGATCATCAACATGGGCTCGGTGAGCTGGATGCGCGGCCGGCCCAACCTGGTGGGCTACACCACGTCCAAGGCCGGCATCCTGGGCCTCACGCGCACCCTGGCCCGCGAACTCGGCGGGCGCAACATCCGGGTCAACGCGCTGGTGCCGGGCGCCATCGTCACCGAGCGGCAGAGCGCCCTGCACCGCGATGCCACGGCCGACCAGGCCTTCCTGGACGCCCAGTGCCTGAAGATCCGGCTGGACGCAGGCCACGTGGCCCGCGCCACGCTGTTCCTGGCGGCCGACGACTCCGACGGCATGACGGGGCAGCACATGCTGGTGGACGCAGGCATCGCGCAGCAGTCGGTGGTGACCTAGGGCAAGGCGACGGACCGTCCTTCGATCCGCTTGGAGGAGTCCCGGTATTCTCGGCAAGATGAACCCGTGACCGGCGAGAACCAGGATCGATGAGCAAGCTCTACGCCCGCTACTCCAGCATGAACGCCGGCAAGTCGCTGCAACTGCTGGCGGTGAAGCACAACTACGAAGAGCGTTCGATGAAGGTGGCCGTGTTCACGGCGGCCATCGACGACCGCTACGGGGCGGCGCGGGTGAGTTCGCGGGTGGGCATCTGGGCCGAGGCCCGGATCTTCGATCCCCAAACCGTCTTCAACCGCGATCTGCTGGACGACGACGTGGCCTGCGTCCTGGTGGACGAATCGCAGTTCCTGACCGAGCAGCAGGTGCGGCAACTCCACCGGATGGCGCACGTGGGTTCGGGCACCGGCGGGGCGGCTGACAAGGGCCTCCCCGTGATGTGCTTCGGGTTGCGGACCGACTTCCTGGGCAATCCCTTTCCAGGGGCGGCCATGCTGATGTGCCTGGCCGACGACCTGGAAGAGATCCGCACCGTCTGCCGTTGCGGCAAGAAGGCCTCGATGAACGTGCGGCTCGCGGCGGATGGCAGCCGGGTGACGGAGGGCGCGCAGATCGAGATCGGCGGCAATGCGCGCTACGAAGCCGTGTGCTCGCGGTGCTTCTACCGGGACGCCAGGGACAGCTGACGTCGGCGCTTGCCTCAATAGAAGCCGACGCGCTGCCGGTAGCGCTCCGCGCGCTCGCGGTCGTATTGCTCGGCGTCGAAATGCCCGCCCTGTATCGCGCGGTGGACCTGGCCACCGGTCGGCATCAGGGCGGGGTCGACGAAGCGCGACGGATCCCACAAATGCGAGCGAAGGAACGCCTTGGAGCACTGTGTGTAGGCTTCTTCGATGTCCACCAGGATGCCCATCGCCGGCACCTGGCCTTCCACGGCGCAAGGCGCCAGCAGGCCCGCATCGACGGTGATGGTGGCGCGCCCGTTCACACGAAAGGTGTCGGTGACCCCGGGCACCGCAAACAGCATCCCGATGTGCGGGTTGGCCAGCACGTTGCGCAGCGTGTCCGCCAAGCGGTTGCCGGGCCGCTCGGGAATCAGCAGGGTGCGGTCGTCCAGGATGCGCACGAACCCGGCCGGGTCGCCGCGCGGGCTGAGGTCGCAGCGGCCGTCACGGTCGCTGGTGGCCAGGCACACGAAGGGCGAGCGCTCGACGAACATCTGCGTCATCTCGTTCAGGCGGTCGCTGATCTTGGCGCAGACGATCTCGGCGGGCTCGCCGATCAAGGCGCGCAACTGCGCCTCGGTGCGGATGACGTGCGGTGTCAGGCGGTGGGCCGGCGCGGTGTCCATCGGCGTCCTTCAGGGCTGCAGCATCGGCGGCGATTGTGCCGCCGATGCGCGCTGGAACGCGAATGGCTCGGCGCTCAGGCTGCGCGGCCGGCGCGGCGACGCAGACCGATGGCGGCCAGGCCCGCCGCGAACAGCGCATAGGTCGAAGGCTCAGGCACGGCGGTGATCAGGTTCCAGCCGATCGCGTCCATCGCGAGTTTGTCGTTGGCGCCGATCTGGAGCAATTCGCCCGTGGCTGCGGTGGGATCCATGATGCCCAGGCCGAGGTTGTCCTTCCAGTGGCTGGCCTGCTGGCCGTCGCCGAAGGTCGAGCCTGTGGAGAACCCGGCGCCCACCGTGGTGCCGCCGTCGATCGAGAAGTACTTGGCACGGGTGTCGGCGGTCAGGTCGTTCACGCCGGACTGCTTGCTCAGCGTGGAGTAACGGAAGAGGTCCAGCGGTGTCGTGTATTGCCGCAAAGTCGAAGCCGGGAACAGCCCTGCATTGCCGTCGATGATGTCGGCGCCACTGATGAAGCCCAGGGCATGGCCGATCTCGTGCGTGGCGATGCCCACGAAATCGTACTGTCCGGCTGCGATGCCGTCGTTCGGGTTGTAGTCGAAGGAAAAGCTGTTGCTGAACACGATGCTGGCATCGCAGGTTCCGGTACACGCACCGACCGAGCCCGTGCCCACGGCCAGCCCCAGGGCCTTTGCGTTGGCCGTGGTGAGGTTGACGGTGGTGCTGCCACTGGAAACGAAGGGCGTGGCCGACCCCGAACCGTTCGGATTGTCGGTGGTGCGGTTGATGAGCACGCCAAAGCTGCTGCCTGCCGGCAGGTTGGCCACGGCGGTGTTGTCGGCAGCCGTGGTCCTGTCATTGTTCAGCGCTGTCTTCAGCGTCGAATAACTGACGAACAGGTCGCGCGAGCCCGTCTCTGCAAGGATGCTGGTGCCAAGCGCGCTGGTGCCCACCGTCATGTCGAGCGTGACCGCGTCGCTGAACAGGGCAGACCAGCGCGCGCCGGCGTCGATGAAGCCCTGCTGCGCAGCCGTGGACGTACCCGCCACGAAGGAAAAGTTGAAGCTCAGGGCCTGCGAAGCTCCACTGGCGAGCATCAGGGCCAAGCCTGCGGCGACATGGGTGCGGCAAATGTTCACGACGATCTCCGGCGGGGCGAATCGGCCCGGCATCGGCGCCGGTCCACGAGTCCGAACGTTAGTCCGTACAGGCCCCAGCGCCTAGCCCGCGACCAAGGGGTCCCGCCGGCGCGGCCGGGCGGTGAAGAATTCGCGGCGCTTGCGAGCGGCGGCGGCAACTCGCGCAGCCGTCGCGCCACGGCCTCTACGGCGGCAAGCGCAGCGGCCGCAAGCCGGCCGCCCTGATCGACCGCGGCACGTCGGGCCCCAGGGTGGGCCCGACGGACCAGGCCTAGAACTCGTAGCGCGCGTTCACGCCGAAGTAGCGCTGGTCGTCACGCGGTACATAACGGTTGATGTTGGTGCCGGAATTCTGCAGGAACGAGGCGTAGGACTTGTTGGCCAGGTTCTTGGCCAGCAGCGACACGCGCCAACCCTGGGTGTTGTGCGCCAGGCCGATGCTGGCATTGAGGATGCCATAGGCCGGCTGAATGGCATCGGGCGATTGCGCCAGGTCGTACTGCACCTTGCTCTGCCAGCTGTAGTCGGCGTTCAGGTCCATCGTGTAGGCGCTGCCGACCGGCATCGTGTAGCGCCCGCGCAGGTTGCCCTTCCAATCCGGCGAGAAAGGCAGCGGCTGGCCGTTGATGTTGCAGCTCAGCGCCGCACCGGTGGGGCAGTTGAAGTTCTTGACGCGGGCGATGATATTGGCCACCGACGCGTTCACGGTGAGCTGCTGTGTGGCGCGGGCCGTCAGGTCGAGCTCCACCCCCTTGGTGCTGACGTCGCCGGCGTTGATCAGCCGGGTGACGATGGCGCCGTTCACGAGGTCGGGCACGTTGGCCTGGTAGTCGGCGTACTGGGTATCGAACACGGCCACGTTCAGGCGCAGCCGGTTTTCCATCCAGGTGGACTTCAAGCCCACTTCCACCGAGCGCGAGGTCTCGGGGCGCAGCACGTTGTCCTGCGCCGAAGTCATGTTGAAGAACACGTTGTAGGCCGGGCCCTTGTAGCCGCGCGAGAGCGTGGCATAGACCATCATGTCGGGGGTGATTTCGTATTGAGGGCCCACCCGGCCCGACCAGGCATGCTCTTGCGTGCTGCCGACCACGGGGTCTCGCGTGGCGCCGACGCCGGGCACGCCCGTGGCCGTGGCCACGCGGCCGTGGTAGTAGGACAGGCTGTCGCTGGTGTAGCGCAGGCCGGCGATGGCGCGCAGCGCGCTGCTGATGTTGAAGGTTCCTTCGCCGAAGAACGAGGCGCTCTTGTTGTGCGTGCCGTAGTTGGCCACGCCGCTGTCCAGCGTGAAGGAGCCTGCCGAGCAAGGGATCAGTCCCGAGGCCAGGGCCGTCGCCGTGGTGCCCAGGCAGCGGGTGACGTCGCGCTCGTAGCGCTCGTCGTCCTTGGCGTCGAGGTAGAAGAGGCCGGCCACATAGTCGAAGTAGGCGCCCTTGGGGGAGGCGATGCGCAGCTCCTGCGAGTACTGCTTGAAGTCGAGGTTGCCCACGTCGTGGCTCTGCGGGAACTGCCGGTAGATGGTGCCCAGGCGGTCGCCGTCCTGGTATTGCGTGTTCTTCCAGGTGCGGGCGGCGGTGATGGAGGTCAGCTGGAAGCCCGCACCCATGTCCCAGTCGACCTGCGCCGACAGGCCCGAGTTCTTGTCCGACACGCGGGTGTGCAAGTCGCTGTTGATCTGCCGGTTGTCGGCAGAAGGCACCACGGGCCCCAGCGCGGCGGCAAACAGCGGGTTGGGGGTGACCACGCCCGTGGCGTAGGCGGTGGTGGTGGTGTTGGTGACCACGCCCGTGGGCGTGTCGTCGTCGGCCTGCATGGCGTCGGCGATCAGCGAGATCTTCAGGCCCTTGGCGGGCGTGATGTCCAGCCGGCCGCGCACGCCCTTGCGGTCGTAGCCGTTGACGGTGCTGCCGTCGTAGACGTTGGTGACGTTGCCGTCGTACTTGCCCACGAAGGCCGCGACGCCGCCGCGCAAGACGCCTTCCTTCAGCTCACCCGAAGCTCCGATGCGCAGGCGCCGCTCATTGCCGCCACCGAGGAAAGAGACATCGACGAAGCGTTCGGTCTGCTTGCCGGGTGCCTTGCTGATGATGTTGATCACGCCAGCCGATGCGTTCTTGCCGAACAGCGTCCCCTGCGGGCCGCGCAGGATCTCGACGCGGTCGATGTCCAGCAGGTCCAGCGTGGCCTGTCCAGGCCGCGCGGTGACCACGCCGTCGAGCACGGTGGACACCGTGGGCTCCACGCCGGGAGAGGTGGAGATGGTGCCCACGCCGCGGATGAACAGCGCGGTGTCCTTGTTGGACGCGTTGGTGCGGAAGTTGACCGTGGGCGTCTGGGCCGTGACCGCGGACAAGGTGTTGATGTTCGCCTCTTCCAGCGAGGCGCCGTTGAGCACCGAGATCGCAATGGGCGTGGTCTGCAGCGGCTGGACGCGCTTGGTGGCCGTGATGGTCACGGTTTCGAGCTGGCCGGTATCGGCGGCCGGCGCCTGCTGGGCCAGGGCGGGCAGCGCGGCGGCCAGCGCCAGCACGAACGTGGAAAGCACGGGCTTGGGAATGCGGCGGGTCATGTCGTCTCCTGCGTTGTTCTGGGCCGTCGGACGCGGCTTGGGCGCTGGCCCCGGGCTGGGCGGCCGACAGCGTTGATCGAAGCGACTGTTAGCGCTAACAGTCCGATCGCGACGGTATCACCACGCCCTTTCGGCGCGCACTGCGGCAAACCCGAGTCCGCAGGCGCGGTGGCTTCCACGCGCCCGCAAGACACGTTTGCAAACGTTCGTACATACCCCGAAACGTGACGGCGCCTAGAATCCTCAATATGACGGATATTCACCCCGTATAGATTCGCCAAAGCCCATGGAATCAAAGGTCAGAAGCCTGACTCCGGCGCAACGGGCCGCGCTGTCCCGCATCGAAGGCCTGATGGAGTACTGGCGCATATCTGCTGAAGAGATCCAGCACGCGCCGACCGATATCCCGCGGCCCCGGGAGCCCAGGATCAAGTATCGGCATCCCACGACCGGCGAAACCTGGGACGGCGACGGGCCGCATCCGGAATGGTTGCGCCACGCCCTGCTCAAAGAGGGTTATCTGGTCAGCGAACTCACGCCGTCCGAACCGCTGGCTGCCAGCGTCAGCTAGGGCCGCGCAGGCTTCAATTCCCGCTGCTGCCGAGCATCGTGCCGCGGCATCCTGGCGCACCACACCGGCACACATAGCCGCCCTGCCCACCGCCGGCGTCCAGCCTGTAGTCGAGGAACAACTCCTGCCCGGCGCGGATGCGCACGGCGGCTTCGATCTCGATGTGCAGGCTGCCGTCTTCGGACTCGATCTCGTAGGCCACGCAGTTCGGCTTGCAGGAATGGTTGATGTGCCGCGTGGCATTGCCGCCCTCGGCCCCGTTGATCACGCTGCCGTCGGACAGGCCGAAGATGTAGGTCAGTTCGTTGTTCCAGTCGCGTGCCTGCTGCTCGCGCGGGCCGTAGCGCCGGCCGGTGTAGCAGCCGATGGGGGTCCCTGCGGCAATGAAGCCCGTGGCGAAGACACCGGTGCCGTGCACCGGGCTGCTGCGCACCTCCATGCGGCTGCACAGCCGGTCGGATTCAGGCATGGCCGCGCGCCCGCACACCCGAGGCCGCAAAGATGACACGATCGCTGCCGTGAAAGCCGAGCCCGTCGATGCCAGCGCCCTGGGAATGCCCGCCCTGCTGCAGGCCGTGCGGGCTTGCACGCTCTGTGCAGTGCATCTCGAGCACGGGCCGCGGCCGGTGCTGCGGGCCAGCGCCACGGCCCGCATCCTGGTGGTGGGCCAGGCGCCAGGGCGCCGGGTTCACGCCAGCGGGGTGCCCTTCGACGACCCCAGCGGCGACCGCCTGCGGCAGTGGATGGGCGTGGACAAGGGCGTGTTCTACGACGAGGCGCTGATCGCGCTGGTGCCGATGGGCTTCTGCTACCCGGGCACCGGCAAGTCCGGCGACTTGGCCCCGCGCCCCGAGTGCGCGCCACAGTGGCGCCACCGGCTGCTGGCAGCCATGCCGCGCACCGAGTTGACGCTGGTGATCGGGCAGTACGCCAAGGAGTGGCACCTGCCCGGCAGCGCCGGGCAGAACCTCACGCAGACCGTGCGGGCCTGGCGTGACCACGGCCCGCGCGTGCTGCCGCTGCCTCACCCCAGCCCGCGCAACAACATCTGGCTGAAGTCGAACCCCTGGTTCACCGACGAGGTGGTGCCGGAGCTGCAGCGCCGCGTGCGCGCCCTCCTGCAGACTGCCTGAGCGGGGTGCCGCCAAACGGGCCTCAGGCCAGCACGGAGTCCACGCCCAGGTTGGCCAGGCGGTCGGCGCGCTCGTTGCCCGGGTCGCCGGAGTGGCCCTTGACCCAGCGCCATTGCACGCTGTGTGCGGCGTTGAGTTCATCCAGCCGCTGCCAGAGTTCGATGTTCTTCACGGGCTTGTTGTCGGCCGTCTTCCAGCCGCGCTTCTTCCAGCCGTGGATCCAGGTCGTGATGCCGTTCTTCACGTACTCGCTGTCGGTGTAGATGACCACCTGGCTGCGCTGCGTGAGCACCGCCAACGCCTGGATCACCGCGGTGAGTTCCATGCGGTTGTTGGTGGTGAGCTTGTCGCCCCCGAACAATTCTTTCTCGTGCTCGCCGCTCTTCAGCCAGGCGCCCCAACCGCCAGGGCCGGGATTGCCACGACACGCGCCGTCGGCGTAGATCAACACCTCGTGCATCAGGTCTCCATCTCGGTCGTCTCACGGTGGCGATTGGCCACCACCGCCGGGGCCGCATGCGGCTTGCGGCGTTCGGTGCGCGCCAGGCCCACGAGGCGCATGCCCCGCACCCGCTTGACGGCCACCACGAAGTACACGGCACCCAGCACCGGCCACCACCGGTCGCCCAGGCGGTCCATCCACGCAAAGCGCTCCAGCCAGGCCTCGGTGCGCACGGGCGGGCGCCAGCAGCCGAAGCGCCCGGCCTCGACCTCGAAGCCCAGCAGCCGCAGCCAGTCGCGCAGCCGCCAGTAGCCGATGAATTCGCCGGCCCGTGGCAGGTACGGGCCCTGGCCCTGCGCCTGGCCCATGCTGCGCCGCAATGCGCCGGCGCGCTGGCGCAGGCCCCACAGGCTGGCGGGGTTGAAGCCGGCAATGACCACGCGGCCTTCGGGCACGAGCACCCTTTCGACCTCGCGCAGGGTATGGTGCGGGTCGCGCGCGAATTCCAGCGCGTGCGGCAGCACCACCAGATCGATGCTCGCATTGGGGAAAGGCAAGGCATCGAACTCGCAATGCAGGGCGACGGGCTCGCGCGGCGGCATGGTGGTGGTGAGCGGGTCGGCCAGCGGCGGCAACGCCAGGGCTTCGGGCACCAGCAATGAGTCGCTGGCGACCCATCGGTGGGGCATGCGGTTGGCGCGCAGGCCATCGATTTCAGGCAGGCCGAGCTGCAGGGCGTGGAAGCCGAAGGCATCGGTCACGGCGCGGTCCAGCCGGTCTTGCTCCCAGGCCAGAAGATAGGCTCCCGGCGCGGTGTGCAGCCAGGCCCCCAACTCTATAATCGATTCATCTCGCGTCATGACTCTGCTTGCGCTGCCCGCCTTCGCCGACAACTACATCTGGATGCTGCACGATGGCAAGCAAGCCGTGGTGGTGGATCCGGGTGACGCAGCCCCCGTTGAACGGGCGCTCGACGGTCTCGACCTGGCCTTGGCAGCCATTCTAGTGACGCACCACCACGCCGACCATGTCGGGGGCGTGGACGCCTTGCGGCCCCGACTGAAAGGCCCCGTGTACGGCCCAGCCACCGAGCGCATTCCCAAGCCCTTCGTGCCCTTGCACGAAGGCGATGCCATCGAGGTGCTGGGCCTGCGCTTCGGTGTGCTCGACGTGCCGGGCCACACCGCCGGGCACATCGCCTACGTGCAGCAAGGCGTTGCCCGGGCGCCCCTGCTCTTCTGCGGCGATACGCTGTTTTCGGCCGGTTGCGGCCGGCTCTTCGAAGGCACGGCGGCGCAGATGAGCGCCTCGCTGGCCAAGTTCGCGGCGCTGCCTGCCGACACCCAGGTGTGCTGCACGCACGAGTACACCTTGTCCAACCTGCGTTTTGCGGCGGCCGTAGAGCCCGGCAATGCGGCACGAGCCGCCCATGAATTGCGCTGCAAGGCCCTGCGGGAAGAAGGCAGGTTCACCCTGCCCTCTTCCATCGGCCTGGAGCTGCAGATCAACCCTTTCTTGCGCTGCCGCGAACCCGAGGTGGTGGCCTCGGCCCGCGCCCAGGACGCCAGCGTCCACGACGACATCAGCGTACTGGCTGCCCTGCGCGAATGGAAGAACCGATACCGATGACCAACCTGCGCTGCGGCCGCCCCTTGCCCACCGAACGCCTGTTCGACCGATCCCCGCTCACCCGACTTCCCCGCCTGGGCGCCGCCACCGCAGCATGGCTGCTGGCCTTGATGGCGGCCGGCTGTGCCAACGCCCCCCTGGCCGGCGCGCCCGAACCCACACCGGTTGTCGTCGCCGCGGCGCCTGCGACCGCACCGGCGGAGCCTGTGGACGCCGCCTCGGAGCCCGACCCCATCATGGCGCCGGCGATCGAACCCGAAACCACCGTGGCCCGCGGGCCCTCTCCCCCGCGCGGCCGGCTCGACCCGGGGCAGGACGCAGAGCAGGGCGACCTGTGGGAGCGGGTGCGCAACGGGTTTGCGATGCCCGAGCTGGACTCCGACCTCGTCCACAAGTGGGAAAGCTGGTATGCGTCCGACCCCGCCTACGTCAAGCGCATGACCGAGCGCGGCGGCCGCTACCTGTTCCACATCCTCGAAGACCTGCAGCGGCGCAACATGCCCACCGAGCTGGCCCTGCTGCCCTTCATCGAAAGTGCCTTCAACCCGCAGGCGATGTCGCGCACCCGCGCCTCGGGCATGTGGCAGTTCATGCCGGGCACCGGCAAGGATTTCGAGCTTCGGCAGAACCTCTTCCGCGATGACCGACGCGACGTGCTGGCATCCACCCGGGCCGCACTGGACTACCTGCAGCAGCTCAACACGATGTTCGGCGACTGGCACCTTGCGCTGGCGGCCTACAACTGGGGGCAGGGCAACGTGCAGCGCGCCATCGAACGCAACCGCAAGGCCGGCCTGCCCACCGATTACCTCAGCCTGCGCATGCCGCAGGAAACGCGCGAATACGTGCCCAAGCTGCAGGCCGTGAAGAACATCGTGATGCAGCCGCAAGCCTTCGGCCTGAGCCTGCCGCCGTTCCAGAACCACCCCTTCTTCCTCAGCGTGCCCATCGAACGCGACATCGACATGGCGCTGGCTGCGCGCCTGGCGGGCCTGTCGCTGGAAGAGTTCCAGCAGCTCAACCCGCAGATGAACAAGCCGGTGATCCTGGCCGCTGGCACGCCGCGGGTGCTGCTGCCCTACGACAACGCGAACCGCTTCCTTCGCGAACTGGCCACTCACCACGGCGCCCTGGCCAGCTGGACGGCCTGGGTGGCCCCCAAGACCCTCAAGCCGCAAGAGGCCGCTCGCCTGACCGGCATGCCCGAGGCGCAGTTGCGCGAGGTGAACCACATCCCGCCGCGCATGCTGGTGAAGGTGGGTTCCACCCTGGTGGTACCGCGCTCGGCGCAGACCGCAGCCGATGTCTCGGTGGCCGTGGCCGACAACGCGATGATGTCGCTGGCGCCCGAAGCGCGGCCGCTGCGCAAGGTGTCGTTCAAGGCGGGCCGCCGGGGCGACACCGTGGCCGCCGTCGCCCAGCGCTACAAGGTCAGTGCGGCCCAGGTGGCGCAGTGGAACGGCGTCTCGGCGCAGGCCCGCTTCAAGGCCGGCCAGCACGTGGTCGTGATGCTGGCCACGCCGGCGCGCCAGGTGGCGCGGTCCGGCTCAGGGCACAAGCGGGGTGGCATGCCCACGGCCCGCGTGCGCGTGGCTCAGGCCATGGGGCCGAGGTAGTCGCGCTTGCCCAGCTCCACGCCGGCATGCCGCAACAGCGCATAGGTGGTGGTGGCGTGGAAATAGAAGTTGGGCAGCACGAAGTTCTTCAGGAAGGCCTCGCCCGACAGGCGCATGGGTTCGCCCGAACGGACCGGCAGCACGATCTCGCGCGCTTCGGTGCCGTCGATCTGGCTGGCCGGCACCGACTTCACATAGTCGATGGTCTTGCGCACACGGGCGCGCAGGTCGTCCAGCGATGCCTCGGTGTCGTCCCACTTCGGCGGCTCCTGGCCCGACAGGCGCGCCACGCAGCCCTTGGCCCCGTCGCTGGCGATCTGCACCTGGCGGGTCAGCGGCAGCATGTCGGGCGCCAGGCGCATGCCCAGGTAGTTGGCGGTGTCGAACTTGCGGGCCTCGGCGTGGGCCTGGGCCTTGTCGAACCAGTTGAGCATGTTGCCGAGCATGCGCTCGAAGACGGGCACGCTGGCGGAATACATCGAGAGCGACATGAAAGGTCCCCGTGGTGGTTGAAGGTGGCGCATGCTAGCGCCCCCCGCCCGATGGCGCGCGAACATGCGGCCGGGCGGGCAGAATCCACGGCCGTGCCGCCGAGAAGAACATGAACATCATCATCCTTGACGACTACCAAGACGCCGTGCGCAAGCTCAAGTGCGCGGCATTGCTCGAGCCCTTGAACGCCAAGGTCTTCACCAACACGGTCAAGGGCATCGGCCAGCTGTCGGTGCGGTTGCGCGACGCCGACGTGCTGGTGCTGATCCGCGAGCGCACGCAGTTCCCCAAGGCGCTGCTTGAAAAGCTGCCGCGCCTGAAGCTCATCTCGCAGACCGGCAAGGTGGGCGGCCACATCGACGTGCCCACCTGCACGCGCATGGGCATTGCCGTGGCCGAGGGCGTGGGTTCTCCCTGGGCACCGGCCGAGATGACCTGGGCGCTGATCATGGCCGCGATGCGGCGGCTGCCGCAGTACATCGGCAACCTCAAGCACGGGGCCTGGCAGCAGTCGGGGCTGAAGTCGGCCTCGATGCCGCCCAACTTCGCCATCGGCATGGTGCTGCGGGGAAAGACGCTGGGCATCTGGGGCTACGGAAAGATCGGGCAGATCGTGGCCGGCTACGCACGGGCCTTCGGCATGCAGGTGCTGGTCTGGGGCAGCGAGGCCTCGCGGACCAGGGCCGTGGCCGATGGCCACCAGGCCGCGCCCGACAAGGACGCCTTCTTCGCCACCAGCGATGTCCTCACCCTGCACCTGCGCCTGAACGACGCCACGCGCGGGGTGGTCCGCCTGGACGACCTGTCGCGCATGAAGCCCACGGCGCTGATCGTCAACACCTCGCGCGCCGAACTGATCGAAGACAACGCCCTGGTGGCTGCGCTGAACCGCGGCCGGCCGGGCATGGCCGCGGTCGATGTCTTCGAGAGCGAGCCCATCCTGCAGGGCCATCCGCTGCTGCGGCTGGAAAACGCCGTGTGCACGCCGCACCTGGGCTACGTCGAGCAGGACAGCTACGAGTTGTACTTCGCCGCGGCATTCCAGAACGTCATCAACTTCATGAACAACGCGCCCACCAACCTGGTGAACCCCGATGCCTTGAAGGTGATGCGTGGCTGAGGTCGTGGGGCCATGGGGCACGCACCCGATGCCCGCTTGAAGCCCTGGGCGTGACCCTTCCATGATCCGGTCCGACTGGACTTCGGCAGGCCGCGCCCTGATGTTCGGCAACTTCGCCATCGGCTGCGGCGTGATGGTGGTGGCCGGCTCGCTCAACGACCTGTCGGGTTCGCTGAAGGTCGCGCCGGCCGTGGCCGGGCAGCTCATCACCGCTGCCGCCGTGGCCATGGGGGCCGGCGCACCGCTGCTGGCCGGGCTGCTGGGCGGCTTCGACCGCCGCCGCCTGCTGACCGTGGCCCTGCTCTGGTACGGCCTGGGCCATGCCGCAGCCGCCACCATGCCCAGCCTGGCGGCGCTGTTGCCCGTGCGGGCCCTGAGCGTGCTGGGCGCGGCGGTCTACACCCCGCAGGCAGCGGCCTCCATCAACGTGCTGGTCCCGGCCGAGCAGCGCGGGCGGGCCATGACTTTCGTGTTCCTGGGGTGGTCACTGGCCTCGGTGCTGGGCATGCCGATGAGCGGCTTCGTGGCCGAGACCTTCGGCTGGCGCTGGGCCTTTGCGGTGGTGGCGGTGCTGGCCTGCGGGGCGGCGGCGGCAGTGTGGGCCACGGTGCCCGATGGCGTCAGGCCGCCCGCCCTGTCGCTCAAGAGCTGGCGCGGCGCGTTGGGCAACCCTTGGCTGATGGGCATGGTGGCAGTCACGGCGCTCAGCGCTTCGGGGCAGTTCACGCTGTTCAGCTACTTCGCCCCCTACTACCGGCAGGTGCTGGGGGCCGATGCGACGTCGGTGACCTTCCTCTTCTTCTGGTTCGGCGCCTTCGGGCTGATCGGCAACGTGTTGCTCACGCGGCGCATCGACCGCCTGGGGGCGGCACGCTGCGTCAACATCAGCCTGTCCTGCATGGTGCTGGCGCTGCTGTTGTGGCCGCTGACGGCCGGCAACGGGCACAGCGGGGCCTGGCCCGTGGCGGTGATGGCCATGGTGCTGGTGCCCTGGGCGCTGGGTTGCTTCTCCAGCAATTCGGCCCAGCAGGCGCGGCTGTCGCAGAGCGACCCGTCGGTGGCGCCGGCCCTGCTGGCGCTGAACACCTCGGCCATGTACGTGGGCCAGGCCATCGGCGCAGGCGGTGGCGGTCTGTTGCTGGCGGCCGCGGGTGGCTTCGCCCCCCTGCCCTACGCGGCCGTCGGATGGATGGCACTGGCCATCGCCTTGAGCCTGTGGGCGGCGCGGCAGGCGGGGGTGCGGCGTGGCTGAAACGGCTGAAGCCATCGGCCCCGATGCCACCGGCCCGCGCGTGCCCCGCTCGGCGGGCGAGCTGTTCAGCGTGTTCACCAGGTTGGCGCTGCAGGGCTTCGGCGGCGTGCTGCCCGTGGCGCAACGCGAGCTGGTCGAGAACCAGCGCTGGCTGACGCGCGAACAGTTCCTGGAGTTGCTGTCGATCTCGCAGGTGCTGCCGGGCCCGAACATCGTCAACCTGGCGCTGATCCTGGGCGACCGGCACTTCGGCTGGCGTGGCGCGGCCGCGGCCATGGGCGGCGTGCTGCTGGCCCCGCTGGGCGTGGTGCTGGCGCTGGCGGTGCTGGCGCAACAGCTGCAAGGCCTGCCGGCCGTTGCCGGAGCGCTGCGGGGCATGGGCGCCGTGGCCGCGGGGCTGGTGCTGTCCACGGCGCTTCGGCTGATGGGCGGGCTGCACAAGAACGCGCTGGGCCGCCCGCTGTGCGCCCTGCTGCTGGCCCTGACCGTGCTGATGGTGGGCGCGCTGCGCTGGCCCCTGGTGGCCGTGGTGCTGGGCCTGGGGCCGCTGGCCGTGGCCCTGGCCTGGTGGCGCTCGAAGCCATGATCAGCCACTGGATCTTCGGCAGCGGCCTGCTCACGGCGGGCGATTGGTTCAGCCTCTTCCTGCACTTCACGGTGCTGTCGCTGCTGGCCATCGGCGGAGCCATCACCACCGCGCCCGACATGCAGCGCTTCATCGTGCGCGACCACGGCTGGCTGACCGATGCACAGTTCACCGCCTCGGTCGCGCTGGCGCAGGCCGCCCCGGGACCCAACGTCCTGTTCGTGGCCGTCATCGGCTTCAACATCGGCGGGCTCCTGGGGGTGGTGGCCACGATGGCCGGCACCTTGCTGCCGTCCACCACGCTCGCACTGGCTGCCACGCGCTACGGCGAGCGAAACCGCCAGGCGCCAGGGCTGCGGGCCTTCACCACCGGCATGGCGCCGGTGACCATCGGCCTGCTGCTCTCCACCAGCTGGATCCTGCTGGAGCCCACGCGCGGGCACTGGGGCAGCGCGGTGCTGGTGGCACTGACCTTGCTGGTGATGCTGCGCACCCGCTACAGCCCGTTGTGGCCCATCTGCGCCGGTGCCATCGCCGGCGTGGCCGGCTGGGTCTAACCCGGCCCGGGCGGGCAGGCTGCATCCGGCGCGCCGCAGCCTGCGTAGAGCTTCGATGCGCGACTCAACCCTGAACCCGCCCGCACGGCGGCAACCCCATCGCCGGACCCGCTGGATGGCCTTTGTCGTTTGGTCTGCCGCCGGGGCGCTGGCCCTGTACCTCGCCATCGTCGCCCTGATGTGGTGGGCCCAGGAGCGGCTGCTGTTCCACCCGACGGTGCTGCCGCCGGACCACCGCTTCAACCTGCCGCCCGATGTGCAGGAAGGCTGGGTGGACGTGCCCGGCGCGCGCCTGAACACCCTGCACCTGCGCCTGCCGCACCCGGATGGCGTGGTGTTCTTCCTGCACGGCAACGCCGGCAGCCTGGACACCTGGTTCGTCAACACCGACGACTACCGGCGGGTGAACCTCGACCTCTACATTATCGACTACCGCGGCTATGGCAAGAGCACGGGGCGGATCCAGGGCCAGGGCCAACTGGATGCCGATGTGCGCGCCGCCTGGGAGCAGGTGGCGCCGCACTACGCGGGCCTGCGCAAGGTGATCTACGGCCGCTCGCTCGGCACGGCCTTGGCCGCGCGGCTGGCCGCGCGGGAGCAACCCGATCTCACCGTGTTGGTGTCGCCCTACCTGGACATGGCCACATTGGCCCATGAACAGTACCCGTGGGCGCCGACCGCGGTGCTGCGCGGGCTGCTGCGTTATCCCTTGCAGACCGACCAGGCGCTGGCGGCGATCCGGACCCCGGTGATGCTGGTGCACGGCGGGCGCGATGCGCTGATTCCGGCCACCCACACCCAACGGCTGCACGCGCTGGCACCCACTTCGCAGGTGCTCATCGTGCCCGAGGCCGGGCACGGCGACATCCACGAGTTCCCCGCCTACCTCGAAGGGCTGGCCCGGGCGCTGGTGGCGCGCTGAGCCCCCCGGGGCTACTTGGTGCCGAAGATCTTGTCACCCGCATCGCCCAGGCCGGGGATGATGTAGCCGATCTCGTTGAGATGGCTGTCGATGGCCGCCGTCCAGCAGCGAACGTCGGGGTGCGCGGTGGTCAGGGCCTTGACGCCCTCGGGCGCGGCCACGAGCACCAGGGCGCGGATGTCCTTGCAGCCGCGGCTCTTGAGCAGGTCCACCGTGGCGATCATCGAGCCGGCGGTGGCCAGCATGGGGTCGACGATCAGCGCGGTGCGCTCGTCCAGGTGGCCCACGAAGCGCTCGAAGTAGTGCTCGGGCTGCAGGGTCTCGTGGTTGCGGCTCAGGCCCACCACGCTGACCTTGGCGTTGGGGATCATGTCCAGCACCCCATCGAGCATGCCCAGGCCGGCACGCAGGATGGGCACCACGGTCACCTTCTTGCCGGCGATCTGCTCGACCTGGATCGGGCCGCTCCAGCAGGCGATCTCGGCCGGCTCGAGCGGGAAGTCCGCCGTGGCCTCGTACGCCAGCAACCGGGCCAGCTCGTTGGTGAGCTCTCGGAATTTCTTGGTCGAGATGCCCTCCTCGCGCAACAGGCCCACCTTGTGCCGCACCAGCGGGTGCCGGACTTCGATCACGCTCATGGCCGTTCTTCCTCCGGGTCGGACTCTGGGGTACGGGCGGCGGCGGCCGCCAGGCGCTGGCGCAGGGCCTCATACAGGCAGATGCCCGAGGCCACCGAGACGTTCAGGCTTTCCACCGCACCCTGCATCGGGATGCGCACGAGCTCGTCGCAGGTCTTGCGCGTGAGCTGGCGCAGGCCCGTGCCTTCGGCGCCCAGCACCAGCGCCACGGGGCCCGACAGGTCGGCTTCATACAGGCTGATGGGCGCATCGTCGCTGGTGCCGATGACGCGGATGTCGCGCTCCTTCAGCTCGCCCAGCGTGCGGGCCAGGTTGGTCACCATCAGGTAGGCCACGGTCTCGGCCGCGCCGCTGGCCACCTTGGCCACCGTGGCGTTCAGGCCCACGGCGTGGTCCTTCGGGGCCACCACCGCGTGGGCCCCGGCCCCGTCGGCCACCCGCAGGCAGGCGCCCAGATTGTGCGGGTCGGTCACGCCGTCCAGCACCAGCACCAGTGGCGGGCCCTGCACCTCGTCCAGCACGTCGTCCAGCGAATGGCGCAGCGGCAGCGGCGTCACGCGGGCCACCACGCCCTGGTGGCGCTCGGTCCCGGACAGGCCGGCCAGGCGGGCGTTGTCGGCCTCGACGATGCGGGCCCCTGCGTCCTGCGCCCGCTGCACGAACTGCCGCATGCGGGCGTCGCGGCGGCTGGCGTCGACGTGGATCTCGGTGATGGATTGCGGCGCGGTCTTCAGCCGCACCGTCACCGCATGGAAACCGAACAGGACCTTGGTGCTCATCGCCCGATGGTACCCAGGCTGCGGCCCGGCCAAGCCGGATCAGGCGCTGAAGTCTGCGGATTGGAGCTCGATGGGCTGGCCGTGGGGCGTGCGGTCGGCCGCGTGGTCCCAGGCCTGCTGGTAGGCCGCCAACTCGGCCGCGCTGCTGGCGCCCTTGGCCGCGACCAGGCGCTCGAGCGTGGCCAGCCAATGGTCGTAGTAGGTGTCGCCCAGGTCCGCATCGCCGCGCACCTGCGCCGCGGCAATCTCGG
>CAIJPE010000166.1 GCA_903822435.1 uncultured beta proteobacterium | reverse complement strand
TGCAATCGCGCAGCGTCTTCGGCGCCGGATACAACACCTCCGCCTCCTACGACGTCTACGCCGCGCTGGACGCCAAGGCCCTGGACTATGCGTTGCTCTACCCGTCCGTCTTCCCCTGCGTGGCGGAGCGCTACGGCGCTCGCCAGCTCGCATCGGCCGTCCTCAAGCTGTACGACGTGATATCCACGCACGGCGTGCTCCCCGGGCTGCCGACGCTTACCGGCTACGCGTCGGGCTACGGGTACGTGGGCCTCGCTGCTGGATCGGGGGTCAGCCCGTGCACCCGGATGAAGAACGCAAGGTGCGGCCATGCCCATAGCCTGTTATTTGATTGGAGGGTGTTTCTTCGCGCTATACGATTGTGTCCCCCCCTTTCTCCTCCCCGCGGAACTCGCAGCGACGTGAGCGGCCGCGTTATAAGCTTCATCGACCCGTTCTACTCGCCGAGCAGCCTGTCGTACCTCTACGATCTGTCGCTGCGTGGGGTCAATATCTGGAACTCTGGTAAAAAAAAAAGCTATGTAGCAAAGCAAGAGCGGCGGAGTCTCATCCTCCCTTCCCCCCCCTCTCGGCCCTTACGTGGCTCCTCACACTTTGGCCTATCCTTTCCTCCATCTCGATCTAAAATCTTACGCCGAAAATGCAAAGCCGCGACAGTGATTGTAAGGAAGAACTCCCCCTTGGCGTTCGCCCAGTGGCTGCGCTACTCTGGGGTGGCCGACGTCGACATCTTGTCCCCTGAATCGCTGGCGTCTGCCCAGCGGTTCTTCTCCCCCTTGGGGGTCGGATACAATGTTGGCGTGGACATCGCTGCCCTTCCCCCCACCACGGGTGGATCCTTCACCCCTTACCCGGACGGATCCTCCATGGTCGCAAGCGTCTCCCCGGCCGCCATCCTGCCCTTTACGATTTTTATTGCCATGCCCTGGTGCGCATTTGAGGATTGACGTCGCTCCCCGGGGCCGCTGTGATTTATTGTGTCGAGTTGCTTGATTGCTCCCCGTCCCACCGCCCTCTCGCAACGCCACCCCCCGCCCCCCATACGCGAACGCTTCATAGGGCCAACGTCACCCTGCTCTCCCCCGTTGTCCAAGCGCTCGCGCTGCTCAACGCCACCAGCTCGGCGGCCGTGAAGGGTGGCTACGCCTCCTGGGCGCCCCCGCTCGACACCTCCTCCCTCCTCGCCGTGCTCCAGGCGGTAGGCATCCAGGCCCAGGGCGGGACCTCTTGCAAGCAGACAGGGTCCACCGCCTTTGCCGACGCCTACTCCCTCATCACCTGCCCGGCGGGCACGTTCCTGAAGACCCCCGCCGAGGTGGCCTCCGGCTGCGCCAGCGCCAATCGCACCTGCTTCCCGGCCTCCTCGGGAACGGTCGGGGTCTGCATATGCGGGCCGTGCGCCCCCGTTCCCCCCCAAGAGGTCACCGTCGTCATCTCGGTCGCCTCGCCGGCCTCGCCGGCCTTGCCGGCCTCCGCCGCGGCCCGCGCGAACGGCACTCTGTGCGCCAAGCTGGTCGTCTGCGCGCAAGTGTTCCAGCAAGACGTGGTCACGGTGAGTAGAGTGCTTCGCTGCGCAGCCCGAGCTAATCGCCGCCATCTCCCCGCGCTGCCCTCTCCCAGGGCGTTGGGTGCCACTGGCCTCCCCATCTCCCTCCGCCTCCTTCGCTCCCTTGCCCTTCCTCCCGCCCCTGCCCTTGCGCAGGTGACCGTCATGGATAGCTATGGGCCCCAGCTGCGATCCGCAGTGGGCCTGCCCCTCCTCGCCAGCGTGTCCTACTCCTACGGCCAGGCCGCCAGCTCCGCGCAGCTCCTCCCGGCCTCACTCCTATCGCCGGCCAACGGCAGCGTGGGTGCCACCTGGACCTTTGCGCTCCCGACCACCCGCGGCCTCGGCTACGACCTGCTCAGCGTCTTCGCCGACAGGAACCTGGTCGCCTCGGCCCCGACCGTCCGAGGTCACAGGCCCTGCGGAGTGACCTGGGCGACACGCCCCCGATGACGTTCGGATGGGTGGGTGGCTGGCGCTCACACGGGTCTGGGGCAACTGGTGGCCCTTGCTGCCGGCCTTGCTCCAGTGAGCCGGTGAGCCGGTGCTGATCGTTGCCGGCATGGCCGCAGAAGGCGTGATGGTCGACTGGTGCGCGCAAGGTCGGTTGAAGCCACCGCGGTCCGCCGGTGGAGCCATCGGCAGCCGACCCGGGCGCGGCGACAAGACGCCGACACCCGGGAAGGCCAGGAGGCCATGACCCGCTGACAACCACTATTCTCCGGTTCAGAGCACGGGGCCCCGCTGACGGCACCTGCAGGCCCCCCCACCACCCGGAGACCGCATGACTCTCGCACCGCACCGTTCGACCCCACGCGCCAGGGGCCGACAGGCCGTCGGCACTGCCCTCGCAGCGCTGGCGACCCTCCTGCTGACCGCTTCGGCCCAAGCCCAGGACAAGCCCGTCAACCTCAAGATGGGCAGCTGGGTTCCCGCGCAGCACCCGCTGAATCCGTCCTTCGTGGCCTGGGCCGAAGACATCAAGAAGGCTTCGGGCGGCACCATCACCGCCACGCTGTTCCCGTCCGAGCAGCTGGGCAAGGCCTTCGACCACTACGACATGGCGCGCGACGGCATCGCCGACCTGGCCTACGTCAACCCCGGCTACCAGCCCGGGCGCTTCCCGGTGATGGCCGCCGCCGCCCTGCCCTTCACCTTCGCCAACGCCAAGGGCGGCACCGCCGCCATCGACGCCTGGTATCGGGCCTACGCGGCGCGCGAGATGAAGGACGTGAAGTTCTGCTTTGCCTTCATCCACGACCCGGGCTCCTTCCACTCGCGCAAGAAGATCACCTCGCCGGCCGACGTCAAGGGCCTGAAGGTGCGGCCGGCCACCAGCACCATCGGTCAGATGGTCACGCTGCTGGGCGGCACCAACGTGCAGGCCTCCGCACCCGAATCGCGTGACATGCTCGAACGCGGAGTGGCCGACGCCATCACCTTCCCGTGGGGCTCCATCAGCCTCTTCGGCATCGACAAGGTGGTCAGCCACCACATGGACGTGCCGCTGTACACCACGCCTTTCGTGTGGGTGATGAACAAGGACAAGTACGAGTCGATGTCGGCCGCGCAGAAAAAGGTCATCGACGACCACTGCACCACCGAGTGGGCCGAGAAGGTGGCCACGCCCTGGGCCGACTTCGAGTTCGCGGGCCGCGCCAAGCTGGCCGGCCTGCCGGGCCATGAGTCCACCAAGCTCACGCCCGAGCAGACCGACGCCTGGCGCAAGGCCATCGCGCCGATGGAAGCGCAGTGGGCCGCCGACGCCACCAAGGCCGGCTTCGACGCCAAGGCGGTGATGGAGTCGCTGAAGGCCAACGTCGCCAAGTACAAGGCCGGCCTCTAAGCGATGGCCGGGGCTGCCTCCACCCTGCCGCCGGCCCGGCGGCAGGGCATGGACCGTTTCATCGATGCCATCGAGTGGTGTGCTGCCACCTTCGTGGGCATCGTGGCGGCCAACATCTTCCTGGCCGTGGTGTTGCGGAAGTTCTTCTCCACGTCCATCCCCGACAGCTACGACATCGGCAAGATGCTGCTGGGCACGCTCATCTTCTGGGGCATTGCGGCCACCAGCTACCGCGGCAGCCACATCACGGTGGACCTGGTGTGGGGCTGGGCCAGCCCGCGCTGGAAGCGCTGGATCGACATCTTCGCCACGCTGGTGCTGCTGTTCGTGGTGACGGTGCAGACCTGGACGCTGTTCGACAAGGTGCGGCTGACATTCCGGGACCATGTCCTCACCTACGACCTGAACATCCCCACCTGGCCCTTCTTCGCCGTGGCCTGGCTGGGCGATGTCTCGGCGGTGCTGTTGATCGCCATCCGCACCTGGCGGCTGATCTTCCGCCCCGATGAACTGCACGACGAATCGGACCAGAAGGTCGCGGAATGACGCGCCGCCCCGCATGAGCAACGACAGCATCGCCCTCCTCGGCTTCGTGGCGCTGTTCGCGTTGATGATGTTGCGGGTGCCCGTGGGCATGGCCATGGGCCTGGTGGGCGTGGTGGGCTACAGCTTCATCGTCGGGCCGGGCCCGGCGCTGAAGCTGGTGGGGCAGACATCGATGCGCACGGTCACCGACTACACCTTCGGCGTGATCCCGATGTTCATGCTGATGGGGGCCTTCGTCTCGGTCTCGGGCCTGAGCCGGGAAATGTTCAAGGCGGCCGATGCCTTCCTCGGGCACCTGCGCGGCGGGCTGGGCATCGCCACCGTGGTGGCCTGCGGTGGCTTCGCGGCCATCTGCGGATCGTCCGTCGCCACGGCCGCCACCTTCGCGGCGGTGGCCTACCCCGAGATGCGGCGCTTCGGCTACCCGCAAGCCTTCTCCACCGGGGTCATTGCGGCCGGCGGCACGCTGGGCGCCATGCTGCCCCCATCCACCGTGCTGGCGGTGTACGCCATCCTCACCCAGCAGGACATCGGCAAGCTCTTCATGGCCGGCATCCTGCCCGGCCTGCTGGCCATGGGCATGTACGTGCTGACGATTGCCCTGATCGTGCGTCTGCGCCCCGGCCTGCTGCCGGCCGGGCCGGCCAAGCCGTGGCGCGAGCGGCTGGCTGCGCTCAAGCTCGTGTGGGCGCCGCTGACGCTCTTCGTCTTCGTCATCGGCGGCCTGTACGGCGGCTTCTTCACCCCCACCGAGGCCGGCGGCGTGGGGGCCAGCGGCGCCTGGATCCTGGGCGCGCTGCGCGGCAAGCTCGACCGCCGGAACACCCGCGAAGCGTTGCTGCAAGCCACCCGCACGGCCGCGGCGGTGTTCACCGTGCTGATCGGCGCACTGCTCTTCGGCTACTTCCTCACCATCACGCAAACCCCGCAGAAGCTGACCGAATTCCTCACCGGACTGGGCGTGGGCCGCTACGGCGTGCTGGCCCTGATCATGGTGATGTACCTGGTGCTGGGCTGCCTGATGGACGCCATGGCCATGATCATCCTCACGGTGCCCATCATCTTCCCGGTGATCACGGCGCTGGGCTTCGACCCGATCTGGTTCGGCATCATCATCGTGATGACCGTGGAGCTCGGCCTCATCCACCCGCCCGTGGGCATGAATGTCTTCGTGATCAAGAGCGTGGTGAAGGACGTGAGCTTCACCACCATCTTCAAGGGCGTACTGCCCTTCGTGGCCACCGACATCCTGCGGCTGATCATCCTGATCGCCTTTCCGATCATCGCCCTGTGGCTGCCGGGGCAGATGCGCTGACGCCAGGGCCCAGGCCCCCAGGCACGCACGCAGCCAGTCGTGGTCAGCGGTCCCAGGCCCAACGGATGGCAAACGGTGCCATCAAGCCTTTGACGGCCACCTGCAGGCCCTCGGACGGGGCCCCGGGTGCGGCCTCGAAGACCACGCTCAGCCCGGCCGGATCTTCCAGCCCGCGGACCGATACCTGTGTGGCCAGCCCGGCCGCTGCCAGGCGCTCCCGAAGCGCGCTCTCCAGGGCGCGCAAGCGCAGGGCGGGCTTGTAGACCTTGCCCACGGCCGTGGTGGGCAGGGCTGCCAGCACCTCGATGCGCCGTGGCTGCGCCGGCGGCTCGGCGATGTGGTCCTTCAGGAACGCCAGCAAGGCCGCCTCGGTCACCGTGGCCTGCGGCTTGAGCACGACGAAGGCCACCGGCAATTCACCGGCATATTCGTCGGGGGCGCCCACCGCCGCGGCAAAGGCCACCTCGGGGTGGCGCATGAGCCCCTCTTCGATCAGGCCCGGGTCGATGTTGTGCGCCCCGCGAATGATCAGGTCCTTGGCCCGCCCCGTGATGAAGACCCGGCCCTGCGCGTCGATGTGCCCGAGGTCTCCGCTGGACAGCCAGCCGTCTTCGGAGAACGTGCCGGCGTTGCGGCGCGCATCGGTGTAGCCGGCACTGACGTGCGGGCCGCGCAGGCGCACGATGCCGCTCTGCCCCGCCGCGCACACTGCACCGTCCGCCGCGCTCACCGCCTGCACCTGGGTGTACGGAAGGCGCAGCCCGCAGGACCCTGGCGTGCGCCCGGCATGGAAGGGCTCGATGCAGACGATGCCCGCGCTTTCGGTCATGCCCAGGATGTTGCGCAC
>CAIJPE010000165.1 GCA_903822435.1 uncultured beta proteobacterium | reverse complement strand
TGAGGCCACGCCCCAGTTCGTCCTGGAGGTCACGCGCGATCTCCAGCCGTTCGTCGGGCCGCGCCTGGGCCAGGCGGCGAGACTGCGCTTGCGCAAGCGTCTCCAGCGCCAGCGAGAGATCGGCACGCGCCCGCGGGCAGGCCGAAGACCTGGAAACCCTGCGCCACCCCGACATAGGTCAGCACCTCGGGCCGGCCCAGGCTGAGCATCAGCACCAGCGCGCTCGCCGTGGTCTGCGTCGCAGCCAGCCCAGCGGCTATGCACGGCGGCAGTCGCAGGCCGGCCTGCCAGGACACGGTCACCATCAGGTTGGCGAGCAGGAAGAACGGGCGCAGCCCAGTCAGCACCAGCGCGATGACGCTCTGCCCGACCAGGTTCAGGGTGCCACCCGGCGCATCGAAGGCCAGCGGGGCAGTCGAACGCCAGAAGAGGGCCACGAATCCGGCCAACAGCAGGGTGCTGATCCGCGGGCTGGCCGGCGTGGTGTAGAACGGCAGAAAGGCGGCCACGCAAGCGACCGTCAGCAGGCCGGCGGCACGCAGCATCTGGTGGCAATCGGTCGACAGGGTAATGGCCACCGGCGTTCGGGCTGCCGCGTGCTCGGGTCTTGCGAGACAGCCTGGCAGCCCGGGTCTGCGTTGACCCGTGCCATCCGTCATGGGTGCGGCAGCGTGGCGACCAGCGCAATTTCGTGCAGCCATGCCCAGGAGAATCCGACGTTCCACCCCGTCGCCCGATGCGGCATTCACGCCACCCGCCTGCTGCTGGTCTGCGCGGGCCTGGCGTTCGCCCGTGCCGCACAGGCCGCGCCAGCCAGCAACGCCAAGGCCATTGGCATCTGGCGCACCGCCGACAACAACGCCCTGATCGAGCTCTTCCCCTGCGCCGATGCGCTGTGTGGCCGCATTGTCTGGATCAAGGATCCGCTCGGTGCCGATGGGCAGCCGCTGCGCGACGATCGCAATCCCGAGCCCGCTCTGCGCGCCCGACCGCGCTGTGGCCTGCAGATCATCGAGGGCTTGCGCCCCAACGACGCCGCAACCTGGGAAGCGGGTGAGGTCTACGACGCCTGGGAAGGCAAGCGCTACCGCCTCAAAGCCGAACTCCAGGGCGACGGGCGGCTCAAGCTGCGGGACTAACTCGGCATCCCGGCGCTCGGGCCACCCTGCTGTGGGACCGTATGCCGGCCGATGGTTCGCGATGCGCCGGTGCGAACTGAAGGATCGCCATCGTGACCCTGAACGCCTTCATCAGTTTCGCCGCCAATCTGGCCCAGTTCGCGATCCCGGCCGCGCTGTTGGCCTGGGCCGACAGGGCCTGGCCGCCCGCAGATGCCGAAGCGGTCGCCCATCCACCCCGCGGTTCGAGGGACTGACCATGTACCCCGGACATTTCGCAGCGGGCTTGCTGCTCAAGACCGTCGAACCTCGGGCTTCGAGCTGGGGCCTGATGGTCGGCATCGGCATCGGCATCGGCTTGCAGGACTGGCTGTTTGCCGTATTCCTCCATTTCAACGTGGAAGGCGGCAACCGGGCCCACATCGATTGCACCTGGTCGCATTCGCCGCTGGCCTCGCTACTATGGGCCGGCTTGTTTGCGGCAATCTACCGGGCGCAGGGCAGGCGGGTCGTCGCCGTGATGTTCGCCGCGGTCATGTCCCATTGGCTGCAGGACGTGCTCAGCCACCACCCAGACATCAGCCTGTGGCCCCATTCGCGCATCGAACTGGGCTTGCCGGCTGGTTGGAGGCTGGCTTCACGGCAGCCGTTTGCGTCTTGTATGCGTTGGAGGCCCAAAGCCATCACAGTTTCGGGCGTCATTGGCCGGCCGCCGTCGTGCTGATGGGCGTGCTTTACCTGGGCGAATACCTTGTGGTGCCTTGACGGCTGTTCTGAATTCGGTGTCGCTTCTTCGAACCTTGCCGCTACCGCTCAGCCGGTGACGTCGTAGCCGCCGGAACCAGCATCCTGGCGAAGTCGGCAGCCGCCTTCTTCACGGCGATCTCTGCCGGTGCCAGCTTGCTGAACCGGGCGCCGATGTCGGTCAGGGGCGCGAAATAGCCCAGGCGGATCGCCGCCAGCTGGTGGCCGCTTTCGGCGTCCACCGCCTCGATTTCGGTGGCCGCGCCGCCGCGGTCCAGCGGACCGATCAGTAACAGCGTTCCGACTGCGTTGAGCGCCGGAGACACGGTTTCCACTTTCGTGATGGCCGCACGCAGAACGACAGGACGCCCTTTCGGCGCAACGTCCAACTGCTGCAGCTTCGACTGCAGTTCGGCCCGCAAAACCTGGAGCAGCGCGGCCTGCTCTGCGATGGAAATGTCAGCGCGGGGATCGACCCGCCACTCGACCGCACCGATGGCCGCCTGCGCCCGGTCGATCGCCACGGTCGTCCGAATCGCGCTGAGGCCGCCTTGGCCGCCCTCAACGGGGCTCGGGTTGGCCGTGAGGAAGCCGCTCGGTGCTGCGGGCATGATAGTGCCGCAGGCTGCCAGCAAGGCCAGGCTGGATAGGGCCAGAAGTCGGTGAAAGGCGCGCATGGTGATGGATCCTTGGGTGGGTGCGACTGAGACGCCGCCAGTTGTCAAAGTCGGCATCGTCTGGTATTCACCAGTGCACGTAAACTGCCTGCCAACGCATGGACTCCATGCAATTTCGCATGCCCAACCCGCAACCCAATCGACCACTCGAAGCCGCACCCACGAATTGGCCGTGGCTGCGTTCCTTCGTCGCGGTACTTCAGACCGGCAGCCTGACAGCGGCTGCCCGCCAGCTGAACACCACCCAGCCGACGGTGGGCCGACACATTCGGGCATTGGAGCGGCAACTCGGCGAAACCTTGTTCGACCGCCAGCCCGACGGTCTCGTGCCCACGGCCCGCGCCACCGAGATCTACGAGCGCGCTGCCGCGGTCGAAGAAGCCGTCAGCGGGCTGACGGCCTCCATCAGCCAGGCTACGCCGCAGCTTTCAGGTCTGGTTCG
>CAIJPE010000164.1 GCA_903822435.1 uncultured beta proteobacterium | reverse complement strand
GTACCCCCCCTGCCGGGAAGGATGGGTTGAATGGATCAGTTGCGTGCGATGCGTGTCTTCGCCAAGGTCATCGACGAGGGTGGGTTTGCCAAGGCGGCGCGGGCGCTGGACATGGCGCCGCCGGTCGTCACGCGGATGGTGGCCGAGCTGGAGAACCACCTCGGCGCCC
Organism: uncultured beta proteobacterium; assembly: GCA_903822435.1. GTDB lineage: Bacteria > Pseudomonadota > Gammaproteobacteria > Burkholderiales > Burkholderiaceae_C > Rubrivivax. The sequence continues at coordinate 17,316 of CAIJPE010000164.1, read as the reverse complement.
GGCTGCTCAACCGCACCACGCGCAGCATCGCGCTCACCGAGGTCGGCGAGCAGTACCTGGACAAGGTGCGGGGCATCCTCATCGACATCGAGGAATCCGAGGCCCTGGCGAGCGAGGCCACCAAGGTGCCGCGTGGCCACCTGCGCGTGCTGTGTCCGCCGGCGGTGGCCGTGCACCAGCTGGCCAAGCACCTGCCGCGCTTCCAGGCCACGTACCCGCAGGTGACGCTGGAGATCACCTCGCCAGGTGCCGTGGATACCGTCGACGAATCCTTCGACGTGACGATCTTCTCCCGCCGCGACCCGCCGGACGGCGACTTCATCGCCCGCCGCCTGGCGCGCACCGAGGTGGTGGTGTGTGCGGCCCCCGAGTACCTGGACCGCCGCGGCCGTCCGGAGCACCCGCGCGACCTGAAGGACCATGCGGCGCTCATCCCGCCCATCTCCGCACTGCAGCGCGGGCTGGTCTTCTACAGCGGCGCCTGGCCGGAGAACGGGGCGGCCGACGCGGGCGAGTCCTACACCGTCGATGTGCAGGCGCACCCGGCGCTGTCCTCCACCCACATCGACACCACCTACGCGGCAGCCCTGGCCGGGTTGGGCATTGCCGGGCTGCCTTCGTACGTGATCGAGGATGCCCTGCTCGAGCACGCCCTGGAGCGTGTGCTGCCCGAGTGGCGCATCTTCAGCGTCACGCTGTGGGCCGGCATGCCCTCGCGACGCCACCTGCCGGCGCGCACCCGGGCCTTCCTGGACTTCCTGCTGGAGATCTTCGGCGGCGAAGACCGCGACCCCTGGCTGGCAGCCGCCGGATGCGAGACACGCCCTCCCGCAATTTGACAAGATTCATCACCCATGGTCGTAAGCCGACCGCAGGGTCCCCGCGCTTCACGAAAGCGTGAGGGTGATCGAGGCTGGCAACGCAGTCATCCACGTCAGCGACACGCTCCCGATGGTCCGGCAAGCCCCACCGGCCGCGTGGCCGGCCCGTCGCCCGCGCGGCGTTCGGGGTCGAGCCTCCCGGCCGGGCTCATGGATAATCCGATCTGACCTTCCGGCAGCCGATTGCCCCAGAGCCCGCACCTTTCTTGTTCCCCACGCGCCTCACCCCACTGGCCCTTGCGGCGGGCCTGATGGCCGGCGGCGGTGCTGCGCATGGCCAGCCGGAGGAAAGCCCTCCGCCCGCTGCGCTGGAGCCCAGCACACGGCTGCAGGGCCTGCCGCGCGGCGACGCTGCACGCCAGCTGCCCACCATCCTGCAGGCCAAGAGCATCCGCAGCCAGCTCGACCTGGAAACGGTCGCCGAAGGCGACGCCGAATTCCGGCGCGGTGGCCTGGTCATCCGGGCCGACCGCCTGGGCTACGACAGCGCGCAGGACCTCGCCACCGCCAAGGGCCACGTGCGCGTGAGCCAGGACGGCGCGGTCTACACCGGCCCCGAAATGCAGCTGCGCGTGCAGCGCTTCGAAGGCTTTTTCCTGCAACCCGAATTCCAGTTCACGCAGATCGGCGCCGGCGGCAGCGCCGAGCGCATCGATTTCATCGACGGCACCCGATCGCGCGCCACGCGCGCCGAGTACACCAGCTGTGTCCGCGAAGGCCCTGAAGAGCCCGCCTGGCTGCTGCGCGCCGACTCCGTCCGCCTTGACCTGGACGCCAACGAAGGCGTGGCCGAAGGGGCCGTCCTGCGTTTCCTGGGCGTGCCCATCCTGGCGCTGCCGTCGATGAGCTTTCCGCTGACCGACGCCCGCCGTTCGGGCTGGCTGCCGCCATCCATCGACAGCGACAGCCGCAGCGGGGTCGAGGTCTCGGCGCCCTACTACTGGAACATCGCCCCCAACCGCGACGCCACCTTCGTGCCGCGCGTCATCACGCGGCGCGGCGTGGGCCTGAACAGCGAGTTCCGCTACCTCGAGCCCGACACGCAGGGCCTGGCGCAGCTCGACTGGCTGCCCCACGACCACCTCACGGGCTCGTCTCGCGAAGCGGTGGTGTGGAAGCACGACGGCGCGTTGCCGGGGCAGTTGCGCTTGACCGCCGATCTGGTCCGCGTGTCCGACGACGATTGGTGGAAGGACTTCCCCAACGGCGGTCGCAGCCTCTCGGCGCGCCTGTTGCCGCTGCGGCTGGGGGTGGAGCGGCCGCTGCTGCTGGGCCAGGCCGAGGGCTCGGTCTATGCCCGCGTGCTGCGCTGGCAGGTGCTGCAAGGCTCCGACGCGGCGGTGGTTTCGCCCTATGAGCGCAGCCCGCAGGTCGGTGTGCGGCTGGCCGGCCAGGACGCTGGCTGGCAGTACGCGCTGGAAAGCGAGTTCAACCGTTTCACCCTGCCCACGGGGGAGGCCGCGCGCAACGGCCGCGTGGGCGGCGACCGCCTGCACCTGCTGGGCAACCTCAGCTGGCCCATGCGCGAGCCCGGCTGGTGGATCGTGCCGCGGGCCAGTGTGAATGCGGCGGCCTACGGCTCCAGCAGCGCGCTGCCCGATGGCGCCGCGCGCGCCAGCCGCATCATCCCGTCCTTCAGCCTGGACGCCGGCCTGGAGTTCGAGCGCCGCATCCAGGCCTTCGGGCGCGAGCTCCGCCAGACCCTGGAACCCCGGGTGCTTTACGTGCAGACGCCGTTCCACGCGCAGTCGGCTCTGCCCAACTACGATGCCGCGGCGAAAGACTTCAACTTCAGCTCCATCTACAGCGACAACCAGTTCTCGGGGGTGGACCGGGTCAACGACAGCAACGCACTGACGGCCGGCGTCACCACCCGTTTCCTGGACGCCACGACGGGCGCCGAAGCCATGCGCCTGGGCCTGGTGCAGCGCTACCTCTTCCGCAACCAGCAGGTCACGGCGCAGGCCGACGGCACCCCCGACGGGCCGGCCGTGGACCAGCGCTTCTCGGACGCGCTGCTGCTCGGCTCGACCACGGTCTTTCCGGGCTGGACGCTGGATTCGGCCCTGCAGTACAGCCCCGACATCCGGCGCTCGGTGCGCTCGATCATCGGCGTGCGCTACTCGCCCGGCCCGTTCCGCACGATCAGCACCACCTACCGCCTCACGCGCGGCCTGACCGAGCAGGTCGAGGTCGGCTGGCAATGGCCGGTATGGTCCAGCCAGCCCGCCGCCAGCGGACGCGACAAGGCGGCGGCCGACGGCCGTTGCAGCGGCACCTGGTACGCGGTGGGCCGCATCAACTACAGCCTGCGCGACAGCCGCATGACCGATGCCGTGCTCGGCACCGAATACGATGCAGGGTGCTGGATCGGCCGCGTGGTGGCCGAACGGCTGTCCACCGGGTTGAGCGAAGCCACCACCCGCCTGATGTTCCAGTTGGAACTCGTGGGCCTGTCCAGGATAGGTTCAAATCCGCTTCAGGTCTTGAAGGACAATATTCCGGGATACCGACTGCTGCGCGACGAGCGCCGCGGCGCAACGCCCACCGACGACCGGTCCATCGCGCCCGCCTATGATTGATTGCACCCCCCGCCGACTTCCGGCCCCTCCGGGCACCCCCCGTGCCCTGGCGCGGCACACGCTGGCACTGTGGGTCGTGGCCCTGGTTTTCTCGGCCCCCGCCTGGTCGCAAGGCCGCAGCGGCCTGCGCAGCGGCGACTACATCGCCGTCATCGTCAACCAGGAACTGGTCACGGCCGGCGAGGTCGATCGGCGCGTGGAGCGCGTCATGACCGATGTGGGTCGCAACGCCAAGCTCCCCCCCGAGCCCGAACTGCGCCGCCAGGCCCTGGACGCGCTGATCGACGAGCGCGTGATGATCAGCAGCGCCCGCGACAGCGGCATGCGCGTGGAAGACCCCGAGGTCGACCGCGCCGTGCAGAGCATCGCCGCGCAGAACCAGATCAGCCTGGACGTGCTGCGCGAACGCCTGCGCGCCGAGGGCACCGACTACGGCCGCTTCCGGGCCAACGTGCGCGACCAGATCATGATCGAGCGGCTGCGCGAGCGCGAGGTCTACTCGCGGATCAAGATCTCCGACGAGGACATCGACCGCCTGATCGAGCAGCAGCGGCAGGCGGCCAACGCCGACCCCGAGACGAATATCGCCCAGATCCTCGTCACCGTGCCCGAAGGCGCCGACGAAGCGACGGTGGCGGCCCGCCGTGCCCGCGCCGAAGTGGCGCTCAAGCGGGTCAAAGCGGGTGAGCCCTTCGATGTCGTGGCCAAGGAGATCTCGGAAGATGGCAACCGCAAGAACGGCGGTGAGATCGGCTTGCGGCTGGCATCCAAGCTGCCCGATGTCTTCGTCGAGGCCACCAAGAACCTCAAGCCTGGTGAAGTGACGGCACAGCCGCTGCGCACCGGTGCGGGCTTTCACGTGCTCAAGCTCATCGAACGCAAGGAGGCGGTCGCCGGCCGCGTCACGCAGACCCGCGCCCGCCACGTGCTGCTGCGCACCTCGCCGCAGTTGAGCGCCGAGGTGGCGTCCCGCCGCCTGGCGGAATACCGCAAGCAGATCGAGAGCGGCGCGCGCACCTTCGAAGACATTGCGCGCCAGTACAGCGAAGACGGCTCGGCCGCATCCGGCGGCGACCTGGGCTGGGCGGCGCCTGGTGTGATGGTGCCGGAGTTCGAGACCGCGATGAACGAACTGCCGGTGGGCGGCCTGTCCGCGCCGGTGGTCTCGCGCTTCGGCGTGCACCTGATCCAGGTGCTCGAGCGGCGCGAGGTGGCACTGGAGCCCCGGCAGCTGCGCGAACAGGCCCGCAACGCCTTGCGCGAGCAGCGCTTCGAGCAGGCCTACCTCGACTGGACCAAGGAATTGCGCTCCCGCGCATACGTCGAATACCGCGAGCCCCCGCAGTGAGCGGCCGCGCTCCGTGAGGCACATCGCCCGCAAGCGCTTCGGCCAGCACTTCCTGGCCGACGACGGCATCATCGATCGCATCGTTTCGGCCATCGATCCGCGGCCCGGGCAGGCACTGGTCGAGATCGGCCCCGGGCTGGGGGCCCTGACCGGCCCGCTGCGCGAGCGCTGCGAGCACCTGACCGTCATCGAGCTCGACCGCGACCTGGCCCATCGGCTGCGCCGCGACGCGGGGCTCACGGTGATCGAGGCCGACGTACTGCGCGTGGATTTCAGCGCCCTGGCGGCCACGGCGGGCCAGCCGCTGCGGGTGGTGGGCAACCTGCCCTACAACATCTCCACGCCCATCCTCTTTCACCTGCTGGCCCACGCGACGCATGTGCAGGACCAGCACTTCATGTTGCAGAAGGAAGTCGTCGACCGCATGGCCGCCGAGCCCGGCCACAAGGACTTCGGCCGCCTGACGGTGATGCTGCAGTGGCGCTACCGGATCGAATCGGTGCTGGACGTGCCGCCCGAGGCCTTCGATCCGCCGCCGAAGGTGGATTCGGCCGTGGTGCGCATGGTGCCCCTGCCGCCGGCCGCGGGCGTGGACGCGCAGCGCCTGGGCCAGTTGGTGACGGTGGCTTTCTCGCAGCGGCGCAAGCTGCTGCGGCACACGCTGGGCCGCTGGATCGAGGCGCAGGGACTGGCCACCGGCTTCGATCTTCAGCGGCGCGCCGAAGAGGTGCCGGTGGCGGAGTACCTGGACCTGGCGCGGCTCACGCCACGTTGAAAGTCCAATCGCAGCTCACGCCGCGTTGAGCCACGCCGCGGTGTCGAAGGCGCTGCTCATCATCGGCATGTTCATGCCGAAGTTGGGGTTGGTGCCATTCTTCGGCACGACCTTGACTGCCGGCTTGGCTGCAGTCGTCTGGGCCACCTCGGTAGCCCGCTCCCATGACCCGATTTCCAGGGAGCGGGCTACTGAAAAGAATAGAAACACCTGAACGGTATTCGTCGTTCTCCCCAATATTCGGCGGCATCGCGGAAGACTTCGAGCAGTTGCTCGCGGGCCTCGCGATCGAAGCGGGGGTTGTCCGGCAGTTGCTCGAGCACGACCACGAAACCCGGCTGCTGGCCGGCCTTGTGGACGAGATCGGTCATGCAGTCGTACAGGGCGTCGAGGTTCTTGCCGAAGTGCGCCGGAAACAGGAACGCTTGCGCGATGCCGTCGAGCACTTCCTGCTTGGACTGCGCGGACGACAAGTTCGCGTAGAGAAAGTGCTGACCGGCTGTCTCTGCGGCGGTCATCAGGTCCTCGACCCGGTAGGCTCTGATGGCCTGCACGAGGTTGGGGCGGATGGTCTGCAACTCCATGGTCGCGATCCTCCTGGTGGGGATGGAAAACTCAAAACCTTGCGGGCCGGTGTTCATTGCACGATGCGGCGAAAGCTCGCGTAATGGTCGTTGGTGTAAAAACAGGACTCAGGCTGCGTGGGCGGCATTCCGCCGCAGATGATGCGGCGTGCCCCGCGGTCCCTGGAGCCGGGTGTCTTGACGGTGTATTCGCGGTAGTACCCCCGAGCCTGCGCCGGCAACAGGCGCTCTCGGTTTCCAAAGACGACCCCGTCCTTGGCGTAGGGAAAGGGGCCGCCGCTTTCGATCAGGCGGTAAGTGGTCTGGGCCTGGGCAGGCAGTTCGGCCAAGGCCACTGTGGCGATCTCGGCCCGGACTTCCCGGTTGCGCGCCTGCGCCACCGGCACCACCGCCATGGCGGCGGCAAGGCCGAGTGCCACGCCAGCCAAGAACCGGGCCGGCCCCCCGTTCGGCCGCGCCGAAACGGTGCGGAAATCAGCGGACCCTTCGGGAGCCGCCCGTTGCAGCGTTTGAGCCAACGCCTTCTTCAACGAGACCAGACCGATCGGAAACACGGGTTAACCCTGAAAATTCAAACCGAAATGGTACCCGAACCCCCCTAGAAACTCAAGTCATTGCCTCAAAATAGGGCAGCAAAGAAAGGTTATCAGTGGGTGCTTACATGCGCCGCTGCGTTGCACTGAGGGGCCCCGTCCAGGGGCTTGACAGAGCGATCAAGGTGCAGGCGTTGCTGCCGCCGCGCGGCCGGCCTCGGCATCGGCCACCGTCAGGGCGGTCATGTTGACGATCCGCCGCACGGTGGCCGACGGGGTCAGCACGTGCACCGGCTTGTTGGCGCCCAGCAGGACCGGGCCAATGGCGATGCCGCCACCCGCGGCCGTCTTGAGCAGGTTGTAGGCAATGTTGGCGGCGTCGATGTTGGGCAGCACCAGCAGGTTGGCCTCGCCCTGCAGCGTGCTGCGGGGCATCACGCGACGCCGCTCCTGCGCGTCCAGCGCGATGTCGCCGTGCATCTCGCCGTCGGCCTCCAGCCAGGGCGCCTGCTCGCGCAGCAGGGCCAGCGTCCGCCGCATTTTCAGGGCGCTGGGGAGGTCGCTCGTTCCGAAGTTCGAATGCGACAGCAGCGCCGCGCGCGGCTGGATGCCGAAGCGCATCATTTCCTCGGCCGCCATCACCGTGATCTCGCACAGTTCTTCGGCGGTGGGGTCGGCGTTCACGTGGGTGTCCACCAGGAAGACCTGCCGCCCGGGCAGCATGAGGCCGTTCATGCAGGCGTAGACCTGCACCTCCTGCGGGGTGCTCGGGCTGCCGCCGTGGCGTTTTCCGATGACCTGGTCGATGTAGTGCAGGTGCTGCGCCGTGGTGCCCCAGGTGCCGCACAGCAGGCCGTCGACCATGCCCTTTTCCAGCAACATGGCCCCGATCAGGGTGAGCCGGCGTCGCATTTCCACCTTGGCCACCTGCACCGTGACGCCCTTGCGCTCGGTCATCGCGTGGTAGGTGGTCCAGAAGTCGCGGTAGCGGTGGTCGTTCTCGACATTGACCACGTCGTAGTCGGCGCCCTCGCTCAGCCGCAGGCCGAACTTCTCGATCCGCGTGGCGATCACGGCCGGCCGGCCGATCAGCGTGGGCCGGGCCAGGCCTTCGTCCACCACCACCTGCACGGCGCGCAGCACGCGCTCGTCTTCACCTTCGGAATAGGCCACCCGGTTGTTGGTGGCCCGGCGCGCCTGGGTGAAGATCGGCTTCATCGTCGTGCCCGAGGCGTAGACGAAGTCCTTGAGCTTCTCGCGGTAGGCGTCCAGGTCGTGGATGGGCCGTTGCGCCACGCCGGACTCGGCCGCCGCCTGGGCCACCGCCGGCGCGATCATCATCATCAGCCGGTGGTCGAAGGGCTTGGGGATGAGGTAGGCGCGCCCGAAGGACAGGTTGGCGCCGGCGTAGGCCGCGGCCACCACCTCGCTCTGCTCGGCCTGGGCCAGTTCGGCGATGGCGTGCACGGCCGCGATCTCCATCGCGTCGGTGACGGTGGTCGCCCCGCAGTCCAGCGCGCCGCGGAAGATGTACGGGAAGCACAGGACGTTGTTGACCTGGTTCGGGTAGTCGGTGCGGCCGGTGGCGATGATGGCGTCGGGCCGTGCGGCCTGCGCCAGCTCGGGGGCGATCTCGGGCGTCGGATTGGCCAGGGCGAAGATCAAGGGGTCCGGGGCCATCTTGGCCACCATCTCGGGCTTGAGCACGCCGCCGGCCGACAGGCCCAGGAAGATGTCCGCGCCGTTCAGCACCTCGGCCAGCTTGCGCAGCGGCGTGGGCTGGGCGAACACCGCCTTGTCGGCGTCCATCAACTCGGTGCGGCCTTCATAGACCACGCCAGCCAGGTCGGTGACCCAGATGTTCTGGCGCTTCAGGCCCAGCTTCATCAGCAGGCCCAGGCAGGCCAGCGCCGCCGCGCCGGCGCCCGAGGCCACGAGCTTGACTTCCTCGATCTTCTTGCCCACCACCTTCAGGGCATTGAGCACCGCCGCCCCGACCACGATCGCGGTGCCGTGCTGGTCGTCGTGGAAGACCGGGATCTTCATGCGCTCGCGCAGCTTGCGCTCCACGTAGAAGCAGTCCGGGGCCTTGATGTCCTCGAGGTTGATGCCGCCGAAGGTGGGCTCCAGCGCGGCGATGACGTCGACCAGCTTGTCGAGGTTCTGCTCGTTGATCTCGATGTCGAAGACGTCGATGCCCGCGAACTTCTTGAAGAGGACCGCCTTGCCCTCCATCACCGGCTTGGCCGCCAGCGGGCCGATGTCGCCCAGCCCCAGCACCGCCGTGCCGTTGGTGATGACGCCCACCAGGTTGCCGCGCGCCGTGTACCGGAAAGCATTCGCCGGGTCGGCCACGATCTCTTCGCAGGCCGCCGCCACGCCGGGGCTGTAGGCCAGTGCCAGGTCGCGCTGGTTGACCATCTGCTTGGTGGCCTGGATGGCGATCTTGCCCGGCGTCGGGAACTCGTGGTATTCGAGCGCCGCCTGGCGCAGCTCGCTGGCTTTGTAGTCAGCGGCCGTGGGTTCCTTGTTCGACATGGCGTGCCTCTGCTCAGCCCGCTTATGCAGGCCGGGGCGCGATTGTAGGTGCCGCCCGACTTGCGCGCCGGCCCTCTCGCGCGAGCGCGGCACCCGCTGCAACAATACTGGCGCCCTGCGCCATGAAATCGCCCGACTTCGCCCTGCTGCCCCGTTCGTCCCGCCGCCGCCGCGCCGTGCTGTGGGGGGCGCTGCTGGCCATGCTGGGGGTGGCCCAGTCGCTGCTGCTGGCGCTGACCGTGGGCTATGAATCCCAGCGCGCCCAGGACGAGGCCGACAGCGTCGCCACCGAGGCCGCGGCCGAGGTCCGCCACCGCCTGCTCAGCGCGCAGCAGGCCTTGCAGACGCTGGCCTGGAAGGAGTCGGACACCGAGGGCTGGCGCGGCGGTGCGGCCCAGCTTCTGAAGAACCGGCCCGACCTCAAGCGGGTGGAATGGCGGCAGCTGGACATGCGGCTGGCCGACGCGGTGGAAACCCCCTTCCCGCCGACGCTGTTCAGCCAGATGCCCCGCCCCTCGCTGCAGGTCGAGGCGGAGCTCGCCTGCGCAGCCGCCCGGCGGGCTGCCGCCCCGACGTACTCGCGCAGCTACTTCGTGCCGGTCTCCGAGGGCCAGGGCGTGGAGGTGATCGACCTGTGCGTGCCCGAACAGCGCGCCAACCGCGAGGCCGGCTTCCTGGTCGGCACCTTCGCGCTGGCCCAACTGCTGGAGGCGCCGCTGCCCCGCGGCGTTGCGCGGCGCTACGAGTTCTCGTTCGTCGAGGGCGACGGCACGCGCCTGGCGCGCAGCGGCGTGGCGCGCGGGGCCGGCGTGTACCTCGCCGAACGGGTCGTGGACCTGCCGGGCATCACGCTGCAGCTGAAGGTCGACAGCACGGCCGGCCGGCCCAGCGTCATCCCGAACCTGTCCACCGCGCTGGTGCTGGGCCTGTCCATCGCCCTGTTCGGCGTGGTGGCCATCCTGGCGCGCGACGTTCGCCGCCGCGCCGCGGTCGAGCGCGAACTGGCCGAAGCGCTGGCCTTTCGCAAGGCCATGGAAGACTCGCTGTCCACCGGCCTGCGCGCCCGTGAACTGGACGGCGCCATCAGCTACGTCAACCCGGCGTTCTGCGCCATGGTCGGCTTCACGGCCGAGGAGCTCAAGGCGCCGGAGGCGGCCCGCACCCCGCCTTACTGGCCGCCGGAATTCGCGGCCGAATACAAGGGCCGCCAGCAGCGGCGCCTGGCGAGTGCCGGCCGCACGCCCGGGGAAGGCCGCGAAGGCTACGAGACGGTGTTCATGCGCCGCGACGGCGAGCGCTTTCCCGTGATGATCTACGAGGCCCCGCTGGTGGATGGCGAGGGCCGCCAGACGGGATGGATGGGGGCCGTGCTCGACCTGAGCGCGCAGCGGCGCGTGGAAGAGATCTCGCGCCAGCAGCAGGACCGCCTGCAGGCCACCGCGCGGCTGGCCACGGTGGGCGAGATGGCCTCGCTGCTCAGCCACGAGCTCAACCAGCCGCTGTCGGCGATCGCCAGTTACGCCAGCGGCTCGCTCAATCTGCTCGCCGAACCCCAGGCCCTGGGCGACGGCCCCGACGCCCCGATGCTGCGCCAGGCGCTGGAGCGCATCGCCGAGCAGGCCGAACGCGCCGGCCGCGTGATCAAGAGCGTGCACGACTTCGTGCGCCGCCGCGAGCAGCTGCACGAGACGCTGCCCGCCCAGACCCTGCTGGAAGCCGTGTTGCCACTGGCCCGCATGCAGGCCCGCAAGAGCGGCGCCCGCATCGAGCTGGACGTGCGCACCGCGGGTGAGCCGCCCGCCGGGCCGCGGGCCCTGCGTGTGCGTTGCGACCGCACGATGGTCGAGCAGGTGCTGCTGAACCTGGCCCGCAACGGCATCCAGGCCATGGAGACCGCCACCCCGTCTGCCGAGCGCGTGCTGACGCTGCGGGCGGCGCCTTCGCAGGCCGGCTGGGCCGCGTTCTCGGTGATCGACAACGGCCCGGGCATCGGGCCCGAGGTGGCCCAGCGGCTCTTCACCCCGTTCTTCACCACCAAGTCCGAGGGCATGGGCCTGGGCCTGAGCCTGTGCCGCACGGTCATCGAGCAGCACGGCGGCAAGCTCGAGTTCGGGCCCGGCCCGCAGGGCCAGGGCACCGAGTTCCGCTTCACGCTGCCCGCGCCCCTGGCGCCCGAAAGCGGCGAAACTCATGCCGCTTCCCTGTCCGCCTGAACGCACGAGACTTCCAACCCCCACCGTGGCACCTTCGTCACTGTCCCTCGACCCCTCGCTGGGCCTGCCGGTCGTCTACCTCGTCGACGACGAGGATGTCGTGCGCGACGCGCTGGCCTGGCTGTTGCGCTCGCGCCGGCTGCTCAGCGAAGGCTTCGCCAGCGCCGAGGCCTTCGAGGAGGCGCTGGCCGCGGCCAATGTGCGCGGCGACTGGCCGCGCTCGCCCTCGTGCCTGGTGCTGGACGTGCGGATGCCGGGCACCAGCGGCATCGTGCTGTTCGAGCGGCTGGTGCAGCGCGGCCTGCTGCCGCTGTTGCCGGTCATCTTTCTCACGGGCCACGGTGACGTGCCCACGGCCGTCTCGGCGGTCAAGCGCGGCGCTTTCGACTTCGTGGAAAAGCCCTTTTCGAACAACGCGCTGGTAGACCGGGTGGAACTCGCGCTGCAGGCCAGCGCGCAGGCCCTGACCGAGCGCCGGGCCCGGCAGGCCACCGCCAAGGCGCTGAGCGAGTTGACCGAGCGCGAGCGCGACGTCATGCGCCGTGTGATCGATGGTCGGCCCAACAAGGTCATCGCCGAAGCACTGGCGATCAGCGTGAGGACGGTGGAAGTCCACCGCGCGCGGGTCTTCGAGAAGATGAACGTCAAGTCGGCCGTCGAACTGGCAAACCTGCTCCGCGACCTCGGCGTGTGACCGGATGATGGGTGAATTCGAATTGATCGCGCGGTACTTCCGCCGCCCGGTGCGGCGAGCCGACCTGGGCGTGGGCGACGACTGCGCCCTGCTGCGCACCGCACCCGGCATGCAACTGGCCGTGTCCAGCGACATGCTGGTCGAGGGACGGCACTTCCTGGCCACCGTGGCGCCCGAGCGGCTGGGGCACAAGGCCTTGGCCGTCAACCTGAGCGACCTGGCCGCCGTGGGCGCGCGGCCGATGGCCTTCACGCTGGCGCTGGCGTTGCCGAGCGCCGACGAGCGTTTCCTGGCGCCCTTCGCGCGCGGGCTGCTGGCGCTGGCCGATGCGAGCGGCATCGAGCTGGTGGGGGGCGACACCACCGCGGGCCCGCTGAACATCTGCATCACGGTGCTGGGCGAGCTGCCGGCCGGCCAGGCCCTGTTGCGCAGCGGCGCCCGGCCAGGCGATGACGTCTGGATCAGCGGCACGCTGGGCGATGCACGGCTGGCCCTGGAGGTCTTCCGGGGCACCGTGGCGCTGCCCGGCGGCGATTTCGAGACCGTCCGCCGCGCCATGGAGATGCCCACGCCCCGCAACGCCCTGGGCATCGCCCTGCGCGGCTTGGCCCATAGCGCCATCGACGTCAGCGACGGCCTGGCCGGCGACCTGGGGCACGTGCTGGCCGCCTCAGGCGTGGCGGCCTGCCTGGATGTCGACGCCCTGCCGCGCAGCGCCGTGCTGGCGGCCAGGCCGGTGGCGGTGCAGCACGAATGCCTGCTGGCCGGCGGCGACGACTACGAGCTGGCCTTCACCGCGCCGCAGGCCCGGCGCCAGGCCGTCGTCGCCGCAGGGCAGGCTGCCGGGGTGGCCTTGACCCGCTGCGGCACCATTGAAGCCGGCCGCGGGCTGCGCCTGGTGGATCGCGCCGGCCGGCCGGTGGCCGCGACCTTCCGCGGCTTCGACCACTTCGCCCCGGCAGCTGCGCCATGACCGATGCCGCCCTGCTGAGCGCCGGGCCGCCCGTGCGCCCGAGCTCCGCCTTCATGGTGCGCCACCTCGCGCACTGGATCGCCCTGGGTTTCGGCAGCGGGCTGTCGCCCAAGGCGCCCGGCACCGTGGGCACGCTGTGGGCCTGGGCGGCCTTCCTGGTGTTCAGCCGCTGGCTGGATGCGTCCGCCTGGGCCTGGGTGATCGGCCTGTCGCTGCCGGTCGGCCTGTGGGCCTGTACCGTCACGGCCCGCCACCTGCGCACCCCCGATCCCGGCGCCATCGTGTGGGACGAGGTGGTGGCCTTCTGGCTGATCCTGTGGCTGCTGCTGCCGGCTGGCTTCTGGGGGCAGGCGGCCGCCTTCGGGCTGTTCCGCTTCTTCGACGCGGCCAAGCCCGGCCCGGTGGGCTGGGCCGACCGTCTCTTCAAGCTGCGCCCCGGCGAGGCCATCGGCTGGCGCCAGGGCTTGGGCATCCTCTTCGACGACATCGTGGCCGCCGGCTGCACGCTGCTCGTCATCGCCTTGGGAGTGTGGGCATGGAAGGCCTGATCGAAAGCCCGGACATGCAGGACCGCGTCCGCAGCCTGGGCGATGCCCTGCGCCAGCGCGGCTGGCGCATGGCCAGCGCCGAGAGCTGCACCGGCGGCCTGATCGCGGCGGTGTGCACGGCGGTGGCCGGCTCCAGCGACTGGTTCGAGCGCGGCTGGGTCACCTACAGCAACGCCGCCAAGCACCAGGACCTGGGGGTGGGCGAAGCGCTCATCGCCTCGTACGGGGCCGTCAGCGAGCCGGTGGCCCGCGCCATGGCCCAGGGAGCCTTGCAGCGTTCCGGCGCCCAGTTGGCCGTGGCCGTGACCGGCATCGCCGGGCCGGGGGGTGCGGTGCCCGGCAAGCCCGTGGGCACGGTGTGGCTGGCCTGGGGCACGGACGGGCAGGTCCAGGCCGAGCGGCTGCAACTCGATGGCGACCGCGCCGCCGTGCGCGCGGGCACCGTGCATGCCGCCCTGGCCCGCCTGCTTCAGGCCGCGCAGCCGTGAAGGTGCTGCTGTGCGGTGAGCTCGACGCGGCCGAATGGGCCACCTGGCACGCCGCCCTGTCGGCCGCCCTGCCCGGGGCCGAGTGGCTGGACCTGCCGCAAGCCCGACGTGACCCGGCGGCCGTGCGCGCCGCGGTGGTGGCCAACCCGCCGCCCGGCAGCTTGCAGGGCCTGCCCGGGCTGGGCCTGATCCAGAGCCTGTGGGCGGGCGTGGACCGCCTGCTCCAGGATGACACGCTGCCGCAGGGCGTGCCGCTGGCGCGCATGGTCGATCCGGCGATGTCGGCCGCCATGGCCGAGACCGCGCTGTGGGCCGTGCTCAGCCTGCAGCGCGACTTCTATGTCTATGCCGAACAACAGCGCCAGGGGCTGTGGCGCGCATGGCCCCAGCGGAGCGCTGCCGACGTGCGGGTGCTGGTGCTCGGCCAGGGCGAGATGGGCCGTGCCGTGAGCGCGCGGCTGGCCAGCCAGGGCTTTCCCGTGAAGGGCTGGCGCCGTGATGGCGGGGCGCTGGAACCCCTGCTGGCCCGGGCCGATATCGTCGTCAACCTGCTGCCGCTGACCCCGCAGACCCGCGGCATCCTGGCCGCGCCGCTGTTCAAGGCGCTGCCCCCGGGGGCAGCCCTCGTCAACCTGGGCCGCGGTGCGCACGTGGTGGATGCCGACCTGCAGGCCGTGCTGGACAGCGGGCATCTGCGCCACGCGGTGCTGGACGTCTTCCACACCGAACCCCTGCCCGCCGCGCACCCGTGGTGGGGCCATCCCCGCGTCACGGTGCTGCCCCACACCGCCGCGCAGACCGACCCGCGCACGGCCGCTGCCGTGGCCGCGGCCAACCTCGTGGCGCTGCAGGAAGGTCGGCCCTTGTCGCACCGGGTGGAGCGCAGCCGGGGCTACTGAAGGGCCATCCGGACCGGGGCACGCCGTGGAGCGGGCGGGGTCGCGGTGGCGTCCAGGCTCATCAGCACCAGCCGGCGCAGGGCGGCCCACGGGTCCAGCGGCCACAGCGGGTGCTTCAGGCCCTTGACGATGCCGTCGCACAGGCTGGCTGCGTCGAGCAGGCCTGCCAGCGACTGCGCGGCCAGGTTCGGCAGCACGCGCTCGAAGAGCCGTTCCTTGGTGCCCCAGGCGCGCGCGTCCTTCAGCGCCAGCGGCATGGGCTTGCCGTTGTCCAGCGCGGCGCGGCCGCGGGCCAGTGCGCGCAGGTCTTCCGAGATCGACCAGTGCACGAACACCGCCGATTCGCCTTCGGCCTGCAGCCCGTCCAGCATGCGCAGTGCGCGGGTGGACTGGCCGCTCCACAGGGCCTCCACGAGCTTGGGGATGTCGTAGCGCGCCACATTCAGCACGGCCGCTTCCACCTGCTCGAAGCTCAGCTCGCCGGGCGGATGCAGCAGCGCCAGCTTCTGAATTTCCTGGTGGGCGGCCAGCAGGTTGCCTTCCACCCGGTCGGCGAAGAAGCCCAGGGTGCGCTGCCCGGCGTCGCCGGCCATCACCCGCTGCCCCTGGCGCGCCAGCCGCTGCGCCAGCCAGGCCGGCAGCGCGCGGCGCTCGATGGGCTCCAGCCGCAGGCTCACGCCGGCCCCGTCCAGGGCGCTGAACCAGCCCGACTTCTGCTGCTGGAAGTCCAGCCGCGGCAGTTGCACCAGCGTCAGCACATCGGGCGCCAGCCGCTCGCAGTAGCGCTGCAGGGCCTCCGAGCCTTCCTTGCCGGGCTTGCCCGAAGGGATGCGGATCTCGATGATCTGCGCCGCGGCGAAGAGGTTCATCGCCTGCGCGGCGCCCAGCACGCCGCTCCAGTCGAAGTGCGCGCCGCTGACCGTGAAGACCGTTCGCTCGGTGTAGCCGGCTGCGCGGGCGGCCGCCCGGATGGCGTCGGCGGCCTCCTGGGCCAGCAGCGGCTCGTCTCCGTGCAGGGTGTAGACGGCGTCGAGCCCCCGCGCGAGGCGGGCTTCGAGTTGCTCGGGGCGGACTTGCACGGCGGCCTGCTGCCCAGCGCGCTCAGACCCGCACGGCGGCCAGCCGCCGCAGCACCTGGGCCACCACGTCGCCCTGCATCTCGCGGTAGAGCTCGGCCTCCTCCTGTTCCTTGCTCAGCGCGAAGGTCTCGCTGTAGCTCAGGTCGCGCGTGAGCAGCAGTTCGGCCCGCGGTATGAGTTCGCGCCCGGCTGGCGTGTGGGCGCGGAAGTTGAACTTCAGCCGCAACTGCAGCTCGCGCACCTGGGCGGCGGAGGTAGAAGCCACCACGCTGCGCTCGCGCACATCGTCCAGCGCCTGCAGCACCACATCGGCCTTGTCGGGTGTGCCCATCACCTGCACCTGCTGCGACAACTCGCGCCTGAACTGCTCGGCCAGCGGCGAGCGGGCGGCAAAGCCTTGCAGCGCGATGCGGCTGAAGGCCATCTTCGGCGGCTGGCGCAGCGAAAAGCCGCAGCCGGCCAGACCCACCCCGGGCGCCGCAGCCAGGGCTACCAGCGTCCGCAGGGCTGCCCGCCGGCCGGGATCAGACCACCACATTGACCAGCCGGCCCGGCACCACGATGACCTTGCGGGCCGTCTTGCCCTCGGCAAAGCGCGCGAACTCGGGCGCTGCCAGCGCCGCGGCCTCGATCACCTCGCGGCTGGCATCGGCCGGCACCCGCACGGCGCCTCGCGTCCTGCCGGCAATCTGCAGCACCAGTTCGATCTCGTCCTGGACCAGGGCCTCGGGCACCACTTGCGGCCACGGGGCGGACACCAGGTCGCCCAGGGTCTTGGCGTAGCCCAGTTCCTCCCACAGGGCATGGGTGATGTGCGGCGCCGCGGGGTACAGGGCGCGCAGCAGGATGCCCAGGCCCTCGCCCGCCACCGCCTGGTCGGCGGGGGTGGCGGCCAGGCGGGCGTCCTCGATTGCATTGAGCAGTTTCATCGCGCCCGAGATGACCGTGTTGTATTGCAGCCGGTCGTAGTCGTGGCTGATCTGCCCCAGCAGCACGTGCACCTCGCGGCGCAGGTCCAGGGCCGCCGCGCTGGCGCCCCGGAAGGCTTCGGCGCCGAAGGGTGCCAGCGCGCCCACCTGCTGCGCGGCCAGCCGCACGCCGCAGGTCCACAACCGGCGCAGGAAGCGGAACGAGCCCTCGGCGCCCGAATCCGACCACGCCGCGCTCTGGTCCGGCGGGCC